>DASQOL010000036.1:0-3286 GCA_035644475.1 Gammaproteobacteria bacterium | reverse complement strand
GCGAGCACGACCGTGAGCAGGATCACGCCCAGCCCGAGGGCGAGCGGCAGGTCGCCCTTGGTGGTCTCGAGCGCGATCGCGGTGGTCATCACGCGCGTGACGCCGTCGATGTTGCCGCCCACGATCATGACAGCGCCGACTTCGGCCGCGGCGCGGCCAAAGCCCGCCAAGACGACCGTGACCAGCGAGTAACGCGTGTCCCAAATCAACGTTGCGGCCGCCATCGGCGCCGTCGCGCCGAGCGAGCGCAGCTGCTCCTCGTATTCGTGCCACGCATCTTCGAGCACCTGACGCGACAGTCCGGCGATGATCGGCGTGACCAGTATCGCCTGCGCGATGACCATCGCCGCGGGCGTGAACAGGAGGCCGAGCTCGCCTAAGGGGCCGGCTCGCGAGAGTAGGAGATACACCAGCAACCCGACGACGACGGGAGGCAAGCCCATCAGTGCGTTCAGCGTCACGAGCAACACCGCCCGCCCCGGAAAACGGCGGATCGCGAGTGCGGCGCCCAGCGGCAGGCCGATCACCGTCGCCGCGACAACCGCGGTCAGGCTGACCTCGAGGCTGAGCAGAACGATGCCGTACAGTGTCGTATCCGCTGCCGCGATGAGGTGTGCGGCCTCGGCGAACGCGGAGCCTATGTCACTCACCCGGACCTTCGTAGCGTGTGCCGCATCGCGCGCACGATACCAGGTCCGGATCGAGATCAGTCGGCCGCGATACTCTTAGGCGATTGCGGCGGCTGTGCGGGAGTGCTCTCGCGACGCCGCATGTGGTAGAACGCTCGTCCATGCTGATACGGCACCTGACGTACTTCATCGCCCTCGCACGCGAGCAACATTTCGCGCGCGCCGCGGAGGCGTGCAACGTGACGCAGCCGACGCTCACAGCGGCGATCAAGAAGCTCGAAGAGGACCTCGGCGTGACGCTGGTGATCAGAGATCACCGCTTCGTGCGTTTGACGGACGAAGGCGAGAAGCTGCTTCTGTGGGGCCGGCAGATCTTGGCCGACTACGGCAGCCTCAAAGACGATCTCGCGGGCTTGAGCCGCGGGCTCACCGGCACGCTGCGTCTCGGAGTCATACCGGCGGCGATGTCGGCCGTCTCGTTCCTCACGTCGCGGTTCGTCGCGGCGCACCCGGCGGCGCACGTCGAGGTTCGCTCGATGACCTCGCGCGCGATCGAGAGGGGACTCGAGGCGTTCGAGCTCGATGCCGGTGTCACGTATCTCGAGAACGAGCCGCTGCAGAACGTGCGCAAGGTGCCCCTCTATTGGGAGCGCTATGTGTTCGCCGCTCGCCGTGGCCATCCGGCCGCGGCCAACCCCACGATCACCTGGAAACAAGTGGCGGCGGAGCGACTTTGCCTGTTGAGCGAAGACATGCAGAACCGCCGGATCATCAACAATGTCGCGGCGTCGATCGGCGTCGATATCAGACCCGATGTCGTGAGCAACTCGTTCCTCGCGATTCTTGCGCATCTGCGGCATGGCGAGTGGGCGAGCATCGTTCCGCACACGTTTGCCGGACTGTTCTTCAGCGGGGCCGATCTCGTTGCGGTAGACATAATCGAGCCCGTGCATACCCAGGCGATCGGCCTCGTGCTCTCTGACCGCGCCCCGCTTTCCCCCATGAGCGCAGCCCTGCTGAGCTCGGTCGCGAACGTCGATTTCGAGCGCGATCTCGGCGCCGACGCTCGCTGATAGACCGCCTCTATCGGCCGATCCGCTCTTTCGATTGGACGGGGTTCCGATCCCTCCGGGACCATGTACGGCTGCTATGCCAATCGCGACCCAGGTTTTCGTCCCGTCCGATACCGCGGCGCGGTCGCTCGGCGCCGACGACGTCGCCGCCGCGGTCGCCGCCGAGGCGAAGCGGCGCGGCGCGGACGTCGAGATCGTCCGCAACGGGTCGCGCGGGCTCTATTGGCTCGAGCCGCTCGTCGAAGTGCTCGTCGGCGGAGTACGCCACGCGTACGGTCCGGTCGGGCCCGACGACGTTGGCTCCTTGTTCGACGCGGGGTTCCTCGCCGGGGGAAAGCACGCGCTCGCGCTAGGCCCAACGGAAAGCATCGAGTACCTGAAGCAGCAGACCCGCCTGACGTTCGCGAGGGTTGGCATCGTCGACCCGCTCTCGCTCGACGACTATCGCGCGCACGGCGGTTACCGCGGTCTCGCCAACGCGCTGCAGCTCACCGGCGAGCAGATCGTCGCGGCCGTGACCGACTCCGGTTTGCGCGGCCGCGGCGGCGCGGCGTTCCCGACCGGCATCAAGTGGAAAACCGTGCTCGGCGCGCCGGCGGACCAGAAGTACGTCGTTTGCAACGCCGACGAAGGCGACTCGGGCACCTTTGCCGACCGCATGATCCTCGAGAGCGACCCGTTCGTGCTCGTCGAGGGGATGACGATCGGCGGCATCGCCGTCGGCGCGACCAAAGGCTTCGTTTACATCCGGGCGGAGTACCCGCAGGCCATCCGGACGATGCGCGCGGCGATCGAGCGCGCGAGCGCGGCCGGCTTGCTCGGCGACGACGTGCAGGGCAGCGGCCGCGCGTTCCACCTCGAGGTGCGCGAGGCCGCCGGCGCTTACATCTGCGGCGAAGAGACGTCGCTGCTCGAGAGCCTCGAGGGCAAGCGCGGCGTGGTCCGGTACCGGCCACCGTTGCCCGCGATCAAGGGCTTGTTCGGCAAGCCCACGATCATCAACAACGTGCTGTCGCTCGCGAGCGTGCCCGTGATCCTCGACAAGGGCGCCGACTTCTACAAGAACTTCGGCACGGGGCGTTCGCGCGGCACGATCGCGATCCAGCTCGCCGGCAACGTCAAGCGCGGCGGCCTCATCGAGCTCGCGTTCGGCAGGCCGCTCCGCGAAATTTTGTACGACTTCGGCGGCGGCACTTCGACGGGCCGGCCGATCCGCGCCGTGCAGGCGGGCGGACCTCTGGGCGCGTACGTGCCTCCGTCGCAATTCGATACGCCGGTCGACTACGAGCGATTCTCGGCTGTGGGCGCGATGCTCGGCCACGGCGGGCTCGTCGTGTTCGACGACACCGTCGACATGGGCGAACAAGCGCGCTTCGCGATGGAATTTTGCGCGATCGAGTCGTGCGGCAAGTGCACACCGTGCCGCATCGGCGCCGTGCGGGGTGTCGAGGTCATCGACAAGATTCGCGGCGGCGAGAACGAAACGGCGAACACGGCGTTGCTGCGCGAGTTGTGCGACACCATGGTCGCGGGCTCGCTGTGCGCGCTCGGCGGCATGGCGCCGTTCCCGGTGCTGAGCGTCTT
>DASQOL010000035.1:0-7217 GCA_035644475.1 Gammaproteobacteria bacterium | reverse complement strand
CGCGCTGCACGTGCCCCAAGCCGATCGGGCTCGAGATGAACAGCGCTTTGCGCTTGCGGCCCATCGCTCGCACCCACTTGTGCGTGCGCGGCGAGCCCGCCACGAAGTCGCGCACCCAGCGGTTGAAGCACACGGGATCGCGCGCGGCGGTGAGGTGGCCGCCTTTGCCCACCGTTACGAGCTGCGAATGCGGAATGCCGCGATGCACGGCCTCGCCCGCGGGGAAGGGCACGCGGCCGTCCTCGTCGCCGTGGATCACGAGCGTCGGGCAGCGAATGCGCTTCAGATATTCGCTGTAGCCGTCGCGGACCCAGCCCTTGTGGCAGAGGTCGAGTACCTCGCTCGTCGTCGCCCACGCAAAGCGCACCGAGTCCTCGAACTGCTTGGTCGAGTGCGGCTCGTTGAAGCACAGCGAGAAGAAGCGATGCAGATACTCCGAATAGTCGCTCCGCATCAGGCCCTCCTCCGCCCGAATGCGCTCGACGATCGCGGGATTGTCGATGCCGTAGTCAGTGAAGCCGCCGGCGACGATCAGATGCGAGACGCGCTCGGGCTGCTCGGCCGCGAGCCGCACCGCCGTCATCGTCGTGACCGAGATCGCGACTGCCGCCACCCGGTCGGCGCCCGCGGCGTCGAGCACCGCGACGTAGTCCCCGTAGTACTCGTCGACGCTGTAGGCGCTCGCGTCCAGCGGCCGATCGGAGCGGCCCGTGCCGCGGCCGTCGATCGTGATCACACGGAAGTGCCGCGACAGATACGGCACCGTGGCCTTGAGCATGCGCGAGTGCACGATTTGATAAATCGGAGCGAACGCGATCCACGGACCGCGGTCGCCCCAGACCGCATACCAAACCTTGATGCCGTCGCGCTCGACGTAGCCCTCGCGCGCGGGTGTGATCGTCTCGAACGGATGGGCGTCGCCGGTGTCGAGCGTGCCGGGCTCTGGCAGATCGCCGACGACCTTGCGAAAGCTCTCGGGAAGGCGCGTGCTCATTTGCGTTTCCTCGAGGACGTGGGGTTGCCGATGAGCGCGTCGAGCTTCTCGAGCAGCTTCTGGACGGCGTCGAGGGCCGCCGCGTGCTCGGCGCGCTCCCGCGTGCCGCCGATCAAGTCCATGAACTCCATGCCGAGCCAGAACTCGGAGATCCAGCAGCCGATAGCCTCGGCCGTGAGCGGCGCGGGCAGCTTCACGCCCTTGGCGTCGAGCGCCGCGAACGCGTCGCGGACGCCGGCGAGCACGAGCTTGCGCCAGGCCTGGAGGCGGGGCAGGAACTTCTCGCGCAGCTCCTCGTCGGACATGCTCGCGGCCCAGAGCTCGGCCTGCACGCGCACGAATCCCGAAGCGATGTCGTCCTTGTAGAAGCGGCGCGCCTCAGCCCACTTCTCGGCGAAGGTGCTAGGTGCCGCGTACATCCGTTGTTGCCTCTCGAGTAGCTGGCGGTTCGCCTCGTCGAGCACCGCGATCACGAGCTGATCCTTCGAGCGAAAGTAGTAGTTGATCAGTGCGTGGTTCACGCCCGCGTCCTTGGCGATCTCGCGCATGCTGAGCGAGGCGTACCCCTTGGTCGCTAGCTGGCGGAAAGCCGCGTCGAGGATCTTCGTTTGCGTCTCGGCCGGATCGGCTTCGACGGCGAGGCGGCGGGGCGGCTTCTTGGTCGTGCTGCTCACTCTCTGTCCTTAGTTAAACAGTCGTTTTAACCAGACGGTTAAAACATAGATGATCGGACCGCCGCGTGTCAAGCCTGGCGATCGCCGGTGGGACTACGTCGGAGCGTGCGCTAGCACGTCAGTGGAGGGGACGCGAAGCTCTCGCTCGAATCAGCTCGGCTGCCGTCGTGCTGTGACGCCGCCAACTAGCAGTGGAAGGATGCTAATGAAGGGAACCACCAGAATACCCGCTCCGACCAAACTCCAGGGAAGAGAGAGAGCGAACAAGCCGATGAGCGGCCACAGTAAGTAGTACGCAATCCACACCGTGAGCAACGGCGTAATTCCGTTCATTGCGCGCGTCGAGGCAAAGCGGCCCAGGAACAATCCAGTCAGCAGATTTGCTACAAACGCGGCGAATACGAGTCTTAGCAGGAACAGTGATGGCGAGGTCGTGAAGGTAGCTCGAGGATGGCTCATCACCCCGAGCCAGAGCGTCGTCAATCCCAAGAATGTGTATAGCGAAAGCCCGCCGATCGCTAGGAAGACGAATTCCAGTGGGGCGGAGCGCACTGTCTTGAAGGCGTGTGCGGCGAACGCGTGTGACCATTGAGTCCAAAACCACACCTTGCCACGCGACCTTGCTACCTCAGTTAGGTCGCCCAGGATTGCCTCGGCGCGATCCGGCGTGGTCACCAAGCAAAGCAGTCTGAGCGCCGGGGCGTCAGTAAACACAAGCGACTCCTGGGATGTCGATGCCGTGGAGTAACCGACGAAACGCCGTTTGAGCGCGTGCTACTGCGCGCACACCTATGGCACTAACCGCATAGAAGCGTTTGCGTCGCCCGCCTCTCTTCGCCGTTGGGTCGCCCATATTCGTAGTCACCAGACCCTTGTCTTCCAAGCGATCCAGGGTTGTGTACAGCGCGCCAGGTGTCGGGTCGCGTTCAGTGCACTTGGCGATCTCCGCGCGTATCGAGGCACCGTAAGCGTGATCGCGCAGGCGCAAGATCGCGAGCAGCACTACTTGCTCGAATTCACCGAGATTTATCTGCTCGCCCATCGACTCTACAATGTAGAGTCATGCGGCAAGAGTCAAGCGCTCGACCGCGTCGACAGGTAGCGGGTTCCGCGACGCGCGGCCGGTGATCCCCGCGCTTCTCCGCGGTGCCGTGTGATCCGACGCGAACGAAACGGTGGTCGATGGATCACGCCGGTGAGAGACTACCTGCGCCTCGCGCAGAACTAGGGCACACGATCATGGCAACACCTCCCGGCATCAGCGAACGCGACTTTTCGCGAGCGCTCCAAGAACTCAGGAACGCGGTCGGCAGCGAATGGGTTTTCACGTCGGCCGAGGACCTCAACCTCTATCGCGACGCGTATTCTCCCTTCTTCGGCGAGGCTGAGGACCGCGTCGCCTCGGCGGCCGTTGCGCCGAGCAGCACGGAGCAGGTGCAAGCCGTCGTACGAATCGCGAACACTTACAAGATCCCGCTCTGGACGATCTCGACCGGCCGCAACTTGGGCTACGGCGGCTCGTCGCCCGCGTACTCGGGCAGCGTGATCGTCGACTTGAAACGCATGAACCGCGTGCTCGAGGTCAACGACAAGAATCACTATGCCGTCGTCGAGCCCGGCGTGAGCTACTTCGACCTCTATCGCTACATCCAGGAGCACAAGCTCAAGGTGTGGATCGACCCCGCCGATCCCGGCTGGGGCTCGCCGATGGGCAACGCGCTCGAGCGCGGCGGCGGCCGCACGCCGATGAAGGACCACTGGAACGCGGTCTGCGGCCTCGAGGTGGTGCTCGCGAACGGCGAGGTGCTGCGCACGGGCATGGGCGGCATGCCGAATTCGGAAGTCTGGCACCAGTACAAGTACGGCTTCGGGCCGCTCGTCGACGGCCTCTTCTCGCAGTCGAACTTCGGCATCGTCACGCGCATGGGACTGTGGCTGATGCCGGCGCCGGAAGCCTATCGCGACGGCCGCGTGAACGTGCCGCTGCACGACGACCTCGTGCCGTTCATGGAGACCTACTCGTACCTGCACAACTCCGACATCTTGCGCGGCACGATGCTGCTCGACAGCCCGCTCTTGAACTATCACGCGTCGCAGGGCGGATCGTTCTTCGAGATGCCGAAGGGACCGTCGATCGCCGAGCTCGATCGCCTCGCGCGCGACCGCAACCTGCCGTACTGGGGCGCGGAGTTCCGCTTCTGGGGACCGCCGAAGCTCGTCGACGCGCAGTGGGAATACGTGAAGGAGAAGTTCGGCGCGATCCGCGGCGCCACGTTCGTCGACGGACGCCGCTACGTGTTCCCCGCCGAGGTGGACCAGAACGACTCGACGCTGAGCGTCGCGCTCGGCGTGCCAAGCCTCGGCGTGTTCGGGTTGCTGCAAGGCGGCGGGCATCTCGGCTTCTCTCCGATCATTCCGATGACGGGCGAGGCTGTGTTCAAGGCGCAGAAGGTCTACGGCAAGCTCTACTCCGACCTGAACCTACCGGTCGGCAATCAGTTCGCCGCGCTGCCGTGGTCGTACAACCCGCGCGCGCTCGTGCTGCTGTTCGGCTTGCCGATGTCGAAGGACGTCGCCCAGAACAAGAACAACCGGTTGATCTTCGACAAGCTCGTCGAAGCGTCGGCCGCGAACGGCTGGGCCGAGTACCGCACGCACGTCGCATTCATGGACAAGGTGGCCGAGATGTATTCGTTCAACAACCACGCGACGCGCCGGTTCCACGAGACGTTGAAGGACGCGATCGACCCGAACGGGATTCTGTCGCCGGGCAAGTCGGGGATCTGGCCGAAGCGTTTGCGGAAGGCGTGACGGCGCGCCCATGCGCGCACTGTTGACCGCGGTCGGAACCCGGGGCGACGTGCAGCCCGCGCTCGCGCTGGCGCTCGAGCTGCGCAAGCGCGGTCACGCGGTGCGCCTGTGCATCTCGCCGAATTTCGTCGCCTGGGCCAAGAGCCTAGGGCTCGAGGCCGTACCCATGGGCGTGGAGATGCGCGCGCCCCCGCGCAAGCCCGGTGCGATGCCGACGCTCACGCCCGAGGAATTGCGCAAGCTGCGCGAGTCGATGCCCGACCTCATCACGGACCAGTTCGACACCGTCGGCGCTGCCGCCGAGGGTTGCGACGTGATCGTCGGCGCCAACGCGCATCAATACGCGGCGCCGTCGATCGCCGAGCACTTAGGCATCGGCTGCGTGACGGCGGTGTACGCCGCGAACTCGCTTCCCTCGCCCGACCTCGCCCCGCCGCCGTCGCCGCTCCAGACCGCCGACGCGGCTGCGCCCGCGAGCATCGCGGAGCAGTGGCACAGCACCGCCAAGGCCTGGAACGAGCGCGCGCTCGAGCGCGTCAACCGCAACCGCGGCCGGCTCGGTATGCGCCCGATCGACGACGTGCTCGACTACACCCTTACCGACCACACTTGGCTGGCTGCCGATGCCGCGCTCGCGCCGGTGCCGGCCACTCCGGGTCGGCGGATCTTCCAGACGGGCGCGTGGGTGCTCGCCGATTCCACGCCGCTTCCCGCGGATCTCGAGGCATTCCTCGAACGCGGTGACCCGCCGATCTTCGTCGGCTTCGGCAGCATGCCCGCCGCCGGCGACGCGGCTCGTCCGCTGATCGCCGCCGCGCGTGCCGCGGGGCGCAGGATCGTCGTCTCCAAAGGTTGGGCCGACCTCGAGATCGGTGACGATGCGTCCGACGCTATCGCGGTCGGCGACGTGAGCCACGACGTGCTCTTTCCGCGGGTCGCGGTGGTCGTCCATCACGGCGGCGCCGGAACCACCGCGGCTGCAGCTCGTGCCGGGATCCCGCAGTTGATCACACCGATGTTCGGCGACCAGTTCTATTGGGCCGGGCGGGTCGTGCAGCTCGGGGTCGGTGCCAGCACGCCGCACACTGCGATGACGGAAGAGTCGCTGACTCGTGCGCTAAGCGAGGTGTTCGATCCCGCGGTCGCGGCGCGCGCGCGCACGCTCGCCGGGCACGTCGGCCGGGACGGAGCCGAGATCGCGGCGAAGCGGCTCGAGGCCGAATACGCGTAGGCGCTCCGTCAGCCCGCAGGCAGCCGACGCAGCACCAGGATTCCCGTAATGCCGATCACCGCATGGATCGTGCTCAGCACGATTCTTCCGGTGTCGAACACTTGCAGCGTGGACACCACGTCGGTGGGGATCCAGACCAGCAGCTCCCACGCCACGACGACGATCACGAGAACGCGCGCTCGCGCCGGCGTGCGCGAGTAGATCCACATCATTGCGCCGAGTAGCACCCAGGTCATGACGCCCGGCAGTCCGCCGATCAGCGCGGCTCGCACGCCGAGCGCGTCGATCGAGCCGACCGGCGCCACGGCCCACGTCGCCGCGAATTGGTCCGGCGCGAGCAGGGCCATGAGCGTGAGCCCGACGCCCTCGAGCAGGTAGAGGGAACCGACGATCCGTAGCCACCATTTGGCTGCCGTCATGGGTGAGAGGTCCTTTGTTGTCGTTGCTTCTTGGCGAAACCCTTGCGTGCGTAGCTTACGCGCGCGGCGCCGCGTTCGCGTGGCACGGCAAAGTGCAACGGGGCTCAGTCGTGCCGCAGGGCTTCCATCGTGTCAGCGCGCGAGGCGCGGTAAGCTGGTATCCAGCTCGCAACGAGGGCCACGGCCAGCATCGCGACCGCAACAGCCGCGAATGTCATTGGGTCGGCCGCGCCCACGCCATAGAGCCAGCTCGCGACGACGCGCCTCAAGGCGATTGCAACGGTCAGGCCGATCGCGACACCGCCCACCGCAATCACGGCGGCCTGGCGCACGAGCAAACGCACTACGTCGCTGCCGCGCGCGCCGAGCGCAACGCGCACGCCGATCTCCGGCGTCCGCCGCACCGTCATATAGCCCACGACCCCATAAACACCCGTCGCCGCAAGAACGAGGGCCAAGATTCCGAACAGAGTCAGCAGAACCAGGACAAATTGCCGCTGGGCCATCCATGCGGAGACGACTTCCCGAAGCGTCTTGAAGGCAACAGGTATCTGCGGATCGAGCTCTTGGGCGACTCCCCGCGCCGCTGCAGTCAGCGCCGCGAAGTCAGCTCCGCCCTGGATGACGACATGGAACTCATTTGCGCGTCGAGGTCGCTGACGCTGGTCCGCGTAGAACGTCTGCAGCGGCGTCGTACCGATTCCGAGCTCCTGAATGTCCGCCACGATGCCGACGATCGTGAAAGCCCGAAAATCTCCGTCCATGCCGCCGAACTGAATGAGCCTGCCGAGGGGATCTTGGCCGGGCCAGCGCGCCTCGGCGAGCGAGGCGCTGATCAGCGCAACATGCGGCGCGTCACGCGTATCGCGCGCGTCAAAAACACGACCGCGGATCAAGCGAATCCCCATGGCGCCGAAGTAATCCGGACTGGCTACTCGAAACTGCGCTGTTCCCGTGCGTGACGGCTCGCCGGCCAAGCGGTTCCAGTCATCCCAGTTAGAAACCTCGTCGGGACGGTCGAGGAGGAGGTATCTCCCGTTCGCGCCCAGGCCCTGGAGCGGGAAATGATTGATGCCGCCCACGCGCTC
>DASQOL010000034.1:0-6248 GCA_035644475.1 Gammaproteobacteria bacterium | reverse complement strand
TGCACACATGAAGCTTCGTTCGGAAACCAGTCCATGAACTGGTCCCACGTACGCGGGTAATCTCGACCAGCAGCTAGGGATTCCGCGGAACGGCTCACCCCTATATATTGACGCAGGTGGAGCTAAGTGGATACCCCATATGTCATACCAGTCGACCGCGAGCGACCATCGGTCGAACCCGAGCACGACGCCGAACGTGAGCGTGTCCGATTCCTCGGATTGGAGCTTCGGGTTGCCCTCGGTGAGCCCGATCGACAACGGGAAGGGGAACGTCAAGCCGAACACGTTGAGCTGATAGTTGTTGGCGCTCGCCGTGCCCGGCTGGTAGAAGCTCGCCGGAGCGCCGTTGCGCACCATCAACGCTTGGCAAGCTGCCTGCAGATTAAACCGGTTCGGATTCTCCGGACGGTTGCCCCAGGGGTTCGGGGTGATCGGCAGGCTGTTGCAGGGGTCCGGAGCGCTCAGGTCGATCTGGCTTCCGCCTCGCGGCGTAAACAGCTCGGCGATGTTCGGCGCGCGGTTGGCCACCTGCTTGCCGCCGCGGAACCGGAGCGCGTCGTTCACCGACCAGTTGAACAGCGCCTTCCAGGTCGTGACCTTACCGACGCTGTCGTAGTCGGAGTAGCGCACACCGGGGTCGAGCTCGAACGACTTGACGAACTTGCCGCCGCCGACCAGCGGGATCGCCATCTCGGCGAAGACCTCTTTGACGTCCGTGGAGCCGTCGACAGCCACCGGCAGGATGATGTTCTGGACGACGTTCGGATAGTCCTGGTTCGCGTTGAAGCCGGAGTCCGGGTTGAACTGGAAATTCTCCTCGCGGTAGTCCGCGCCGAACGCCAGTAGCACGTCGCCGGCGGGCAGCTTCGCGATCGAGCCGGACGCGGTCCCTTCTATGACGTCTTGGGTCAGCGAGGTGACGTCGTTCATCCGCAGCAGCATGTAGTCGGCGCAATCCTTCGAAACCGACGGCGTGTTGTCGGGCAGGCCGGCAGGCGTGAAGATCGGCAGCCCCGACGTGCAATGGCCCGACACGCCGAGCGTGACGGCCGATATTTGTGAAATGTCGAAGTTCTTGCCGTACTGGTCGGCCCGGAACAGGTTGTTGATTCTCTGGAAGTTCGGGAACCCCTCCGGCTGTCGTGCGGTCACGGTGGTGTCGCCGTGCGAGGCGTACGCCTCCCAGTGCCAGTCATGACTGCCGAGCGTCGCGTCGCCTTTGAGGCCACCGATGATCTGGTAGACGTCGCTCGTCGTCTCGGTCGTGAAGTTCGGTATGTAGTCCAGCCCACCGGAGTACAACCAGTCGGCGTTCGGGGTCGGGTTACCGAGAAAATCTCTGCGCGCATCCAGCAACGCCGCGAGCTCGCCCGGGACCGGGTGCCGAGACGCGCACTGCCCGAAGGTCGGTTTGCGCGGATCGTCGCAAGCAGAGTTGTATGGAACACTCGGCGACCAGACGTTGAAGACGCCGGACACGAAGCCCTTCGACGTCACGAAGGTTTTCGAGAACCGAGCGTCGACGAACGCGTCGACGTTGTCCGTGAGCGCGTAGCGACCGGAGCCGAACATCGAATAGCGATCGAGCGGCAGCTGCAGGTAATTGTGCTCGAAGTCGTTATATCCGAGCGCGCCGCCGGTCGGCGGAGTGCCGGGGTTCTTCTTGAAGCCCGAATTGCCGCCGATCGGGCCGGTGTAGGCCACCGGATTGGCGGGATCGAAGACGTGACCGTTCTGGTCGACGTAGAGAGCGCCGAACTGCGACAGGTTCGACGATCCGAGCCCGCCGCCGTTCGTGTTCGGGTCGTTCCAGCCTGCCCTGACCCAGTCTCGGTCCTTGCCTAGAATGACGTCGCGTTTGCTGTAGTCGGCCCCGACCATGACGTTGCCGCGGCCATTGCCCAAGTCGGCGCCGAAGAGGCCGCTGATCGAGGTCTCGTTACCGTCTCCCTCCGTGGTGGTGCCGTACCGCACGTTGGCATCGAAGCCGCTGAAATTCTTCTTGAGGATGAAGTTGACGACGCCGGCGATCGCGTCGGCGCCGTAGGCCGCCGCGGCGCCACCCGTGATGACCTCCACCCTTTCGAGGGCCGCCGACGGGATCGTGTTCACGTCGACGACGAGCAGGCCGTTGGCCGGCTGCACGCGCTTTCCGTCTATCAGCACGAGGCTGCGGTTCAAGCCGAGGTTGCGCAGGTTGATGGTCGCCGCGCCCGGCGCCGCGGTGGCCGCGGGAAACGGCGTCTGTGCGCTGCTCAGCGCAGACTGCGAACCGGCGACGCTGAACTGCGGCAACTGATTCAGCGTGGCTTCGAGACCGACGTTCATCCGGTTCTCGAAGGCCTCCTTTTCGACCGTCACGATCGGGGTCTGCGCGGAGTAGTCGCGGCGGACAATGCGCGAACCGGTGACCGTAATCTCCTCCAAGGTCTGCTGCGGAGCCGGCGCGGGCGGTCCGCCTTGCGCGAAGACCGCTGTCTCCGCTGTGATCCCCAGCGCACACACGCCGGATAGGAACAGGACGGCCTTGCGGCCGACATCGATGACGCTCATAAAAGCCCCCTGTAAAAAGCTCCTGGATCTTCGATGCACGTAGCTTTGCCCGGGACGCGGAGAGAAAACTATCGAGTACACCTGTAGCGAATTGGCCGTTTATCGCATAAGACCGAAGCGATTCCAAGTCTTGTGTGTAGTGGCGAACGCCACGGGCTTCTCGGCACCGACCCGCACACGAGGTCGATCTCTTCGGCAGCGGGGCATTCGCACTGCGCGCCGTGCGGCCGGGGCGCCGCGGCCAGCGCAGTCTCGCGTGCCCGCTACAATGCCGCGCGTTGGAGAGACACCATGAAAACGCTCGGCGAGTCCGCGATCCCGCTCGCACGAACGTGAGCGCCAAGCCGCTCCGGTGGACGCTCCTACTTTGCGCGGTCGCCGCCCAATCGGCGCACGCCGCGCCGCCGCTCCACGAGTGCTTCGGCGACCGCGTGCCGCTGACCGTCGCACAGTCGATGCCGTACGTGGTCGCGAGCATCGGCCCGGCGTCGGGCTACTTCCTGATCGACCACGGCAGCAACTACAGCACCGTCGACGCCGCCGCGTTCGAGGGCGGCGTCCCGCGCCCGAACGCCGGAACCGCGGACCGCTTCGACGGCTTTCGATTCTTCGGCGACTGGGCCACCGTGCGGCTGACCCCGGCGAGCCACGCCGGCGTCGACGGCCTGCCGTTCCGGCAAGCCGGCATCATCGGCACGGACCTTCTGTCGACCGCCGCGTTCACCATCGACTACGCGGGGGGCAGCCTCTATCGCGCGTCGTCGCAGCGCCTCTGCAGCGACGAGCAGATGCGCGCTCACGGGTTCGTCGCCGCCTCCGCCGCAGGCTACTTCGCGAACGACCCGCGCGCACTGAAGGCGACGCCGTATCGGCTGCCCGCCGTTCCGATCCGGCTCGGGCCCGTGGCCGGGCTCGGCATCCTCGACCCGGGGTTCGGCGACGACGCCTTCGGCCATTCGCTCGTGATCAACGAGGCCTACTTCCGCGAGCTGCGCGCCGCGCTGCTGCGCGCGGGACTCGACGTGCTCGTGATTCGCGACGCGGTCCTGTCCGCGTGCGTTCCGAGCGCGAGCGAGACGGCGCTGATGCTCAAGCTGCCGCCGGGGCAGCGATTCGAGGTCGTGGCGACCGACGGCTCCGCCGCGGTGAGCGCGGCCGACGCGCTGATCTACGTTCGGCTCGACCGGGCGGCCGGGTGCGCGGGGATTGCCCAAGCGGACTTTCCGCTCGCTCTCGTCGGCGCATCGTTCCTCGTCGACGCGGGCCGCGTGACGTTCGACCCGTACTCGCAGCGCGTGTGGCTGCAAAGAGAAAAATAGGGACATGTTTGCTTTTTCGGCGATGAGCCAACCGCTGCCGGGGCGCGGCGGAAAAAGCAAACATGTCCCTATTTTTCGCGACGCGGAGGCGCCGGCACGAGCTGCGCGGTGCGGCCCGGCGGCAGCGGCGTGCGCGCCACGTTCATGATCATCGCGAGCGTCGAGTAATAGCCGATCACGCCGATGAGATCGATAACGCCGGCCTCGCCGAGCTCGGCGACGGCGCGCGCGTAGGTCGCGTCGCTCACGGCTTGCGTGTCGCGGAGCTCGACGAAGAAGTCGTAGACGGCCGAATCGGCCGGATCGAGCGTCTTGGGCCTACGGCCCGCGGCGATCGCATCGATGACCGCGCGCGGCACGCCCTCTTCGACCGCGATGTCCACATGCAGCGCCCACTCGAATTGCTGCGTCCAGGCACGTGCCGTCAACAGCACCGCAAGCTCGGTGAGCCGGCGGCCGAGCGCGTTGTGGTAACGCAGATACTCGCCGAGCCGCTGCAGGCGGCTCATCAGCTCGGGACTGCGCAGCGCCGCCACGAACGGCCCGATGATCTTGCCGCGCGGGCCGGCCTCGAGCTCGCGCGCCGCGCGCCGCTGCGCTCGCGTCAGACGCGCGTCCGGCAGCGGCGGCATGCGATCGGCGTCCGCGGCACGGCGCGGCGTCTTGCGCGAGCGCTTCCGAAGCGGAGGCGAGTTGGGCGGCGACACGACCGCGTCCCCCGCTAGGGCTCGAGCAGCAACTTGCCGGTCGTGCGCCGCGCCTCGAGCTCGCGGTGCGCGGTCGCGGCGTCGGCGAGCGGGAGCACGCGGTCGACGCGCGGCTCGAGCGCGCCCGAGCCGAGCCACTTGAACAAGTCGGCGGCGCGCTGCACGAACTCCTCGCGCGTCGCAATGTATTGGTTCAAGCCGGGGCGCGTCAGAAACAGCGACCCCTTCGCCCCGAGCACGGCGGGGTCGAACGGCGCCACCGGGCCGCTCGAGAAGCCGAACAGCGCCAGCATTCCGCGCGGCCGGAGGCTCCCCAGGCTCTTGTCGAACGTGTCTTTGCCCACCGAATCGTAAACCACGTCGACGCCGCGGCCGCCCGTGAGGCGTTTCACCTCGGCCTCGAAGTCCTGGGTCTTGTAGTCGATGACCTCGTGCGCGCCGGCCGCGCGCGCGATCGCGGCCTTGGCGGCGCCCCCCACGGTGCCGTAGACGGTGGCGCCGCAAATGCGCGCGACTTGCACGACCAGCTGCCCCGCGCCGCCCGCCGCGGCGTGCACGAGCGCGACGTCGCCGCGCTTCAACGCAAACGTGCTGTGCGTGAGGTAGTGCGCGGTGAGGCCCTGCAGCATCACGGCCGCCGCCGTACGAAAGTCGACGTTCGCCGGCAGCTTGACGAGCCGCTTCGCCGGTACGGCCGCGTATTCCGCGTAGCTGCCGACGACCATCGCGTAGCCGACGCGGTCGCCGACGGCCACCTCGGTAACGCCGGCACCGACGGCCGTGACCGTGCCCGCGCCCTCCGAGCCCACCGTGAACGGCAGCGTCGTGCCCTTGTAGCGGCCCTCGCGGTGCTGCACGTCGATGAAGTTGACGCCCGCGGCGGCGATCTTCACCAACGCCTCGCCGGCGCCCGGCGTGGGCGTCGGCACGTCGTCGCAGCGCAGCGCGTCCGGGCCGCCGTAGCCATGCACTCGAATCGCTTTCAAGGAACACCTCCGCGGGTGCGCCGAACTATAGCGCACGACGAAACTCTGGCACGGAGCCGTCGAGGCGGAACAGGTGCGCCCTGGCGGCAGCCACACGCCGCATGCTAGCTTCGGCCGCGATGGCGACCGAAGTGCTCCAGTACCAAGCAGGATTCGGCAACGAGTTCCAAACCGAGGCCGAGCCCGGCGCGCTGCCGATCGGCCGGAGCAATCCGCAGACGCCCCCGCTCGGCCTCTACACCGAGGAGATCAACGGCACCGCGTTCACGGCGCCGCGCGGGCAGAGCCGCCGCTCGTGGACGTATCGAATCCGCCCGTCGGCCACCCACAAACCGTTCCGCGCGATCGACTCCGGCAAGCTGCGCAGCGCGCCGTTCGACGAGGTGCCCGCGTCGCCGAATCAACTGCGCTGGCGCCCGCTGCCGATCCCGAAGACGCCCACCGACTTCGTCGCCGGCCTCGTGACGTTCGGCGGCAACGGCGACGCCGCGCAACAGACCGGCTGCGCGGTGCACATGTACGCCGCCAACGCTTCGATGAGCGACCGGTTCTTCTACGACGCCGACGGCGAGCTCTTGATCGCGCCGCAGCTCGGCCGGTTGACCGTGCGCACGGAGCTCGGCGTGCTCGACGTCGCGCCGGGCGAGATCTGCGTCGTGCCGCGCGGGATCAAGTTTCGCGTG
>DASQOL010000033.1:0-4626 GCA_035644475.1 Gammaproteobacteria bacterium | reverse complement strand
CCTGCGCCACTCGCTCGCGGTCCATCTGCTGCGCCAGGGCACTTCGATCAAGGCGATCGGCGACCTGCTCTTCAGCGGCGGCGTAGCAGAGATCCACTTCGCGGCGGGATCGTGATCCACCCCGCCGCGTGATCAGGTCGGGTGCGGCGGCGGGATCGTGACCCACCCGGGGACGAGCCTGGCCGACGGCGCACTCTCCTGCGCATGCGCCGTCGATGTACCGAGTGCCGTAGGATGTTCGTGGCGGCGGTCTCGGCGATCGCGACCCAGCGGGTGTGCGGTCGGGCGTGTCGTGGCGTGCGTGATCGGAAGCTGGCGCGTGAGCGACGCCGCGGCGATCGCGACGAGGCGCGCGCAGACGAGCGCGGGCGGCAGCGTGCAAGCCGCGATCGACGAGCGGCGGTCTCCGGATGTCACGCGCCACCCTCGGCTCGCAAGTACCCGCTATCACGAGAAGAAGTGGGCGAATTCGTGGATCGAGCGCTGACTCGGTCACGCGCCACCCTGGTGCGAGATTTCCGAGGAGCTCTGGGGAGATACGCGGCAAAATCTGGCGGAGCCCTGGTCTCTGTCACGCCTGACCCTCGGCGCACAAGTAGCGGCAGTGACGACGGATTTCGTCGTAATCGTGGCGGAAGCAGTCACGCATGAGCCTGGACTCGACGTGCGCACGGTGCTTGAAGTGCCCGCCATGCACGAGCCCGCCACCGCGACGCGCATGGTCGAGATCGCCGCGCTTGGCGAGCGGCTCTCCGCGTTGCGCTTGTGCGACGCCGAGGCGCTCACGACGATCCGCCGCTCGCTCGAGCAGCACGGGCAGCTCGCCGCGCTGACGCTGTTCGCCGAGCCCGGCGGGCTCGAAATCATCGATGGCTTCAAGCGCCTGCGTGCGGCGCGCGCGCTGGGGTGGGCGACGCTGCTCGCGCGCATCGATGACGTCGGGGCCGTCGACGCGAAGCTGCGCCTGCGCGAGTTGCACGACCGGCGCGGGCTCACCGAGCTCGAGGAGGCGTGGGTGGTGCGCTCGCTCTACCGCGAGGATCGGTTGCCGCAGCCCGAGATCGCGCGTCGTATGAATCGGCACAAAAGCTGGGTGTGGCGGCGACTGATGCTGGTCGAGGCGCTCGATCCGCTCGTGCAGACCGACGTGCGTCTCGGGCTGATCGCGCCGCGCGCGGCGGTCGCCGTGAGCCGGTTGCCACGTGGCAACCAGCAGGCAGCGAGCGCCGTGGTGATGCGCCGCGGCTTGACGGTACGACAGACCGAGGCGCTGGTCGACGACGCCCTCGCTCAGCAGGACCCAGCCGCACGGGAGGCGCTACTCGCGCGCCGGCTCGACGGCCCCTCGATCAGCAAGCCGCCGGGGCCGCGCCCGGCACGCCCGACACGTAGCGACGCCGACTGGATGAGCCTCGACATCCTGCGCGTGCACGAGATCGCGGCGCGGCTCGAAGCGCGCTTGTTGTCGACGCCGCTCGAGGTGTTCGCGCCAGCAGCGGCGGCGGTGATGTGCGAAATTCACAGCATCGTGAACGCCGAAACCGCGGCATCGTGAACGCCGAAACCGCGGCATCGTGAACGCCGAAACCGCGGATCATGAACGGCGGTCCGACCAATCGGCCGCGGTCAGAGCGAGGGTGGAGGCTCGGCGCCAGGTGGGCGTCGGCTGACGCCGCGATGTGGACGGTGCTTCGAGGGCGCCCCGAAACGGGGAGCCCATGCCAACGGAGCGACTGTCGATGCGAAAGACCCGGGAGATTCTTCGGCTGAAATGGCAGCAGTGCCGTAGCCACCGCGCAGTCGTCAACGCGCTCGACATCGGGCTCGGGACGGTCAGCGAGATCATCGGCCGGGCGCGGCGCGCCGGGATCACGAGCTGGCAGGAGGTGGAGGCGCTGAGCGAGGAGGAGCTCGAGGCGCGGATGTACCGGCCGCCATCGACGATCGCGCCGCGCCCGCTGCCGAGCCCGGCCGCGATCCACATCGAGCTACGGCGCAAGGGCGTCACGCTGCGGCTGCTGCACGAGGAGTACTTCCTCTCCAACCCCAACGGGTACGGCTACACGAAGTTCGTCGAGCTGTACAACGCGTGGGCAGAGCGGCTGAGGGTGACGATGCGCCAGGTCCACAAGGCCGGCGACAAATGCTTCGTCGACTACTCCGGAACCAAGCTGACGATCGTCGACCGCTCGACCGGCGAGCGCGTCGAGGTCGAGCTGTTCGTGGCGGTGATGGGCGCGTCGAACTACACCTACGCCGAGGCGACGGCGACCCAGCGATCGGCTGACTGGATCGCGAGCCACGTCAGGCTCATCGAGTTTCTCGGCGGCGCGCCAGGGGCGTTCGTTCCCGATCAGCTCAAGAGCGGCGTCGTGGTCGCGAGCCGGTACGAGCCCGGGATCCAGCGCACCTACGAGGAGTGGTCGCAGCACTACTCGACGACGATCTTGCCGGCGCGTCCGCTCAAACCTCGAGACAAGGCGAAGGTCGAGGGCGGCGTTCTCATCGCACAACGCTGGATCGTCGCGAGGCTGCGCAACATCACGTGCTTCTCGCTCGACGAGATCAACGAGCACATCGCGCTGCTGGTCGCCGATCTCAACGGCCGCGTGATGAAGCGGTACGGCAAGTCGCGACGCCAGCTGTTCGAGGAACTCGATCGCCCCGAGCTCACCGCGCTGCCGCGCGATCGATTCATTCACGGCGACTGGTCGAGGGCGACGGTCAAGCTCGACTACCACGTCAACGTCGAGCACCACGACTACTCGGTACCGTACCAGCGCGCGACCGACGAGGTCTGGATCCGCCTCGCGGCGGCGACCGTCGAGGTGTTCTACAAGAACAAGCGCTGCGCGTCGCACGTGCGGAGCTTCGAGTACGGCGGGACGACGACGAACCCGGCGCACTTGCCGGCGTCGCATCGCAAGTACGCCGAGGAGTCGGACGCCAGCTTCGAGGAATGGGCAACCGAGATCGGCCCACACACGCTCGCGCTCGTGCGCGCAATCCTCATCGAACGCCGGCACCCGGAGCACGGTCTGCGATCGTGCCGTGGGCTCAAGACCCTCGAGCGTGGCTACGCACGTGACCGGATCGAGGCTGCCTGCGAGCGCGCGCTCGTCGCGGGCGCTCGCTCGTACACGAACGTCGAATCGATCTTGAAGCACGGACTCGACCAGTTGCCGCTAACCGAGTCCGCGCAGACCGACAAACCGACGCCAGCGGTCGACCACGAGAACATCCGCGGCGCCGACTACTACAACTGAACCAGGAGGCCGCGGCGCATTCACTTACCTATGTCCGCGTCCCGGACGACAGCAGCCACCACCGAGCAGCCACCACCGAGCAGCCACCACCGAGCAGCCACCACCGAGCACCCACCACCGAGCACCAACCACCGAGCACCAACCACCGTCCGGGAGCCGGACATTTACTCAATCAACCAATCAGCCAGGCGACCGCAAAGAGTCCGAACTTCGGACATCACCAACCATCAGGAGACCCGAGACATGCTGATAGAACCGACCAACGAGAAGCTCAAGGCCATGCGTCTCGACGCGATGGCCTCCACGTGGAGCGAGCAGGCAGGCAAGCCCGACGTGCACAAGCTCGCCTTCGACGAACGCTTCGGAATGCTCGTCGACGCCGAGTGGCAGCATCGCGAGAACAAGCGGCTCGCCACCGCGCTACGTGAAGCCAAGCTACGCCTCTCTCGCGCGTGCATCGAGGACATCGACTATCCCGCGAACCGCGAGCTCGAGCGTGCGCAGATCCGCCAGCTCGCCACCTGTCGCTGGGTCGTCGAGCACCAGAACGTGCTGGTCACGGGCTCGACCGGGACCGGCAAAACGTACGTCGCATGCGCGCTCGCACAGCAGGCTTGCCGCAAGGGACACCGTGCGATCTACCGGCGGGCCGCGCGCCTGTTCTCCGAGCTCTCACTCGCACGAGCCGATGGAACGTACGCGCGGCTCCTCGCCAAGATCGCGCGCGCCGACGTGCTCGTGATCGACGACTTCGCGATGACCCCGATCACCGACAACGAGCGTCGGGATCTCTTCGAGGTCCTCGACGATCGCCACGACACCCGGTCCACCATCATCAGCAGCCAGGTCCCCCCGAAGCGCTTCCACGACTACATCAACGAGTCAACCCACGCCGATGCGATCTGCGACCGCCTCATCCACACCGCCCACCGGCTCGTGCTAAAGGGACCTTCTCGCCGCAAGCCCGAGGAGCCCACCGAGAAATAGGTCCAACCAATCACCGTCACCATCGCTGACGCGTTCACCATGCGCGGTTTCGGTGTTCACGATGCGGCGGTTTCGGTGTTCACGATGGGTGAAATACGCACGAGAGGTCATGCGGGTCCGGGAAGATCGTTCCGAGCTCGACACAGACGAGTAGAACGTGGGTGCAATGCGGGCAGGTCGAGAACACCAGCCCATTTCCGCAGCATGGACAAGGTGAGCGCAGCGTCCAGGATGGCGAGACTACCTTCACACATGTCAGCGCGCACGTAGAGCTGCAGCGGTGCGCGCACGTAGAGCTGCAGTGGTGGACGTGCATGCTGGACTGCAGCATCGAAGATCGCTCAAAACGGGACGTCGTCCAGCGGCGAGATCC
>DASQOL010000032.1:0-46472 GCA_035644475.1 Gammaproteobacteria bacterium | reverse complement strand
GATCGCCTCCGTCGCCGCCGGGCTGGTCCGCTTCGACGCCGCCACCGGTATTGCCACGCCTCTCAGTAAGCTCGTTGGCCGCGAGAACCCGGTTGGCGACGGCCCCGTGACGTCGCTCAAGCAGGACCGCCGCGGCGCGCTATGGATCGGCACTATCGGGCACGCGCTCAAAGTGCTGACGCCGGACGGCCGCATCGAGTCGATTCCCGTGCGGCCGGGCGATTCGCGCTCGCTCGCCACCGACGGCGTCATGAGCATTCTCGAGTCGCGCAGCGGTGCGATCTGGATCGGCACGTACGGAGCCGGCGCCAACGTTCTCGACCCCGCGACCAGGACCGTTCGCCAGCTTCCGTACGGTTCCGCCGCCGGCGAGGTCAGCGCCCCTAACGTGACGGCGATGGCCGAGGACACGCACGGCAATCTGTGGCTCGGCACCGAAGGCGGCGGGCTCGATCTCGTGCGCGCGGACGGCACGGTGCTGAAGGTGTTCCGCAACGACCCCGGCAACCCGCGCACGTTGCCGGCCAACACCGTGTATGCGCTCGCAGTCGACGGTGACGGGCACGTATGGGTCGCGACCGACGGCGGGGGGCTTGCGCGCATCGTCGATCCCGGAGCGGCACCGGACGCAATCGGATTTCAGGTCCTGTCGCGTGCCGACGGTCTCTCGAGCGACACGTTGTGGGGCATCGTGCCGGATGCGAGAGGCCGCCTCTGGCTGAGCGGCAACGCCGGGCTGATGCGCTTCGATCCCGAAACGCGTGCCGTCAAGACGTATCACCGCGAGCACGGCCTGCAGGGCGAGGAATTCTCGTTCGGTGCGGCGTTTCGGCTGCGCGACGGGCGCGTGTGCTTCGGCGGGCCGGGCGGCTTCAACATCTTCGATCCGGCCGCGCTGTCGGAGAACGCGCAGCCGCCGCGTGTGGCGCTGACGAGCATCGAGGTGCTCGGCGTGCGCGCAGCGGGCGACACACCGTTCTGGTTGCGCGATCGCGTCGAGCTCGACTATCGCGGCACGATCGTCTCTCTCGACTTCGGCGTGCTGGATTTCACGTCGCCCGCGCACAACCGGCTCGCCTATCGGATGGCCGGCCTCACGGACGATTGGATCGACGTCGGCGCGCAGCGCCGCGTGACGCTCACGAATCTCGATCCGGGCGACCACGTGCTCGAGGTGCGCGCCGCGAACGCGGATTCCATCTGGAGCACGAAGCCGCTCAAGCTCACGATCCACCGCGATCCCGCGCCGTGGGCCTCGCCGTGGGCCTACGCGGCGTACGCGCTCGCGCTGCTCGCCTTCGCCGCGCAGCGCATTCGCCGGCACCGGCAGAAGTTCCGCGAGATGGTCCAGGCGCGGGAGCGCCTCGAGTCCGAAGTGCAGCTGCGCACCCACGAGCTCAGGGAAAGCAACCAGCAGCTCGCCGAGGCCGCGCTGGCCAAGAGCAACTTCCTCGACCGAATGAGTCACGAGCTGCGCACGCCGATGAACGGCGTGGTCGGCATGACGGAGCTCCTCACGCGCACGCCGTTGTCGCCGACGCTGTCGCATCTCACGAAAACGATCCGCTCGTCGGCGCAAATCCTGCTGCAGATCGTCAACGACTTGCTCGACCTGTCGAAGATTCGCGCGGGCAAGGTGGCGCTCGAGGCGCTGCCGATCGATCTCGGCCAGGTGCTCGAGGAATGCACGAGCTTGTTCGCCGGCGCGGCGGAGGCCAAGGGCATCGAGCTCGTCGTGTGCCCGCCGCCGCCGGTCGAGCGCTTGCTGCTCGGCGATCCGCTCCGAGTCCGCCAGATCCTGATGAATCTCGTCGGCAACGCCGTCAAGTTCACGGAGCAGGGCGAGGTCGTCGTGCGGGCGGACCTCGAGTCGGACGGAGAGGACCGGGTCGTGGTGCGGCTCGCCGTCGCCGATACCGGCATCGGCATGGACGCAGAGAATACGGCCAAGATCTTCGAGCCGTTCGCACAAGCGGACGAGACCACGACGCGCCGCTTCGGCGGCACGGGCCTGGGATTGGCGATCTGCCGCGAGCTTGCCGATCTCATGGGTGGTCAAATCACCGTCGAGAGTCAACCGCGGATCGGCTCCACGTTCCGTCTGTCGTTGCCGCTTAAGGTCGGCGCCGCGACCGCGCCGAAGCACGCGGCGGGTTTTGCGACGGGCCAGGTGTGCATCCTGTCGCGCCGCCCGTCGCTTGCCGAGTCGCTCGCACGGCACGCGGCCTCGCTCGGTCTCACGGTGCTGCCGAACGACTCCGGTGTTGACGACGCGGACGTCGTGGTGATCGACGCGGGCAGCCATCCGAACATGTTGAGCTCGCTGCTCGCGTCGGCGGAGGCGCAGCTCGTCGTCGTCGCGACGGCCGCCGAGGTCGACGCGCGGCAGCTGCGCGTGCTGCTGCCCGAGGAGCAGATCGTCCTGAAGCCGGTTCACCGCATCGCGTTGCACGAGGCGCTCGCCGCTGCGCTCGGGGCGGAGCCGATCGGAGCCGATGCGGAAGCCGTGGCCGCGGCGACCGCGCCGCTCGAAGGACACGTGTTGCTCGTCGAGGACGAGCCGGTGAATGCGGCGGTCGCCGAGGGTTATCTGGCGGCGCTCGGCTGCACCTGCGTCTGGGTGGAGAGCGGCACGGAGGCGGTCGCCCGCACGGCAGCCGAGCGCTTCGACTTGATCCTGATGGACCTCAACATGCCCGGGATCGACGGGTTCGCGACCACGGCGCTGATTCGGCAGCAGCAGGGGCGAGCCGCCGGCAAGCCGCGCACCCCGGTCGTGGCGCTCACGGCGCACGACGCGGCTCATTATCGGGAGAAGTGCCTCGCGGCGGACATCGACGACATCTTGAGCAAGCCCTACACGCTCGATGATTGTGCGCGCGCATTGCGTCGCTGGCTCGTGGGCGCGCAGCGCGCGCCGGGCGCGGGCGCGCCGGTCGGTGCGCCCGCCGCCGACGCGGCTCCGTCGCCCGCGGCGCTCGCGAGCGTCGATGCGGGCGCGGTCGCGGCGCTGCGCGCGCTTCGTGCCGGCGGGCACCCCGATCTCTATTCCAAGCTCGTCGAGCTGTTCAGCTCGAGCTCGACGCGGTCGCTCGCGGAGCTCGGCGCAGCGCTCGAGTGCGACGATCTGCCTGCCGCCGCCGCCGTGTGCCACAAGCTCGCGTCGGCGGCCGCCAACGTCGGCGCGCTTGCCTACGGGCAGCGGGTGAGGGAGCTCGAGCGGCAGTGTCTCGCGGCCGAGCGCGTGCGCGCGCTCGAGTCGAGCCGAGCGCTGCAGGCGGCGCACGCGCCTCTGCTCGAGACCTTGCAGGGCCAGCGGCTGCGAGCCACCGCATGAGCGCCACGAATCCAACGAGCCGGCTCGCGATCATCGCGGACGACGAGGACCTCGGGCGCGTGCTGCTCGGGGAGTCGGTGGCCGCCGTCGGTCTGCAGAGCCTCGCGTTCGCGGACGGCCCGGAGGCGCTCGCCGCGGCGCTCGCGAACGACGTGGCGATCGTGCTGCTCGACGTCGACATGCCCGGCCTCGACGGCAACGAGGTCTGCCGGCGGCTGCGCGCCGAGCCGCGCTTCAGCAGCGTGCCGATCGTGATGGTCACCGGGCACCAGGACTCGGACGCGATCCGGCGCGCCTTCGAGGCCGGCGCGACCGATTTCGTCTCGAAGCCCGTGAACTGGGCGCTGCTGCCGCGCCGGCTGGAGTACATCCTGCGCAACGCCGCCTCGGCCGAGCACATCGAGCGGCTCGCGTACTACGACACGTTGACGGGCCTGCCGAACCGGCAGCGCTGCATCGATCTCATGGGTGCGCTGTTCGAAGCGGCTGCGCGCGCGCAAGAGTCGGTCGCCGTCATCTACCTCGATTTGAATAGCTTCAAGCGCGTGAACGACACGTTCGGTCACTCGGTCGGCGACGAGGTGCTGCGCACCGTCGCGGGCCGCCTAACGAGCACGGTCGCGGGCTTCGCCGCAGAGCACCCGCGCGCCGTGGTCGCTCGCTTCGGCGGTGACGAGTTCGTGATCTTGGTGCAGCACGCACAAGCGCGTGAGATCGGAACACAGATCGCGGCGGCGTGCAGCGAGGCTTTCGAAGAACCGATCGCGTACGATTCCCTCGAGTTCTACTCCG
The DNA here is from genome assembly GCA_035644475.1 of Gammaproteobacteria bacterium. Classification (GTDB taxonomy): domain Bacteria; phylum Pseudomonadota; class Gammaproteobacteria; order Steroidobacterales; family Rariloculaceae; genus FEN-1219. The sequence goes on along the minus strand of DASQOL010000032.1, from coordinate 42,343 downwards.
CTCCGAGCATCGGGATCGCCATCTATCCTGACGACGGCGCGGACGTCGCGACGGTGCTCAAGCACGCCGATACCGCGATGTATCAGGCGAAGTCCGGCGCGGGCGGGCCGATCGCGTGCTACGCGCCCGCGATGAGCAGCCGCCTGCGGGACTGGCTCGAGCTCGAAGCCCGGCTGCGTCGCGCGGTGCACGACGACCTGCTGACGCTGCTGTTCCAGCCTAAGTTCAACCTGCAGGAAGGCAGGATCGTCGGCGTGGAAGCGCTGCTGCGCTGGTGCGACGAGGAGTACGGCGACATCTCGCCCACGCGCTTCGTGGAGATCGCGGAGGACAGCGGCCTGATCCTCGACATGAGCGCGTGGGTGGTGCGCGCCGCGTGCCGCCAGCTTCGCAAGTGGCTCGATCGCGGCATGCGGATTCCGGTCGCGATCAACTGCTCCGGCAAGGAGCTGCTGCACGGCGATCCTGCGCGCATAGTCGAAATGGAAGCCGCGGCGGCAGGCGTGCCGACCGCGCTGATCGAGATCGAGATCACCGAATCGCTGCTCGTGAAGGACTCGAGCGCGGTGAAAAACGTGCTGCGCCGATTCAGGGAGCTCGGCTGCCGTATCGCGCTCGACGATTTCGGTACCGGCTATTCCTCGCTCGCGTACATCACGCGCTTCCCGCCGGATCGCATCAAGATCGACAAGGCATTCGTCCGCGACGTCGACCGCTCGGCGAGCGACGCCGCGATCGCGAACGCGATCCTGTCCCTCGCGAAAAGCCTGGACCTCACGGTCACCGCCGAGGGCGTCGAGCGTCCGGGCCAGCTCGAGTGGCTGCGTGCGCGCGGCTGCCATGAGGTGCAGGGATTTCTGCTGGCGGGGCCTTTGACACCGGCGGAGCTCGAGCGGCGCTTCTTTGCGCCGGACTCGGCGCACGCGCAAGGGGCGGAGCAGGCCGCGCGACTGCGCGGCGGCGGTTAGGCTCCCCTGGCGCGCGAGCGGCGTACAGCCGCACTGCCTGTCTACCTTGCGGCGCCGCCTTGCCCCCGCGGCTAGCGGCTCGCGCCGGGATCGGCCGGTGCCTGCAGGAACTTGTCGTTGCGCATCTCCTGGCTCACGAGCGGCTGACCCGCCGGAGCCGTCTGCGCGCGCGTGCGCTCGTTCATCTGATAGATATTCGCTGCTGCCTGCAGGTCGGCCTGCGAGCCGACGGTCGCGATGATCTGTCGGTCGTGCAGAAACGCGAGCGCGTCGGCGACGAGCTCGGCGGACAGCGCGTCGTCCTCCTCCATTCCGAGGATCAGCCGCTGCTGCTCGAGATTGTCGGAGCCGCTGATCGCGAGCGTGCTGCTCTGGATGCGGCTCACGACGAGCCACGGCGTGAGGCTCGAGCGCACGAGGACGTTCTCCGAGCGCGTGGAGTCGTTGATGCCCATGCCGGTGGCGAACCGCGACTCGGAGAACGTGCCGGTCACCGCGAACGAGATGAGGTCCGACTCGAACTCGATCTCCGAGACGTACAGGTTCGACGTGAGCGCGACGAGCCGCCCGCCGATCCAGAGCAGCAGCGCGCCGAGCAACGCCGCCACGACCTCGCCGACGCCCGTGTAGCTCAACGAGAGCAGCACGTACAGCAGCACGGCCGCGGCGACGAGCAACAGCGCCTGGCCGGCCGCGATGCCGATCTTGAGCACGAAATCGGCGCGCCGGTCGGCGGTGGGCCGCGGTTGGATCTCCTGTACCGTGCGGCCCTTGAACTCGCCCTTGTTCTGCGAGCCCTCGGCGTTCAGCTCCGGCACGTCGTTCTCGTAGATCCGGTTCGGGATCTCCTGGAAGCGGTGCTTCGCGAGCGTGATCTCGATCGCGCGGAAGATGTCGCTCGGGTGCACCGACTCCTGCCAGTGCTTGCGATACTCGCTCACGCGCGTCGGCGGCGGCGTGCGCGGCGCGCGGCGCACGGCGAGGAACAGGCTGTACGCGACCGACGCGCCGCCCGTGAGGAGCACGAGCATGAACCACAGCATTGGCGAGATCGGTGGCGCGGGCAGCGGGCGCGTGCCGTTAAGCGCCACGAGCCCCAACGGTGCGAGCGCGGCCACGGCGATCCAGAGCACCAGCGCACGCGGCGTGAACTTAAGCACCGCGCGCGACCTGCTGAGCGAACGCAGGGCCTCGGCGCCCCAGATCACGAACAAGAGGCCCGTCACGATCGCGACGATCCACGGCATGACCTGCGTGCCGGCCATCGGCACGAGGCCGGTCGCGCCCGAGAACCACGCGAGCCCGAGCAACATGAGCAGCACGACGCTGTGCGCGAACGCCGCGAAGCGCGAGCCCGCGTCGTTGCGGAACGCGTACGGCAAGAAGATCAGGTTCGGCAGCAGGCTGTGGAGCATGCGCGGCAGCCAGCCTTCGGGCTCGCGGAAGGTTGGATTCTTGCGTCCCACGAGCATGTCGGCGAGCTCCTGCGCACCGTACTTGCCGCGGAAGCCGGTGGTGCCGCCGGTCTTCGCGCCCGGCATTACCGACTGCTGCGAGGTGGAGACGGACGCGAGGTCCGCGGGTTGGCCGCGGCCCACGTAGAACCGAAATACCTTGTAGAGCCCGCGATAGGCCGCGAACACGCCGAAGCCGAGCAGCGCGACGCCGCCGGCCATGACGATCGCCGCGAGCGTGCGCTGCCCGCCGGCCACGAGCGGGCGTACTCCGAGCAGCGCATAGACGCCGAACGAGAGCAGCGCGGCCGCGCGCACCGCATAGGCGATTCCCTCGAATCTAAACGGATTCGGGATGTCGACCTGTTGTGAGCCGTACTCGTAGGACATCGCGAGGACCTCTAGTTGTTGTTAGGCGACGTTCCGCGTCCATCGTAAGGCAATGACCCCGCGAACGCACGCCGCGGGACGGCCCGGGGCGACGTCGCGCACAACGGCCGCGCAACGGGTTCTCGTTGTTGGAACCGCGTTCCAAAGGTTGGAGACGGGCGGGGCGATTGCGCCGCTGTGCCTACTCGATGCCGCCTATCGTCGGCCGGTCGCCGCGCGCTGCGCATTCGTGCCGCGGCAAGCGTCATCCGACGGCGCCGTGCCGAAGATGTTCGAGTCGACCGTCAGCACCGATGACGGCAGCTTGGGGAGCGTGCGGTTGGTCGCGCTCTTCCCCACGAACACGTTGTCGCGATCTCGATCTTGTCGACGTTGTTGCTCACGTCGAGATTCGCGCTGCTGATGTAACGCCCCTTGGCTCGAGTCATGGCGCCCCCATGGGAGCAACATGCTCGCAAGAAGAGCGCCAGCTCGCCGGCCTGACGCGTTGCGCCGCCTCCCGCTGTATTGCGCAGGCAATACGGCGCGGTTGCGAACGGCGATCAGCTGCGGAAGGGCGCCGCGCCGAACGCCGTGCAGATCGCCGAGAAGCTGCTCGCGTGAGCCACCTCGGCTAGCCGGGCGCTACGGCCGCCTTGCTTCCTTCTTGGCGCGCTTCAGGGCCTTGCGATCTTTCGGAGTCATCGCCGGCTTTTTCTTGGTTTCTTTGGCGTTATTGCGCTCTTTGGACATCGATCTGGCTCCACGTGGGTTGCGTCACCGCGGATTATGCGGCATACGCGTGCGCGCTAGCGAGGGCGCGTGAGGTACGCCGCCAACGTCTCGAGATCCGCGTCGCCGACCTCGGTCTTGCGGAACTGCGGCATTGTCGCGACGCCGGTGCGCACGAACAGCTTCACGAGGTCGATCGTGAGATCCGTGCGGTCCTCGAGCGCCGCGGGCACCTTGCCCTGGTACTTGAACTGCAGCGAAGCGGTGCCCGGCGCGTTCTGCGGCCCGCGCGAGTGGCACGGGCTGCACCAGTTGTTGAAAACCGCGGCGCCGCGCTCGACGGGCGTGCCGCTGTCCTCGACGCCGGCCTTGGTACGGCTCCAAGCCGCGATCGGCCGCGAAGGCGCTCCTGCATTCGCGGCACTTCCGCCATCCCTGGCGCTCGGCCGCGGCGCGTCTTGCGCGCCCGCGAGCGGCGCCGCGCAGGCAGCGGCCGCGAGGGTTGCGACGACTATTTTTCGAATCAAAGAGGCCCGAATCAAAGACGGTCGAGCTACGATGGATCGCTTCATGCGCGGGTCCCCCGCAACCGCTTCGGCCAGATGCCGTAGCGTCCCACCGAGACGATGCCGTTCGGGTCGATCGCGTCCTTGAGCGTCTCGTGGAGCTTGTGCAACGCGCCGTCGTTGAAGCCGAACATCTGCATGCCGAGCGGCTGGAACGCCGCGTGAATTCGATAGATCGGCCAGCCGTGGTCGGCGCAGGTGCGCACCAGCGTCTCGAACAGCTTGCGCGTCTTCTGATTGTCGGCCGCGTTGCGAAACGTGGGCACCGCGTGGAAGCAGATCATCGTGCGCGGGTGGAACATGAGGCCGCCGACGCCGGACGGCGTCATGCCGAGATCCGCGTAGATCTTGCCGGTCGCGTCGGACAGCGCGATCAGCTCCTCGCCGTGTGGGGCGATCATCGGCGAGAAGTCGATGTGGCCTTCGCTCGGCCGCGCGTCGGGCGAGTTGCGCGAGCCGAAGAGATTGAGCGACGGGATGCCGAGCCGCGCCTTGTCGGGCACCGCTTCCACTTGCTCGTCGGTGAGCGGAAACGTGTACGACGCCACGTCGCGGAACTGCACGCCGGCAATGCCGCCGAGCTTGTCCTTGACGTGCTCCCACTGCGCCGCGATGACCTTCGGCGGGCCGTAGAACACGAACGACGAGCTCCAGAACGGCCGGTTCTGCGCCGTGGCGAACTTGTCCCAGTCCGCGTCCGACGCGCCGCCGGAGCCGCGGAGCTTCACGAGCTCCGCATTCGGCGAGCCGTTCATGATCGGGCTCGACACGGTCGTCTGCGAAGGGATCACATGCCCGCACATGAGGCTGTGCAGCCCGTCGACGAGCGCCACGACGTCGCGGCGCTTCGGCACCGTGACGCTGACCTGGAGCGCCGCCTCGGGCTCCTCCATGAGCCAAAAGCCCATCTTCGTGACGACGCCGAAGTTCGACTGCGAGAAGATGCCGTCGACCCACGGCCCCATGCCGTACTTGAAGAGCTGCCAGGTCTTCGCGTTCGGGTTCGCGCCCATGCCCGTGCGCACGAGCTCGCCGCTCGGTAGCACCACTTCCATGCCGCAGTGCGCGTCGAAGTGGTCGCGGAAGTCGCCGCCGGTGTAGCCGCCGCCACGGTCGAGCGCGTTGCCCATGAGGCCGCCCCAACCCGGGTCGGCCGTGTCGATCCAGAGCTTGATCTTGTTGGTGCGCAGGTACCGGTACATGTCGAAGTAGCTGACGCCCGGCTCGACGAGGCAGGTCTTGTCGCGCTCGCTGACGTTCAAGATGCGGTTCATGCGCTTGAGATCCACCACGACGCTGCCGGAGTAGGTGGGCGCGCAGCCGCCATACGTCAGATTGCGTCCGGTCGAGATCGGGTAGAGCGGCACGCCGTATTTGTTCGCGGTCTTGACGATCGCCTGCACCTGCTCGACGGTGGTGGGCGCGACCGCGGCCGACGCGACGCGCTCCTCGGCCTCGCCCCACAGCGGCGAGTAGCCGTCGCGGTAGAGCAGCACGTCCTCGTCGCTCGTGAAGGTCCACTCGCGGCCGACGATGCCTTCGAGCTCCTTGATGGCCGACTGGAAATCGCGTTCGCTGACGCCTGCCGGAAGCTTGGGCATCGGGTATCCCTCGTCGTTATCGTTCGGTGGTGGCGCGCGCGATGGCCCAAGTGAACAACGGCGCGCTCGGCCAAGCGAACAGGGCGCTCGCCGGGGCGTTCGCCCAAGCGGGCGATGTGCTCGCCGGGGCTTGGCGTGCGACGTGCTCGAACGGGGCGAGCGTCGCGCTGTCGCCGGCTGTCGCCGCCGCGAGCGCGTGCCGCGCCGCGACGCGTGTCCAGTCCGCGCCGCCGCTCGGTGGGCGCTCGGCGCGGAACTTAGGACCGAAGCCGTAGCTGCGGGCCATCGTCTCCAAGCAGAACAACACGCCGGCGCCGGACAGGCCGACGATCGCCCCCCCGCCCGCACGCAGCGCCGGCTCGAGCGCGTGGAGCCACAGGCCGCCGACGTCGCCGTCGAAGCTTTGCGCGTGGATTCCGTGGCGCCAGACTTCTCCTGCGAAGTCGGCGCTCGCTGCGTCGAAGCTCCGGTCGGCGATTGCGAGCACCGTCAACGCAGGGGCGGCTGAAATTGGCGCGTGCGCCGCGAGCAGGCGGCGGGACGCGAAGGCGCCGTATGTTGCCAAAGCGGCGCCGCCGCGCACGACCTCGCGACGAGTCGTCATTCGATTCCCCCCATCCACGGCGGCGGAGAGCTCCGCCTCGCGGTTACTTTGCTCGCACTCGATTGGTTTTACAATTCCACCGCGGCGCCGCCAGCCAGTCGGTGGCCGCGTAGGAAGGGACTGATTCATGGCGTGCTCGGCTGGTGCGCGTCCGCGAGCAAGTCGGATGTCAAGGCTTGAAAGCTAGGGACGCGTTGCGACGCCGTCTGGACGGACAAGCGCCTCCGGAAGAAATAGACTCTGCCGCGTGTTCATATCGACGGCCTGGCATGAATAGTCCGAACCTCTCGTCCTTCATCTGGTCCGTAGCCGATCTTCTCCGGGGTGATTACAAGCGGTCCGAGTACGGCAAGGTGATCCTGCCGTTCACCGTGCTGCGGCGGCTCGGCTGCGTGCTCGAGCCCACGAAAGCGGCGGTGCTCGCCGAGAAGGCGAAGCGCGAGAAAGCCGGCGTGAACCCGGAGCCGTTTCTGTTGAAGAAGTCGGGCCAGCACTTCTACAACACCTCGCCGCTCGACATGCAGAAGCTCATGGGCGACCAGGACCACATCGGCGAGAACCTGCGCGCGTACATCCAGGAGTTCTCGGCGCCCGTCCGCGACATCTTCGAGCGCTTCGAGTTCCACACGCAGGTCGACCGCCTCGACCGCGGGCGGTTGCTGTTCGTCTACGTGAATCACGTGATCAAAGGCAAGCTGCTCGAATCGGAGACGCTCCGGCAGCAGGCGGCGAACAACACCAAAGAACAGTTCGCGAACTCGCCGGATCTAAAGACCGAGCTACTGAACGCGATCATGGGCGCTCTAGATGCTCACAATGCGATGAGCACGCAGGCGCTGAACTCGCCCGCCGTCCAAAGCGGCATCAAAGACATCCTGCTGAACCATGCGCGGTTGTGGGAAACGCTGCGGGAACGCGGTCAGCAGCCAGCGCCGTAGTCTTCCGATCCCTCCGCGGAGGGATTTGCGGTATCGCGGGCCGGCGTGTTGCCCCAGTCTGGTGCAAAATCCCTCCGCGGAGGGATGCGGCGTTCGCGGACTAGCTAAGTTCGGAAGCGGACGCGAGCGCGCGCTCGAGCGCGTCCGGCCCGGACGTCCTGAGCCGCTCGAGGTCGTCGGACCCCCAGCGCTCCGCGATCGCCCCGTCGAGCAGGAGCGCGGCTGTCTCGGCATAGCGTTCGACGATGTCGAGCGAATGCGTCGCGAGCAGCACGCCGCAGCGGCCTTGGGCGAGCCGGTCGCGCAGATGCCGTTTCAAGACGAGCGCGCTGCGCGGGTCGAGGCCGTTGAACGCCTCGTCGAGCACGATGAGCTCGGGATTGCCGAGCAGCGCGAGCAGCACGCAGAGCTTCTGCCGAGTGCCGAGCGAGTAGGTGTCGACGAACGCATCCATGAACGGCGTGAGCTTTAGCTCGCCCGCAAGAGCCGCGACGTCGGCGTCGATTGCGTCGAGCTCCTTCGCATACGCGTAGACCTCGAGGCACTGGCGGCCCGTGAGCAGCGCCGGCAATTGCTCGGGTGCGCAAGCGTAGCCGAGCCGCCGCTTCGCGGCGGCCGGCGCCGCCGCGAGCGACTCGCCGGCGATGCGGATCGTGCCGCTCGTGGGCGCGAGCCGTCCGCCGACGCAGTGCAGCAAGGTGCTCTTGCCGACGCCGTTCGGCCCGAGCAAGCAGAACCAGCGGCCGCGCGCGACTTCGAGGCTCACGCCGCGCAGCACCTCGCGCTTGCCGTAGCGCGCATGCAAGTCGACGATCTCAAGCACGTTCATTCGTCGCTCCCGGACGCAAGTGCCACGCGGTCACCGCCAAGGCGAGTGCCACGCCGAGGCCGCGCACGCGCTGCTCGGCGAGCAACGCGCTCAAGGCGGATAGCCAGATCTTGGCGAGCGGGGACTGGCCGCGGTAACAGTCGGCGAGGCTCACCGCCGCGACGAGTACCACGAGCGCGAGCCACAGGCACCCGAGCTCGAGTGCATCGAGCGGCGAGGCGCCGGCGGCGACCATGACGATCGCCGCGACTACCGCGCCGGCGGCTTGCTGCCACAGCGCGCTGCGCGCCATCGGCCAAGCGAACGCCCAGAAGTCGAGCGGCGTCGAGCGCAGCCAGGCGGCGGCCTCGCGCGCCACGCGGGGCAGCGCGGCGAGCGTGGCGACGAGGTACGACGCGCCGAGCCACGTCGCGAGGATCGACACGCCGCCAATCGCGCCCGCGCCGGTGGGCACGGAAAGAATCGCGACGAGAACGAGCCACCGCGCATTCTCCGGGCGGCTCCACGCGAGCGCTTGTGCGGCCGGCCAGCCGGAAAGCGGCGCCGCGGACGGCGTGACCCCACGTTCCGCGCGCGGTCGTCGCGTGTAGCGCGACGCCGGGTTGCGCTCCGCGTCGGGCGCGCGGGGCAGCGCCGTGCCGAGCAGCGCGCCCAGCCCGGCGCCGGCTGCTGCCCACGCTGCGAGGCGCATGGCTTGTTCGAGCGTGACCGCCGCGTCGACGCAGAGCAGCAGCGCGAGCGCGAGCGCCGCGAGCAGCTGCCAGAGCAGCGAGGCCGCGACGAGCAGCGCGCCGGTCGCCGCGCGCCCGCGCGTCGCGGCGGGCGTCGCGACCAGCCACGAGCGCGACGCCGCGGCCGCTACCTCACGACGCCGGCGCACGACGAGCGCCGCGGTGTAGATCGCCCAGCCCAGTGCGAACAGCTCCCCGCGTTCGAGCAATAGCCGGACCGCCCACGCCGCCTGACCGCGCGCGGCCACGGATAGGACGATCGCCGCCGCGAGCGCCGCGATCGACAGGCCTACGATCGCGGAGCGCGTGCGCGGGAGGCGGCCCATGAAGTTGAGCGCGCCAACCGCGCCCGCGAGCAGCGACGGTTGTCGGCGAAGTGCGCGGGTCAAGAACGGCGGGATCGCCGGCGGGTTGTTCACGGCGGCCGTCTCAGCGGCGCACGGTGCCGGTTACGCCCTCGCGCGAGCAGTTGAACGGCTCGATCGCGAGGCTCGACGGGCCGTACTCATACGTGGCGCGCGCGAACGGCTGGGTGAAGAACTCGGGGTCCGCGAGGTCGATCTCGACGACGAGCCGCTGGCGCGCCGCATCGAGATGCAGCCGCTCGACCGAAGTGAGCGCCGCCGAGTGCAGCAGGCCCTTGGTCGGCTGCCCGGCTTGCTCGACATATTGATTGAGCACGCCGGCCGAGTAGTTGGCCGTCTCGATGACGAGGGTGTCGCCGTCGAAATGCCCGATCGAATGACCGAGCGACGTGCGTGTCCCGTCCTTCGGGTGCTCCTTCATGTTCATGTGCACCAGGCGGCGCACGTCCATCCATTCGTGATGAAGGATCACGTCGCCGTTCTCGCGGACGATCTCGAGCGGCGTCGACGGCGCCCCCCACACGCGGCGGATGGCGACCGGGTCGCAGCGGAAAGTGGGGTCGTCCTTGAACGGGTCGTAGGCCGCGACGGCCTTCTGCCCGGCCGGCGTGAGGAGCTCGATCATCGGTTGCGGCCCGCTCGTGCTGCGGTTCGCGATCGGCGCGAGCAGCCACGTGCCGAAGACGTCGGTGCGCGCCGGCAGCGACGCCTGCGCGCTTGCCGGCGAGTTCACGTTGACCGTGCGGCCGTCGTCGAAGGTGACGCTGTCGAAGAAACACATGTGCGCGTCGTGCCGCGACTGCGACCCCGTGATCCGCACGTGCGTGCCGACTTTGAGCAGCGCCGGCGTGAGACCGAGGCGCGAAAGCTGCGTCACACCGTGCGACTCGCAGACGTAGTCCTGCGTCTTGCCGTTTTCGTCCGTCGCGGCGACATGCAGGTAGCTGTGCGGGTTCTGCGCTTCGTATTGCGTGACAGTGCCCGAGACGCTCACGGGCTTGTTCGCGTCGAAGTGGGGCGCGAAGCTGTGGTGGGCGAGAGCGGCGGGAACGCCGAGCGACGCAGCGGCGAGAAGGATTGCTCGATGACGCATACGCAAGTGCCCCTTCGATAACTTCGCGGACAAGTATACGCGCACGTGAACTTCGCGACGGCCGCGGGGAACTCACGGCGCGAGTTTGGCCGAGGCAAGGAAGGCCGTTAGGATACGATCATGAATGCAGCACCCGTAGACGCCCCGGGCGGCGAGACCAGCCCCGAGCTCCGCCGCGCGATCGGCCCGAAGCTCCTGATGTTCCTCGTGATCGGCGACATGCTGGGCGCCGGCATCTACGCGCTCACGGGCGACGTGGCGGGCGTGGTGGGCGGCGCGGCCTGGCTCGCGTTCGGCGCCGCGTTCGTCGTCGCGATGTTCACCGCCACGTCGTACCTCGAGCTCGTCGGCAAGTACCCGAAAGCCGCCGGCGCGGCGCTCTACGCGCAGCGCGCGTTTCGCAGCGACGCGCTCACGTTCTTCGTGGCGTTCGGCGTGATGTGCTCGGGCCTCACGTCCGTCGCCGCGGCGAGCCGCGCGTTCGCCGGCTACTTCCAGCAGTTCCTGCCGGTGCCGGTGCTCGTCGTGGCGTTCGCATTCATTCTGCTGCTCGCGGCCATCAACTTTCGCGGCGTCGGCGAGTCCGTGAAGTTCAACGTCGTGCTCACCTGCATCGAGTTCAGCGGCTTGCTGATCGTGATCATAGTCGGCGCCGCGGCGCTCGCGCGCGGCGCGGGCAACCCCGGGATCGCGCTCGAGTTCAACGCGGGCGGCAACCCGTTCGCGCTCGTGATCGGCGGAGTGACGCTCGCGTTCTACGCGATCATCGGCTTCGAGGACTCGATCAACCTCGTGGAGGAGACCGAGAACCCGCGCCGCACGTTCCCGATCGCGTTCTTCACCGGCATCACGATCGTCGGCATCGTCTACATGCTGGTGGCGTTCGTCACGACGGCGCTCGTGCCGATCGACGTGTTGCGCGACACCAAGCAGGATCTGCTGGAGGTCGTGAAGGTCGGCGCGCCGTGGTTCCCGCTCACGGCGTTCTCGTTCATCGCGATGTGCGCGGTGAGCAACACCTCGCTGATCAACCTCATGATGGCGTCGCGGTTGATCTACGGCATGGCGCACGAGCGCGTGGTGCCCAAGGCGTTCGGCACGGTGCACGCCGAGCGGCGCACGCCGTGGGTGGCGATAGTCTTTACGACGCTGCTCGCACTCGCGCTCACCGGCGCGGGCGAGGTGCCCGACCTCGGCGGCACGACGGCGCTGCTGTTGCTGTGCGTGTTCACGCTCGTGAACCTGGCGGTGCTGGTGCTGCGCGGGCGGCCGGTGGGGCACGATCACTTCCGGGCGCCGACGATTTTTCCGATCCTGGGCATGATCTCGTGCGCCTATCTCGCGTCGCCGTGGGCGGGGCGCGGCGTGCGGCAGTACCAGATCGCGGGCGTGCTGCTCGTGGTCGGGCTCGTGCTCTACGCCGTGAACTGGTTCGTGCACGGCAGGCGCACCGGGCCGCTCGATGCGGAGAAGCTTGGCAAGTGAGCCGCGAGCCGCTGCTCGCGGGTGACCCGGTCCGACGTCCACTCGCTACTGCGAGAGCGCCCCGCGGGCTCGCGCAGGTGTGCGGTAGCCGACTACTCGTGAGCCGGGGCGGCGGTTGCGCTCTCCTTCGGCGGCTCCGCCGGCTTCGTCTCGATCCCGCGGCCTCCGTGGGCTGCGCGCAGCTCTTCGGCTTGGTCCGCCGTGATCGGCTGGAACTCGCCGAGCCCGCACGTGACCGGAGACCCGAGCCGCGGGAGCGTCTTGATCGTGTCGATCGAGCAGAGCCGGCCGGTGGTGACCCGATACGCGAAGCGATCTTCGAGCTCGAGCCCGGGGCACTTCCGCGGCAGATGGCTTTGGTAGATCTGCTTACCGCCGCGCATGAAGAACAGGATCGTCTGATCGTCGATGACGTCCGTCTTCGCTACGCGCGCGATGCTTACGCAGTCCACGGGCGCACGATCGGAAGGCGGGTCGTCCGCCCTGACAGGTGTCGACGCAAGCAGCGCCGCCGAGACGGCAAGCGTGGTGAGGGTCCGAGGGAACATGGTCGCATCTCCTTTGCGTTGAGCTTCGCCCTTGGAGACACGATACGCCCCGAACCTGAACCGCCGCCAAACGTCAGCGCGCGTAGCGAGCGGCGTAGTCGTTGGTGGGGTCGCGATAGATCCCGTGAATGTGACTCGGAGCTCGCTCCCCGCCGCCGCCCCCCGGTCCCTGCGCGGCGTACTCGATCACGAGCGCCGGCCCCGTCACGCGGAAATAGATTGCGCTGCCCGGGGTCGTCGGCCCGCGCCACGCGAAGTAGGTCCGGTCGAGCGTCGCTTGAACCTCTGCCGTCCGTGCCGCGCCGTCCTCGTCGTTCGCGAGACCGGTGTAGTGACCGATGAGATCGAGCAGCGCGGCTCGCTGCTCCGCCGTCATACGCGCCGCGGGTAGCCCCTCGGGCGCGATCGTTTCGCCGTCCCGGCCGGGTCCGAGCACGACCTCGATCGGTGAGCTCCCCAGGATCGCGGTCTTTTGCTGCGCCGGCTCGAGCGCGCCGAGGAGCACGAATGCGTCCCTCTCGATGTCGCCGAGCGGGCGCACCGTCTTGCCGTTCGCGTCATAGGTGGCCGGTTCCACGCCGATGAAGCTTGGCGTGAGCGAGAGATTCGGGCCGACGATCGTCGCGTTGATCGTTACGTGATGCCCACCCCATTGCCACTGCCACGGCTCGGTCTGCGACGGCTTGCCGATCAGCGCGATGTAGTAGAAGCCCATGCCGAACTGCGGTGCGCCGCGACCCGCGGTGCCGCGTGCGGCGAGCGCGTCGTCCGCGCGCCATTCGTCGACGACGCGTCGATAGCCTTCGTCGCTCAGCGTGGTCTTCATGACCTCGAGCCATGCTGACCTCTGCGTCTCGTCGAGGTCGCCCCATGTGATGCCCGCGCGCTTGAAGATCCCCCCCGGAAGATTCGACCAGCGCTGCTTCTGGGCAGTGTCGTTGGGCTCGAAGAGCACGGCAGCCTTTTTCGCGTCGTCGAGCGTGGCGAGAAACGCGTTCGCGGCTGCCACGATTCGCGGCGTCGTCGCCGGCGACGCGTGAGCGGCCGAGCTGCAGATGCAGAGCGCGCAAGCGACGATCAGGTATTTCATCTGCTAGCTCTCCGTCGTGTCCGTCAGGGTTCGAACATGGCCAGCCGCCTACCCGCGAGCTGTAAGCAACTGTTGCGCCGCCCGCGCAGGGGGATAGAGGCTCTTACCGGCGGACGCCGATCGCCGTGCCTTGCGCAGTGCTCGATGTGGTCATCACGAGCGACATCGCGAGCACCGAGACCGTGGCCACGACGGCCGGCACCGCCGCCGCATGGAACAGCGCCTCGCGCGACCACTGCTGGCCCATGAGTATCGCGCCGACCGTGGGGCCGACGATCGCGCCCAGCCGGCCAATGCCAAGCCCCGCGCCGACGCCTGTCGAGCGCAGGTCCGTGGGGTAGTAGGTCGCCGCCAGCGAGTTCAGCGTCGGCTGGCCGGCGAAGATGCCCCAGCCGGCGGTGAACGCGACCAAGAACAGCAGCGGCAGGGTCAGCGACGGCTCGCCGATCAACGCAAGGCTCACCGCCTCGAGCGCGAAGCAGGCCGTAAGCAGCCGGATGAAGCCGACGCGGCGGAATACGAACGCGATGGCGATCGTGCCGATTACGCCGCCGACCTGCACCGACGTGCCCACGAGCACGCCCGTGGCGATCGGGTATCCCGAGTCGCGTACCACGGTGGGCAGCCAGCTCGACACGAAGTAGGCGTTCAAGATGTTCAAGAAGTTCGCGGCCCAGATCAGCAAGGTGCCGGCGGCGCGCCCGTCGTGGAACAGTCGCACGATGGGCACTCCTTCGATCCGCTCCTCGCGCACTACGAAACGCGTGCCCGCCTCGACGACGGCCGACGGATTGATCCGCTTGAGCCACCTCGCGATCTCGCGATGGTCGTTGCGCCGCAGCGCTAGGAATTGCAGCGACTCCGGCAGCCACACGTACATCGGCAGGAGCAGCGCGAGCGGCACGATGCCGCCGACGACGAACACGGCCTGCCAGCCCACGCGCGGGATCAGCCACGACGCGAGGAAGCCGCCGAGCATCGCGCCGACCGTGAAGCCGTTGGTGACGATCATCATCGTGGCCACGCGGATCCGGCGCGGGCTGAACTCGCCGACCAGCGCCGTGGCGTTCGGCAGGATCGCGCCCAAGCCTAGCCCCGCGAAGAAGCGGATCGCGGCGAGCTGCCATACCGACGTTGCGAGCGCGCAGAGCAACGTGAACACGCCGAACGCCGCGGTTGCCGCGAGCAGCACGCGCCGCCGTCCGATTCGGTCGCCGACCATGCCGAAGCCCATCGAGCCCGCGAACAAGCCGAGTAGCCCGGCGGTGATCGCGGGCAGCAGCTGCGGATTGGTGATGCGCCACTCCGTGATCACGGCCGGCGCGACGTAGCCCATCGCCTGCACGTCGAAGCCGTCCATGATCAGGAACAGGCCGAACAGGAAGAACACGCAGACGAGAAACGCGTTCAGCTTGCCGCCGTCGACGACGTCGCTGATGTTTATTTCGGTGTGAGCAGTCATGCCGCGCTTGGCCCCCCCTCGCGCTGCTTTCGCCCATCATAGCGCGTGTCGCCGACGGGGGTGCGACTGTCGGGTCTCACTTGCGCCCGTTCGTCGCTCCGCCGGGCTAGTGCGCGGCACCCGAGATCAGAGGGTGACCGCCGTGTAAATGAGGAGTCCGGAAAGCGACGCGAGGAACGCGACGAAGTAGCCGCCCCAGAGCGCCACGTACTTCACCGCGGTGAGCACGCGGCCCTGACGGTAGACGTACCGCATCGCCAGGTACACATAGATCGGGAAGTAGAGCCACGCCACGAAGGTCACGGCGCGCACCGGCGACGTGAGGAACGGCACGAGGCCCGCCGCGCGCAGCGCCAGCGTCGTGACCACGCCGGTGAGGAAGAAGAAGGTGTGCACGTGGACGAAGAACAACAGATGCTCGACGTATTTGCGCCGTGAGAACGCGTAGAGCAGCTTCATGAGCCCCGCGATCGCCGGGATGAAGAACAGCATCATTACCGGGAAGTGCTCGGCGAGCGCGCGCATGAACGACGCGCCGCTGTCGGCCTCGATCCGCTCGCACGCCGCGACTAGACGCGCGCGCATCGGCGGCGGTAGGTTCTTGTCGAGGTTGCAGTTCCAGCGGCCGTTCTTGACATCGATGCCAAACTGCTCGTCTTCGGTCGTCGCCGGGCTCGGCTCGTCCGCCGTGTTCTCCTCGGGCGGGCTCGACGCGGGCTTGGGCGGGCCGGTCATCATGCGGCCGATGGAAAAGAGGGCGAAGAACACGAGCGTCGTTACCACGTAGAGCCGAAACGGCGGCGTGTATTTCGCACGCTGCCCTTCGAGAAACCGCCTCGTCAGGCGACCGGGCAGAACGAGCGCCCCGAGGCTGCGCCAGACGCGCGAGTCGAAGCTGAAGGCGTCGCCGAGCGCATCGAGCAGGAGGTGGCCGAACGAGGGCACGCGCACGTCGGCCGGTTGGCCGCAGGCGCTGCAGTAGCGTCCGGCTAGAGTCACACCGCAGTTCTTGCATTCGGCGCCGTTGGTCACGCGCGCAAGCGTACCGCAGCGGCCACAGCCGGGCGACAGCGCGAGACGCGATGGCCTTCGGATCGACAGCGCGACTCCAGTCGGGGTACATTCTCGCCACCTCTGGGAGAGCTGGCATGAACGCTTGGCTTCGGGTCGCGGCGCTCCGATTCTGCTTGGTGCTCGCGTCGCTGCTCTGCGCCCAAGCCGCGTACTCGCAGACCGCGAGCGACGCCGCGGTGAAGTATTTCAACAAGCTCAAGAGCAAGGACTACGAAGCCGCGGCGGCGATGTTCTTCCCGCCGGCGCTGGCCGAGTTCCGCAAGAAGATGGGCTTCATGAGCGAAATTCCGGACGACGAGCGGGAGGGGATTTACGCCACCTTCTTCGGCCCGGATGCCGATAAGGACACGGTCGCGAAGCTGTCCGACGCGCAGTTTTTCGCCGCGTTTCTGGGGAGCGTGATCGACCAGGCCGAAGCGCAGGCGCAAACCGAGCCCCAGCTCCGCGACGTCCAAGTGCTCGGCGAGGTCGCGGAGGGGCCGAAAGTGAGGCACGTCGTCACGCGCAGCAAGATGAAAGCCGGCGAGCTCGAGGTCGAGTCGATGGAAGTCGTCTCGTTCACCAACAACAACGGCGTGTGGCAGGCAACGTTGTCCGGCCAGATGAAGGGACTCCCGCAGCAATTGCGCGCGGCTCTCGGCAGATAGAGGCGGAGCGCCGGCGCGGCTCGATTTCGAGGCGTAATGAGAGTTGGGTTGAGACATCGGTTCGGCGCGGCGCTAGGTGCCGCGCTCGCGCTGTCGGCTTGCGACGGCGACACCGGCGGCGCCGCGGGCGACGCGGCGCCCGCGGAGGCCGCGCCGGCCGCGGAGGCCGCGCCGCGGCCGCCCGTCGATTGCTCGGCTTACGGCGAGCTCAACTACGTGTGTGGGCCCGCCAACGCCGAGGACATCGTGAGGCTCGGCGCGACCGACTGGCTCATCGTGTCGGGAATGACGCCGCTGCAGGGGCCGCCTACGCCCGGCAAGATCTATCTCGTCGATCGCACCACCAAGGCGTACGAGGAGCTGTTCCCCGGCGTCGCCGTGAAATTTGAGACCGACTACGCCACGTTCGGCGAGTGCCCGGGGCCGATCGATACGCGGCGCTTCTCGGCGCACGGTCTCGCGCTGCGCGAGCGCGCGGCGGGCGTGTACCGGCTCTACATGACGAGCCACGGCGACCGCGAGGCGATCGAGGCGTTCGACGTCGACGCGACAGGCGCTAGACCTGAGATCGCGTGGGTCGGTTGCGTGGCGCTACCGGAGGGCACGTTCGCGAATAGCGTCGCGATGCTCGCCGACGGCGGCTTCGTGACCACCAAGTTTTCCGATCCCACCGACCCGGACGCGTTCGCGAGGATCGGTAGGGGCGAGGTCAACGGCAACGTCTACGAATGGCATCCGGGCGGCAAAGTGACGGCGGTGCCCGGCACCGAGCTGTCGGGGCCGAACGGCATCGAGCTGTCGGCCGACGAGCGCTATCTTTGGGTCGCGGCGACCGGCACGCGCGAGGTCGTGCGTTTCGACCGCCGCGCGGCGCCGATCGCGAAGACGTCGGTTGCGGTCGACGTCGGGCCCGACAACCTGCGTTGGGGCGCGGCCGGCAAGCTGTACACGATCGGCGGCAACTACGTGTCGCCGGCCGAGTGCGCGACACCGCCGTGCTCGACCGGCTGGTCGGTGGTCGAGATCGACCCCGAAGCGCTGCGAGCGACGCGCGTCGCGGGTGCCGACCAGAACGCGGCGCTCCAAGGCGCGAGCACGGCGTTGCCGGTGGAGAACGAGCTTTGGATCGGCACGTACTCCGGCGATCGGATCGGATATCTGCCGAAGCATTGAACACAAGGAGACGACACATGGCCGCACAGCTTGAACACAAGGGCATCGAGATCGACCGGCGCGTCTACGCGCTCTACGACGAGTACTGCCACGGCCGGATCGACCGCCGCGAGTTCTTGGCGCGGGCGAGCGCGCTCGTGATCGGCGGCGTGTCGGCGCTCGCGATGGCGCAGTCGTTGTTCCCGCGCTATGCGGAGGCGCAGACGATCTCGTTCACCGACGATCGCATCAAGGCGAAGTACGTCGAGTATCCGTCGCCGGGCGGCACCTCGGGACAAATGCGCGGCTACCTCGTGCAACCGAAAGGGGACGGGCCGTTTGCCGCCGTGCTCGTGATCCACGAGAACCGCGGCCTGAATCCCTACGTCGAGGACGTGGCGCGCCGCGCCGCGGTTGCCGGGTTCGTGGCGCTCGCGCCGGACGGGTTGGCGCCGGTGGGCGGGTATCCCGGCAACGACGACGACGGTCGCGCGCTGCAATCGAGCCTCGACCAAACGAAGCTTCGGCAGGACATGGTCAACAGCGCGCTATTCTTGAAGAAACACGCGCTCTCGAGCGGCAAGCTCGGCGCCACCGGGTTCTGCTGGGGCGGCGGCATGGTGAACAACCTGGCCGTTGCGATCGGCGCGGACTTGAACGCGGGCGTGCCGTTCTACGGCGCGGCCCCGGCGGCGGCAGACGTGGCGAAGATCAAGGCGGCCCTCCTGATCCAGTACGCCGGCATGGACGAGCGGATCGATGGCATGTGGCCGGAGTACGAGGCCGCGCTCAAGGCGAACAAGGTCTCCTACCAGATGTACACGTACGAGGGCACCAATCACGGCTTCCACAACAATTCGACGCCGCGCTACAGCGAGGCGGCCGCGAATCTCGCGTGGGAGCGCACGATCGCCTTCTTCAAGCAGCACCTCGCCTAAAATAGGGACAGGTTACTTTTCCTAGAAAATAGGGACATGTTGCCTTTTTCGGTGTCGTAGTCCGACCGCTCGAAGCCGGTGCGCCGAAAAAAGGTAACATGTCCCCAATTTCGTTCTGGCCCTGATTTCCGCTCGTCATGTTCAGAAGTTGGCGGCGCCGGCGAGTTCTCGCGCGGCAATCGATCCCCGACGAGGCGTGGCGCGCAGCGCTCGCCGCGAGCCCCGTGCTCGCGCGCTTGCCGTCGCCGCAGATGGAGCGGCTCCGCGAGATCGCGCTGCTGTTCCTGCACGAGAAGCGCTTCGAGCCGGCCGTCGGTTACGCGATCGACGAGTCGATGCGCGTGCGCATCGCCGCGCTCGCGGCGTTGCCGATCCTCGAGCTCGGCCTCGACTACTATGAGAACTTCGCAGCCGTCGTCGTGCACCCCGACGAGTTCGTCGTGCGCGACCGCGAAATCGTGGACGAGGACGGCGTGGTGCACACCGGCGACGACGTGCTGAGCGGCGAGACCTGGGAGCAGGGCCCCGTGATCCTCGCCTGGGCGGAAGTCGAGGCGAGCGGGCGGGGCGAGAGCTACAACGTCGTCGCGCACGAGCTCGCCCACAAGATCGACATGCTGAACGGCGAAGCCGACGGCGCGCCGCCGCTGCACTCGGGCATGCGTCTCGCCGAATGGACTGCGGCGTTCGACGACGCCTATGAGAGCCTGCTCGACGAGCTCGACCGCGGCAAGGAGCCGTGGCTCGATCCGTACGCCGCAGAGGACCGTGCCGAGTTCTTCGCGGTCTGCACCGAGATGTTCTTCGACGTACCGAAGCGCTTCGCGCGCGAGTACCCCGACGTCTACGCCCAGCTCGCCGCCTTCTACAAGCAAGACCCCGCGAAGCGCGGCACGGTCTGACGCAGGGTCTGACGCCGGGGTCAGACCCCAGTCTGACCCCGGGGTCTGACCCTAATTGGTCGGACGAGCCCCGCGAGGTCACGCCGCAGCCGCTTTAGGCCGAGCCAAAGGCCGATGCCGCTCGACGCGAGCGCGCCCAGGCAGAGCGCGATCATACCGACGTCCCAGAGCGGCCGCTTGTCGTACCAAAAGCCGAAGTCGAGGCTGTGCAGCCCGTTGTAGAGCCAACGCTCGAGCCGGCTCCAGCGATGAACCACGGCGACGATTTGCGACATCCGCGGATCGACGTACACCCAAGTGCGCTCCGGGTCGTCGAACCGCACGCGCAGCACCGGCAGCGGCGCCTGCCGCTCGCGCGAGTAGTAATACGAGTCGTAGTCCGCGAGCAGCTCGTGGTCGACGATCGCCGTATCGGGCACCGCGGCGTGCAGCCGAGCGACGAGCGACTCGGTGCTGAATGGCTCGCGCTGCACCGCGAGCGTGTCCGCGGCGACGAGCAGCATCTCGGACTCGCCGCGGCCGCCGATGTCGTACGGCTGGTGCAGCCGCTCGCGCTTCGGGTCGAGCGCGGCCGGCGCGGCGGCGACGCGTGCGACGTAGTACGGCCGGTCCTGAATGCGCTCGAGCTCGAGCTCCTTCACGACGCGGCCGCCGAGCAGCGCCGCCCAGGCCGCGGCGTCGACGGCCGGGAAATGATCGAGCTCGACGGGCCCGCCCGTGAACGTGTCGCGTGGCACGTCGAGGCCTTCCGCGTTGGTCCAATCGAACGGCTCCATCGACAGGAGGCCGCTGAACACCCACGTCAGCGCGAACACGCCGAACACGGCGCCGAAGAGATAGTGCCAGCGCATCCAACCGCGGTATGGAATCGACGCGGATAAATTGAACGGCCGCGACTTTCGGAACTGCACCACGCCGAGCACGATGCCGAGCGCCGCGAGCACGCAGCCCGCCGCCGACGTCCAGACGACAGTCCAGTACCACAGCGGTTGATTCACGCGCAGCGACGTGATGTAGAACCAGTGCGGGATCGTCGCGATCCAGGCGAGCCCGCGGCTGCGCGCCGTCGTGACCAGGGTCACCTCGGCCTTGCTCGGCGACACGTACACCTCGGTGCCGCGGCCGTCGTCGACGTCGAACTTGTAGAGCGGCAGCTCGCGGCGCAGCACCAGCGTCCATTGGTCCACGTCCTCGACCGCGCGCTCGAACGCGACGGCCGCGGGCGGCACGTCGAGAAAGCGCGCGGCGATCGTGCGCGTCGTTTCCTGGTCTACCGCGTCGAGCGTCTCGCCGGTGTCCGCGAACACCGTGCTCGCGCCAAACGGGCCCGCGGAGAAGCGGTAGGCCGGACGGTCGAGCACCGTGAGCAGCGTGGCCCGCCCACGGCCGTCGCCGCCGGCGCGGCCCGCGGCCTCGGCCGCGGTCAAGCGGATGGCGCGGAAGTCGATCGGCGCCAGGTGCTCGAGCCGCGCCTGCGGCGAGAGCGCCGGCATGCCGCCGACGTAGATCATTGCGATGCCCGACACGAACCAGAGCACGAACAGGAAGCTCAGCGGGATGCCGAGATAGCGGTGGAGGACGATCAGCAAGCGACGCAGGAGTCTCATCTATTTTTCTCTCGAGCTACTCGCGTGACGCAACCGGCGCCGAGATGGCGAAGCGGAAGAGGGTGCCGGTGTCGGACCTGATCTCGATGTCGGCGACGCCGTCGTGCGGCCGAGCGAGCGTCGGCGCGCCGAGCAGGCGATAGTCGCCGTTCGTGAACTCGTAGACAGCGGTCCAGAGCGTGACGTCGCGCCGCTCGTCGAACGTCGGCACGATGACGACCTTGAGCACGTCGTCCATGCGAATCTCGGCGGCCTTGCCTTCCTCCGCGAGCAGCCGGCTGACGCGCACGCGATCGTGGTGGTCGAGCGCGATGCCGACGTCGAGCGTCACGTGCTCCGGTTGCGCGGCGCGCGCGGCGTCCTCCGCGACTTGGCGGAAGCCGTCGAGCAGCGCCGCGCATTCGGCCTGCGGTGCGCCGCACAGCGTGGCGAGCTCGATGTAGCCGGTGCCGCGCTCCTCGAGCGCGGTGCGCTTCACCACCGACGGATGGGCCGGGTGCCCTTCGGGCGTGAAGAACCACTGCACCGGGTTCGCGCCCTCGCGGCTCGCGACCACCGTCCAGCCGTGCTGCGTCTCGAAGGTGGCGCGCGGGTCGGCGCGCAGCGCCGTGAGCGCGGCGTCGATGCTCGGGTAGCCGATCACCTCGGACTCGTCCGCTCCGGCCCGGGCTGCGGCCGCGAGCGCCAGCATGCCCGCGGCGAATGCGATCTGCCTCATTTCACTCCCCCTGCGCCACGACGTCGGTCGTCCTCAACCCTGTAGCGGCCGCTTTGCGAGCTTTCGCTGCAGCGTGCGCCGATGCATCTTGAGCGCGCGCGCCGTCTCCGAGACGTTGCCTTCGTGCTCCACGAGCACGCGCTGGATGTGCTCCCACTCGAGCCGCCGCGTCGACATCGGCTCCGCCGCCTCTACGGGGAGCGTGCCGGGCTCGGCTCGCAGCAGCGCGTCGGCGACCGCGCTCGCGGTGACCGGCTTCGCGAGGTAGTCGTCGGCGCCGAGCTTGATCGCCTTCACGGCGGTGGCGATGCTCGCATACCCCGTGAGCACGACGATCCGCATCTTGGCGTCGCACGCGCGCAGCGGCTCGACGAGGGTGAGGCCGTCCTCGGTCGCGAGCTTGAGGTCGACGATCGCCGCGTTCGGCCGGCGGGCGCGCGCGGCCGCGAGCGCGGTCTCGACGGTATGGGCCACGGCCGCGACCCAGCCGCGGCGCTCGAGCGCTTGCGCGAGCGTTTCGGCGAACCGGCGGTCGTCGTCGATCACGAGCACCGAAGGGGGCGCGTCAGCGGGCATCGGCGAGCAACTCGTCGAGCGGCAGATGGATGTGCGCCTCGACGCCGCCCAACGGCCGGCTCTCGAGCTCGAGGCGCCCGCCGAAGCGCTGCAGCGCCGCGCGGGAGAGCAAGATGCCGATGCCGAGCCCGCGGTCCTTCGTGGAGACCACCTTGAGCCCGATCTCGTCGCGCAGGGCCGGGTCCAGGCCCACGCCGTCGTCGACGATGTCGATCTCGAGCTTGCTGCCGTCGCGCCGCACGCGCACGTCGACGCTGCGGCGGCCGTTCGCGCGGCTCGCGTGCGCCGCGTTGTCGAGCACGTTGCGAATCGCCTGGCCGATCGTGGCCTCGGCGACGATCGGCGTGTCGTCGGCCGGCAAGTCGAACGTGGCGCCGAGCTCGATGTCGGGATGCACCGCGGTCCAGTGCCCGATCAAGTCGTCGAGGAACGCGCGCAGCCCGATCTGCTGCGCCCCCTCGCTGCGCTCCGCGCCCACGCGGCCCGCGATCCGATTGAGGCGCTCGTTGATCGTCTCGATCTCCTCCATCATCACGCGCAGATGCTCTCTCTGCGCGGGGTCCGTGGCGGTTTCGTCGAGCTCCTCGACCAGAATGGCGAGCGTCGACAACGGCGTGTTGAGCTCGTGCGCGGTGCCGGCGGCGAGGGTGCCGAGCTCCACGATCTGCTGGTCGCGCAGCGCCGTCTCGCGCATCGCCGCGAGCTCTTGGTCGCGGCGCCGGACCAGGTTCGCCATCCGGCCCACGAAGAATACGATGAGCGCGGCGGCGATCAGGAAGTTCACCCACATGCCCGCGACGTGTAAGTCGAAGTCGGCGCCGAACCGAGAATCGACCGACGGCAGCGGCACGTGCCGCCACCACAGGAGCGAGTACCCCACGCCGCAAATCGCGCCGATCAACCAGGCGTACACCGCCGGCAGCGAGGCCGCCGCGAGCGAGATCGGCACGAGGTAGATCGACACGAACGGGTTTGTGGGCCCGCCGGTGAAGTAGAGGATCGTGGTGAACGCCACGACGTCGACGACGAGATTCAACGCCACCTCGCCGTACTGCACGAGCCTCTTCGCGTGCACCGCGCGATAGTTGAGCACGTTCCAGAGCGCGAGCGCCGCGATCGTGAGCACGAGCGGCTTGAGCGGCACCGGGCTTGCCAGGATCCGGTCGACGAATGTGATGACCACCGACTGCGCGGCGACGGCGCCCCAGCGCAGCCAAAAAAGCAGCCGCAGCGCGCCGCTCGCCCCGGCGTCGCCGCCGAACACCGCGTTGTCGACTCGCTGGCTCATCCGACCCATTCTCGCACCCCCGCCGGAAAATAGGGACAGGCTTACTTTTCCCGCCGCGTCACCGTGGCCGGAAAATAGGGACATGCTGCTTTTTCGTTGGCCGCCTCACGCCGGCACCGGTCTACGCCGAAAAAGCAGCATGTCCCTATTTTCCGGCGGAAACGTAGCCGGTGCCTATTTTCAGAGGCGGAAGCCGACGTCGACCATCAGCATCCGCTGGGTGTACGGATGGAACGCCCAGTACTCCTCGTTGCCAACGTTGTCGAGCCCCACGGAGGCGGACCACTTGCGGCTCTCGTACCGAGCGCGCGCGTCGTAGACGAGGAACGGGCTGTTGCCGGTGAACGTGAAACCGTTCGGGTCGGAATTGTCGAGCGTGTTGTACTGCGTGCCGCTGTAGCGCATGCCGAGGGTGACGCTCCATTGCGAGCCCACACGGTAGGTCGCGACCGCGTTCGCGCGCCACTCCGGCACGCGCGGCTGCCACTTGCCGACGCTCGCGGGAAACGCGTCGTTCTTCTCGATGATCGAGTGCGCGTAGGTGACGCTCGCCGAGAGATCGAGCCGGTCGTTCAGGAACCCGCCGGACTGGTACGCGACCTCGAGCCCCGTGGTGTCGATCTCGTCGACGTTCTGGATGTTCGTGACGTTCGGCGTGACCGTGACGTTGGTTTGCGAGTAGAGCGCGTCGTCGGTGGACTCGTGGAACACCGTGAGCCGCACCAGGCCATCCGCGAGCTTGCGCTCGCCGCTGAGCTCGCTCGTCCAGGACTTCTCGGGCTCGAGGTTCGGATCGTTGTTGACGATCACGTTCGTCGAGATCGAGCCCTGGTA
This sequence comes from Gammaproteobacteria bacterium, assembly GCA_035644475.1. Lineage (GTDB taxonomy): Bacteria > Pseudomonadota > Gammaproteobacteria > Steroidobacterales > Rariloculaceae > FEN-1219. Next base: position 17,772 of record DASQOL010000032.1, on the reverse strand, counting down.
GAGCTCCGCGACGGTCGGGTTGCGGAACGCGCGGCCGAGCGACGCCTTCAACGTCCAATCCGGGTTGAGCTGCCGCGCGATCGCCGCCTTCGGCGACACGGTGGTGTCGGAGCGCTCCGCGAACGGCAACGTGCTCGTCGCGCTCGACACCGCGCCGTTCGACGCTTGCCAGCGCTCGAAGCGCGCGCCGAGCGTCGCGCGCCAACCCTCGGCGAAAGCCCACGTGTCCTGCGCATAGAGGCTCGTGAGATCCGTGTCGCCGCGGAACGCGGAGAACAACGCGCCGGGGGCGGCCGCGAGCCAGTCGGCAGTGTCGGAGACGCGAGTGCGGAGCTCGTAGCTGTCGCGTTGCACGCCCATGTCGACGACGTGCGCCGCGTCTTCGCGCGGCCGCCACGTCGCGCGCAGCGCGAGCGCGGTCCAGCCGGTGCCGTGCTGGTCGGTGATGCGGCCCGCGCCGCCGACCGTCGCGGCGGGCAGCGCCACCGTCGGCTGGCGCGTGAGGTCGCGGTCGTAGTCGTAGGCGCTCGCGGAGGCTTCCCACGTCCACGCGCCGCCGCCGCTCTTGAGCGACAAGCCCTGCATCAAGTGCCGCAAGTCGCCATTGCTCGGCGCGAAGTCGGCCGGCGTGAGCGTGTAGCGGCGGCCGCCGACGTTGATCGAGCCGTTGTACACGGGCGCGCCCGCGCCGTCCCGCAGATACGTATCCGACGAGCGCTGCGAGTCGTTGGTCCACCAGCCGAGCGTGTAGCTCAAGCGCAGCGTCGGCGTGAAGTCGTAGGCGACCTTGATCTTGGCGTGGTCCTGAACGGTGTAGGTCCGCGTCGTCGAGCCCACGATCAGCCAGTCCTGGTTGCGCGGATTGCGGTCGGGCAGGGCGCCCGTCACCGGCGTGCCGGCGGTGTCGACCGCGCTCGAGCTCACGAGCTTGTTCGCGAACGACACCGGGTGAGCGTCGCTGTCGAGCCGGTTGATGCTGAGCCACCACGAGAAGTTGCCGTTGCGGTCGCCGACCGAGGCGCTGGTCTGCCAGCCGCCGAACGTTCCCTCGGTGCTGTAGATCTCGAAGTCTTCGGTGAACGTGGAGACGCTCGCGTGCATCTCGAGCTCGGTGGGCATTCGCGTCACGTAGTCGACCACGGCGCCGACGGAGTTGCCGGGGTACGCGGCGGAAAACGGACCGTAGAGCACGTCGACGCGCTCGATCTCTTCCGGCGTGACCAATCCCCAGCGCGGCGTGAACGTGGCGCCGTTGCCGAGCAGGTTCGACAGCAGGATGCCGTCGGCGTAGACCAGCGAGCGCGCGCTGTTGCCGGTGCCGGACGCGCGGCTCGCGAGCACCGCGTGATCGTAGTCGCCGACGTAGCGCTTGCGCACGAGCAGGCTCGGGAAATACTTGAGCGCGTCCTCGGCGTCGACGGCGTTGATCTTCAGGTCGAGCTGCTCGCGGTCGATGCCTTCGACGGTCGTGGGGATCTGTGTGGGCAGCGAGCTCTCGCGCCGGCCGATCACGGTCATGGTCCCGAGCTCGCGGCTCGGCGTGCCGCGCGGCGGCGCGCGCTCGCCTGTGGCGGCGGCGTCTTGCTGCGGATCGTCGTCGGCCGCGCGGCTAGGTGCGGCGCTCGAGGCTAGGCCGACGGCCGCGAGCACGAGCGCGAAGGGTGGAATGGCGCTCCGATGCTGGTCGCGGCTCATCGAGCGATTCTAGGGCGGGGGCCGCGACCCGCCGTGCGACCAATTGCCGCAGGAGGCCATCCATGGCGGTCGTCGGGCTACGGGTCTTTCTTGGAAGGCTTCGGGCCGCTACGAGCCGGGTCGTGCGAGAGCGCGATCTCGATGCCCTGCCGCATGTGGCGCGCAGAGACGTTGACCTCGCGCAGGAAGAACACGAGCCCGGCGACGATCAGCGCCATCGCGATCACGAACAAGAGCGCGATCGCCCCGGAAATGTTGAACCGCACGAAGTCGCCGACGAATAGCGCGACGATCGTGAGGCAGACCGTGAGAGCGCCCGTAGCGCAGAGTCGGATCGCCCAGTTGATGAGGCCGATCCGTGTCCAGAGCACCGTCGACTCGGCGCGCAGCAACTGTTGCTGTTCCTCGAGGAGCGCTTCGGGGATTCGGAGCTCGATGACGCGCGCGCGGTCGATGATGCGGCCGAGGCGCGTCGACAGCACGCCGAGCAGCCCGGCGATGCCGGCGAGCAAGAACACCGGGGCGACGGCCAGTTGGATCACCTGGGCGACGGCTTCGATCGACTCGATTTTGTCCATGCGTGCTGCGCTTTGACGACGCGCGTCGGTTGCGAATGATCGCCGCGGGACCGAGCGGGCACGCAGCATGCCACAGCGTCGCCTAATCGCGACAGTTGCGGCCCGATTCTTGGCGGTTGGTCCGCGTCTTGCACGCGTGATGCGGTCAACGGTTGAAAGGATTAACGCCATGAACACATCCTTAGAACCCCGTGCCGCCGGCCGCGGCGGCCTTTTGGGCTTGCTGCTGCTGACGGGCATCTTCGCGTTGCCGCTTGCGGCGTGTAACGGGACCGGCGACTCCTCGGACGACACGCCTCCGCCCGCGCCGGCGCCCCCGACCCCGCCCGCGACGTTTCCGCCGCTGGCCGCCACCGCGATCGACATCGACGACGGCCACATGGTTGGGTCGCGATATTGGCCCGACCGCGACACCTCCGTCGGAGGGCAGGGGCAGCCGGTCGCCGGCCTCGAGTGCGGCACTATGGTCGAGACGTATCACGTCCACAGTCACCTCTCGGTACTCCTGAACGGCGAGGCGCTCGCGGTCCCCGCGCTGGTGGGCATCGTCGACACGAGCCCGACGAGCGAGTGCACCTACAACGCGCACACGCACGACCTCTCCGGGAAACTCCACGTCGAGGCCCCGGCCGCCGCCACGTTCACGCTCGGGCAGTTCTTCGGCGTCTGGGGGCAGCCGCTCGAGCGCAACGACATCGCGGGCTTGCGCGACTTGCCGGTGGTCGTCTACGTCGTCGACGGCGGCGTCGTGAGCGAATACGACGGCGACCTCGCGGCCATCGAGCTGAAGTCGCACCGGTTGATCGCCATTCAAGTGGGCACGCCGATCACCGAGATCCCGAACTTCACCTGGTCGGCGAATTGAGGGCCGAGGCGTCGAAATAGTGGTTCTGGCCTTCGTCCTCGTACTCGCTTACGACTAAGAGGCCCACGGCGGAAAGCAGACTTCGATACTCTGCCGCTCCGAGCGAGCGTGACTCCAATCCCGTCATGACGTCGTTCCATGCGACGGGTTGGGACGGCGATGTGAACAGCAGGCGGCCGGCGGGCGCCAGCACGTCGGCGATCGCCCGGATGAGGCGCCGTTGTTCGTCCGGCTGCAGTAGGAACATGAGTCCCCACGCGACGACGCCCTCGAACGTGCGATCGAAAAACGAGGAATCCAAGACGGATTCGCACGCGACCGTTACCTGCGGGAAGTTGCGGCGGAAGACAGCGACGAAAGACGGCGCGGCGTCGATCGCGTAAACGGCGAGCCCTTCATCGATCAAGACTTTGGTAATCGGGACGCCGGGCCCGCAGCCCAAGTCCAGCACGGCAGCCCCGGGTTCGAGCGTACGCGCCCAGTTGCGCACGTGTGTCGTGCCGATGGCAGTCGAGGGCGCGCGACCGCGGCCAGCGAGGAACTCGGCCGCTACGCGCTCGTATCCGTTCGATCGATCCGCAGGCGCGGACGTCATGCGTGAATCTGCTGCGCCAACAGCTTCCGCCTATATGCAACCATGGCACCGAACTGAGGCTTCAGCCCACGTATCGCCGCTTCGAGGTGGCGCCGCCATGCCGCCGCAAAGTCGAGCTCCTCCGGGTCCCACTCGGGGCGGTCTTCGTCCCAATAACTCATGACCTCGGCTACCTGGTATCGAATCCGGGGCACGAACACCTCCACCGCCAGGGAACGCAGGCTTGCCCGACTACGATTCAGTCATGTGCCGCCCATCGAAGACGCTCATTCGCGCTTGGTCCTCATGGCACGGGTCTGCTCGATGGAAGGACTGCGCGACAACTTTTGGTATTTCGGACTTTCCATCGGTACGAGCGCAACCTTTCCCTCGCTATCGAAATGCAGGCCCCATCCATAAGTCCGGGCCAATGGGGACGTTCGCATACAAGCCGTGGGTTTGGAGAAGAAGTCCGACCAGAGGTCACTTCGTTTGAGTTGTGGAGGGGTGACTCCGGTTCGCTCAACATGGACGGAGAACTGAACTTCTTGTTGGGTGAACTTGTAGGGATGACTTGCAATGAGCTCGTATTCGATTTGCGCGATCGATCGCTTGCCCCCGCGTGCAAGGGGAACGGAACCGACCTTCGCTTTGGTATCGGGGGATACGGCGATGAACGTGTTGATGTAGTTCATGGCTTACTCGAAGACGCCTGACGCCGCAGTTCGGCGGCTGCATGCTGCAACGCCCTTCCGCATCAGCCGAGAGTCAATGGGCTCTTCGATGCCGGCACGAAGTCGTCGATGAATGAGATCGCCTCTGGCTCCTCGGTCGCTGCGGCAACCCACTCGCGCACGGTTGCTCGCTCAGACACGGCACGCTGAAACTCCTTGGCAGACTGGCCAATCGCGATGTCGTAGGTCAAGAATCGAAGTGCGACTGGCGCGTACATGATATCCGCCAAGGAGAACTCCCCAAACAACCAATCGCCGCCGCTTCGGTAACGAGAGCGGCAGTCGGACCAGATCTCGTCTACTCGTCGAATTTGCTTGAGGCAACTGTCCGACAGCTCAGTCCGGTCACGCCGGCGCCGAGCTCGAATGTTTTGTGGCAGTTCGTCCCGGATCGAGAGAAAGCCAGAGTGCATTTCGCCGCTGATCGACTGCGCATGGGCCCTGGCTTCCGCCGATGTCGGCCAGCCAACAGCGCCCGGATGACGCTCCCTGATGTACTGGAAGATTGCCGTGGAATCCCAAACGGCCACGCCGTCGTCAAGCAATACGGGTACGCGACCGGCAGGTGTGTACTGAGCCACCTGATCTACCCACGTCGGCGTGAACATCGGAACGCGAGTCTCTGTGAACGGAATCGAGCTCTCCCTGAGAAAGAGCCACGCGCGTAGAGACCACGAGGAGTAGTTCTTGTTGCCGATCACGAGACGATACGCGGGCACGGTTACACCTCTCGCCTAACGAATGTAAGGGACTTCCCCGTCCCGAGGCACGCGAGTGCGAAGATTGAAGTGTGTGTGCATTTTCAACCAACTCGAAAAGGGGAAGTCATGAACAACGTTACTACCATCGGGATTGATTTGGCAAAGAACAGCTTTTCGGTGCATGGAATCGACTCGGCGGGCGCGGTGGTCCTGCGCAAGACGGTATCGAGGGCTCGCTTAATGGGACTGCTGATCGAGCAGCCGCCGTGTGTGATCGGCCTGGAAGCTTGCTCGGGAGCGCACGAGTGGGCACGCCGACTTCAGCAGTTCGGCCACACGGTCAAGTTGATGGCCCCACGGTTTGTGGCGCCGTACCGAAAGAACGGCAAGAACGACGGCAACGATGCGGAGGCGATCTGCGAAGCGGTAAGTCGGCCGCAGATGCGGTTTATCCCGATCAAGACGCCTGAGCAGCAAGCGGTACTTTGTTTGCACCGGGTGCGCCAAGGGTTCATCGAGGAACGCACGGCGACGATCAACCGGTTGCGCGGGCTACTCGCCGAGTTCGGGTTCGTGCTGCCGCAGAGCAGCGCAGCGATCCGGCATGGAGTCGGTGAATTGCTCGAGCGGCTGCCGCCGCATGCCGCACGGGCTCTGGGCGATCTGCTGCAGCACCTGCACACGCTCGACGCACGGGTGCGCGAGTACGAGCACTCGATCGAAGCGCACGCTCGGGAGAATCACGCGGCGCAAATCGCCTTGCAACGTCAGGGCATTGGCCCGATCACCGCTTCCGCGATTGTCGCCAGCGTCGGAGATACGCGAGAGTTCAAGAACGGCCGGCAGTTTTCTGCTTGGCTCGGGCTCGTTCCCCGACAACACTCCACTGGCGGCAAACAGCGCCTCGGGCACATCACCGCTCGCGGCGATCCGTACCTGCGCACCCTGCTCGTGATGGGCGCGAGAAGCGTTCTACAGCGAGCGGTCGGGAAAGACGATCCACTGTCACGTTGGGCGCTCGCCGTGCGAGCTCGGCGCGGCTATCACCGCGCTTGCGTGGCGGTCGCCGCCAAGAACGCGCGGGTGTTGTGGGCAATGCTCGCTCACAGCGCTTAGTTCGAGACACGACATCGATTCAAGAGGAGATCTCTTAACGACGCTGCGACCCATCGCCAAAACAGGTCAGACCGACGCTCGCAAAACCTGATGAACCGGTGTGCGGCAAACGCCGACTAACGATCGAGGAGCGAGCGTGCGGCTTACATCCGGGTCCGAGCTCTAGCAGCTCAACAAAGACCGATTAGAGACTCGCAGTCTGTCCTTCTTGGCGCACGGATCGAAGGAGCGAACGGGAAGACCAACAGTTGACGCGAACGGGAAGTCCTTAGAGTTCCGGTTCAGCGGACGATGCTTCCGCGGGCGTTCCTTGATGGAACCGAATGCGCCAACCATTTGCAGTTTCGATCCAGAGCGATGATCGGAGAGTCTGTCGAAACAAGCCACCGGTCGGACTTACGTGCGCCGACCTGTACGTCAGCAACGCGACGCCTGGACCAAGCTCACCCAGTCTGAAGTCTTGTGTATGAACGGGCTCCAGCGCAGCACCACCAGCGAACTCTTCGAGAACCTCGGTTCGGCTGTAGCACCGGCCCGAGCGAGCAACCTCGACGAAATCAGGGTGCAGTAGGCTCTCCAGGCGGCTTCTGCTCCTGCGCGTTTCGAGACGGTGCAACTCGCTCTCCAGGCCGCGCAATCGCTCAAGCAAAACGGTCTCATCCATGTTGCGCCTAACGCCGCAGTTCAGCGGCGGCGCGCCCGCCACGCGGTAGCACCGTCCGCTGCAACTGCGTGTTAACCGTCACCGCGCAACCTCACCCGAACGAGTACTGTGACACTCTATTCTCGATACGAGCGAACACCCATCTGTCCTCGATGCGCCTCGCCACCGCCCTGTGCCACGCGACGTTAACGGGCTTGGTCGCGATCCTTCGAAATACCACTTCCAATGAGGCGCACGAATCGACGGTGTTCGTCATCGCTCGAAAATGCGGCACGCGGGATAACAAGAAAGTCTACGTAGCGATGGCCCACGAGAACGTACTCGGGCGTGTCGGAAAGGAAGGCCACGCTTCGCCAAAGAATATCCCAGCTCTTGCCGCTACGTTCAACGACAACCCCGCGCTCGGTGAGCGTTAAGCGCCTCACGCCGGGGACGAAACGGAGCACGACCCCCACGGGCACGAGGGCTATCCACGCGATCGTAAACAATATTGCCCTAGTTACGCCGTTCCGCCCCAACTCGGCGTCAACGAGATATCCGATCGATAGCATGGCCGCGAGCACTGCCGCGGCGAATATCGACATGTTTCGACGAAACTCAGGCGAATGCATCAACAGTCGCGCATAGGCCCGCGCTACGTCGTAGCGACTGGGTGCGTACTCAACGACCACGGCAACGGCACATGACGGCTAACGCCGCAGTTCAGCGGCGGCGCGCCGCGACTTGCTGCGCGCCGCGAGTGCACAATGAAATGACGCACTTGCGCCGCGCCCGCAACGCCGTTCCACGGTCTCCTGCAATTGCTTGTTAGGCGATTGGCGCACGCGATCTAGTCGTGACCGTTTTGGTATATACATGCTGCGTCTTGCTGCGCGAGTAGCCAAGCGACTCATAGAATGGGTGCGATAGAGCTCTCGCGGCGTTCGACCGAACGGTGAGCGACGACAACCCATGCGCGAGCGCCCAGTTCTCCGCGACGTCGACGAGCTCACGGCCGAAGCCGCGACGTCGGGCGGTTGAGTCCACGACAAGGCCCATCAACTCGGCTCGATCTCCTCCCTCGAGGGAAAACCGATGCTCGACGTGCATCCACCCGAACAAACCCCCTCCGCTCGCTGCTACGACAACGTAATGACGTTCGTTCGGAAGCAGGACAGCGAGCCTCCGGGTCATCTCTGCCGTCGGCATCGGGTAGCCCAGTTCGCCTGCGAGGCGCGCCATTTCTGCTGCATCGGCGATCTGTGCGCGACGGATCTCTGTGCGTGCGGTGTCCATAGAATTGCGCCTAACGCCGGAGTTCAGCGGCGGCGCGCCCGCGATACCCTTCCACCGTCCGCCGCAACTGCTTGTTAGGCGACACTGACAAGGCCACGGTTTTTGGCAAACTGTTCGAACTTTGCACCCAGAGAATCCGGGTCTTTCCAAAATAGCGAATCCAGGGAGTTCAGGCGTTTCGAGTGAGACTCGTCGACTGAGCTGCGAAGAAACGCACGTCGGCGCTCGGTATCCCGCTCCGGCTCGTCGAATCCAAAGACTACCTGTTTCGCTTGTCGCAACAGACCCAGCGCCTGAGGAGCCCCCATCGCCTCAAGACCCTCGACGGCGTACCGATAGTGATCACCGGAGCTATTGAAAAAGTACTGATCGAAGCCGCCGTTGTACACCTCTCCTTCAAGGAGACCTACGGCGAAATAGTGCTGCTCCGGTTCGGAAAAAGAAGCGAACCCGTTCGGCGTCTCACGGGCGCGCGTAACCAAATCCCGCCACAGTCTGCGCAATGGATCGGTCCTCTCCCGCTCACGCTGCTCCCGATGCCATTTTTTCGCCGGTTCGATATTCTGGCGCGTCCCCGATCGGCACGGCACGCACTTGCCATCGTTTCGCGCCGCGGTATCCGACAGGATAGCGACGCCGCATGTTTTGCACGGAACCCTGGTCACGCGGTTTCGCTCGCTGTGTCGCCTAACGTTCGCGTTGAACGGCGTGCCGCGGCGGACGCAAACCAAACGCGTGCTGCCGATCGGCGCGTCGGCTCTCGAACGGGGGGTTAGACGTCACCGCCACTGACAACCTCGTAGTGCTTCACCCTTCGATCGTATTCGATCATCATTCTTTGGACCTTGTCCGGAACCACTGCGGCCTCAAGGTCGCTTCCGGAAAACTTTGCAATGGCTTCCAAAGAGGACCACTGCGTTACCACCAGAAACTCTACTCCGGCCTCCACGATACGTCTAAGTATGGATGCGTCGACGAAGCCCTCGATCTTCCGAAGAGCGGGGAAGGTTTCGTGGATTAGGTGCGCTTCGTACGCCTGAGCCGCCTCGCGGCGCGCTAGGCCCCGCCATTGACGCGAGATCATTGGACACAAGCTCCAGTTAGCAGGGTGTTCTGGTGTCTAACGTGCAGTTCAGCGGCGGCGCGCTGCGTCTTGCCGCGCGCCACGAGCGCATAACGAAATGGAGCGCTCGTGGCGTCGCCGCGATACCTCGGCACCGTCCGCTGCAACTGCTTGTTAGGCGTCAACACGATGGACCTCGTAGAACTCCCTTATCCACTCTTCGAATCCGTTAGCGGTATCCTCGGCTTGCAAAACATCATGATCGAAGAACCAGACCCGCGCATCGTCCTTGCGCATGTCTCCGCATTCCCCAATGTGGAAGCAGAACTGATTGCCCATACCGTCTCCAGCAACAGCTACTAGTTCCTCAGGCATCCCGTTTCTTCGCCAGCCAGTAGTCATCTTCCCGATACCATCGGGAGAATAGATCTGGCCGAGATCGTGAGTATCGAGGTCGGCCTCAACAATGGAGTGCAACAGGTCACTCGTCGGTCCTCCGGCACCGAAGTTAGTCATGTACTCACGATAGGCGGCCGGCAACGCGATCTTGAACTCTCGCTCTACAGCGTCTAGCGCGTCTGGTGTTGCCGGCACGGGTCGATATTGAGGATGCGTCCACTTTTCGACGAACGCGCGATAGAGATCGAGTCTGCGCATGAATTGACGGCTAACGCCGCAGCTCAGCGGCGGCGCGCTGACCTTCGTGTCTTGGCGCTTTATCTATCACCGTCCGCTGCAACCCGTTGTTATACGCACGCTTCCGAGCCCGAGAACCTATGCGAGCTCACCCAGATACGGAAAAGCACACCACGAAAGCATGGCGAACAGGATCAAGTAGGCGGCGACTTGCAGCTGTTTCGCATCTCTCTGGCGTCCAAGCACCGCGAGAGCCACAACGGCAGCTAACCCGACGACGTTGTAGCCAGCCACGACGAAAGTGTGCAATGAGCCTTGGTGCCTTAGGCCTGAGCCCAACGAGGTGACGAAGTAGAGAACGTTCAGCACCAAGACAACTATCGAAGCGACCTGAACGAATTCGCCAAGAGCGTCGCTATCCCACAAGAGCGCGAGAGTCACGACATAGGTGATCGGCAGAACAGCCAACTGCCCGAAGCCAGTCGTCCACGCGAGGATCACCTGATGAAGTGGCATCGGCACGAGCAGGGTCGGCGAATCCACAATCTGCACCAACGAGCCCAGCGCAACTAGCAGAGTCGCGCCGATGCACAACCAGGCGGACTTAGCCGATGGACGGTCGTTCATATGTATAACGCCGCAGTTCAGCGGCGGCGCGCCCGCGATGCCGTGTCACCGTCCGCTGCAACTGCTTGTCAGGCGGCTGGCACGACGTGTCACTTGCTCCTTTTCGCGTCAAGCGCGGCACCAACGGCTACGCCAATCGCCGCACCGATCGCTACACCTATGCCGAGCTGACCGAATGCAGCTCCGAGCGCCACTCCGATTCCAGCACCAATCGCAATCCAGATCGCGAGATGGCTGCCGTTGCGCTTGTGTCTGCCTTCGCTCGCGCCGCCAAGATCACTCATGCCGTTACCCCCCCAGTGTAGAAACTCCTGCACTACGCTTAGCGATCTCACACCCGAACTCAGAGCCTGCATCTTCGACTGCTAGGCCGAACTCAGCACCGCAGTGCGCCAGCCAATGGCACGCACTCGGGCTTACCGATACGAGCACACACACTGCCGCCTAACTCTAACTAGACAGCGTCATGCCGCAAATAAAGTACGGCAAGACGCTGGATAACATGATTGATCGCAACATAAGAGATTGTTTTTACTAGACCACGGTCGCTGTTATGCGTCAAATATCGAACGCGCGTTATACGGCATGGATGCGAGACGGCCGATACAGGCTGGAACCTAGACCACGATTCATCTGCCGCTTCGGCCCCAAAGCGGCCGGCCGGTGCTCCGGCCTGATCTCAGGAGATCGATGGCCCGGGATTACCGCGCCGCGCTCTTTTGTTGTCTAATCCCGCCCCATGATTTGCCTACCCGAGCCGGACGCCGAGATCGTTGCGCGGCGCGCGGACATCGTGCGCGCGCTGCGCTCGCTCGTCCGTCCCGGCAACGTGATCGACGAGCCGCTCCGCCTCGCGGCCTACGAGACCGACGCGCTCACCGCGTACCGCCAGCAGCCGCTGGTAGTCGTCCTCCCGGAAACGACGGCCGAGGTGGCGGCGATCCTCAAATACGCCGCGCGCGAGGGCGTGAAGATCGTGCCGCGCGGCGCCGGCACGTCGCTGTCGGGCGGTGCGATCCCGGCGGCCGACTCGATCGTCGTGGCGCTCGGCAAGTTCAACCGGATACTCGACGTCGACTACGCGAACCGCTGCGTCGTCGCGCAGTGCGGCGTGACGAATCTCGCGATCAGCCACGCCGTGGCCGCGGAGGGCTTCTACTACGCGCCGGACCCGTCGAGCCAGATCGCGTGCACGATCGGCGGCAACGTCGCCGAGAACTCGGGCGGCGTGCATTGCCTGAAATACGGTCTCACCACCAACAACGTGCTCGGCGTCGAGCTCGTCACGCCGGACGGCGAGATCGTGCGGCTCGGCGGCAAGCATCTCGACAGCGGGCACTACGACTTGCTCGGGCTCATGGTCGGGTCGGAAGGCCTGCTCGGCGTCGTCACCGAGGCAACGGTGCGGATCCTCAAGCGGCCGCAGACGGCGCGTGCGCTCCTGATCGGCTTCGGCGAGGTCGAGGCGGCCGGTGCGTGCGTCGCGGCGATCATCGCGGCCGGCATCATCCCGGCCGGCATGGAGATGATGGACAAGCCCGCGATCCACGCGGCGGAGGCGTTCGTCGGCGTCGGCTATCCGCTCGACGTCGAGGCGCTGCTGATCGTGGAGCTCGACGGCCCGGCCGTCGAGGTCGACCTCTTGATCGAGCGCGTCGGCGCGATCGCGGCGGCGAACGGCGCGTCGTACAGTCGCGCGTCGAAGGACGAGCGCGAACGACTCGCGTTCTGGGCGGGCCGCAAGGCGGCATTTCCCGCCGTCGGCCGGATCAGCCCCGACTACTACTGCATGGACGGCACGATCCCGCGCCGCGAGCTGCCGCGCGTGCTCGCGGCGATCATCGAGATGTCGCAGCGCTACGGCTTGCGCGTCGCCAACGTGTTTCACGCGGGCGACGGCAACTTGCATCCGTTGATCCTCTACGACGCCAACGTACCGGGCGAGATCGACCGCGCCGAGGCGTTCGGCGCCGAGATCTTGAAGCTCTGCGTCGACGTGGGCGGGGTTCTCACGGGCGAGCACGGCGTCGGCCTCGAGAAGCGCGATCTCATGACCTACCAATTCGCGGCCGTCGATCTCGAGATCCAACATCGGATCAAGCACGCGTTCGATCCCGACGTGCGCTTCAACCCCGGCAAGGTGTTCCCCACGTTGCGTCGCTGCGCCGAGCTCGGCCGCGAGCACGTGCACGCGGGCGCCGAGCGGTTTCCGGACCTGCCGCGTTTCTGATGCACGCGACCACGGAGGGTGCATGAGCGCGGGCGAGGAGGGCGCGCTGCGACCGCGCGATGCACGGGACGTCGCCGACATCGTGGCGCGCCATTCGCGCTCGCTCGAGGTCGTCGGCGGCGGCTCGAAGCGCGCGGTCGGCCGTCCGGTCGACGGCGACGTCCTCCACCTCAGCGCTCTGACCGGCGTCGTCGCCTACGAGCCGGCCGAGCTCGTGCTCACCGCGCAGGCCGCCACGCCGCTCGCCGAGATCGAGGGCCTGCTCGCGGCGAACGGTCAACGGCTGGCGTTCGAGCCGCCCGACTTCGGGGCACTGTTCGGTGTGCAGATCGCACCGACGCTCGGCGGCGTGCTTGCCGCGAATCTCGCGGGCTCGCGGCGTGTGTCGGCCGGCGCCGCGCGCGATCACTTTCTCGGCTGCACGGCCGTAACCGGCCGCGGCGAGCTCGTGCGCGCGGGCGGCCGCGTGGTGAAAAACGTTACAGGCTACGACGTGCCGAAAGTGCTGGCGGGATCGTGGGGCACGCTCGCGGTGCTCACGGAGGTGACCGTGCGAGTCGCACCCGCGCCGGAGACGGAACGCACGCTGCGCGTCGCGAGCCGCACACCCGAGGACGCGCTACGCGTGCTCACCGCCGCGCTCGGCTCGGCGCACGACGTGTCGGCGGCGGCGTTCGATCCCGCGCGGGGCGCGCTGCTCCGGATCGAAGGCTTCGCCGCGTCGGTCGACGCTCGTGCGGCCGCGCTGCGCGAGCTGCTCGCGACGGCCCACGACGCGGTCGAGGCGGCCGAGTCGCGGGCGCTGTGGCGAGAGATCGGCTCGGCGTCGGTGCTCGCGAGCCATCCCGTCGTCTGGCGTGTCTCGGTGCCGCCGTCGGACGCGCCGCGCGTCGTCGCGGCGCTCGCGCCGGAGCGATACGTGCTCGACTGGGGCGGCGGGCTGATCTTCGCCGCGTATCGCGACGTCGACGCGGCTCGTGTGCGCGGTGCGGTTCGCAACGGCCACGCGACGTTGCTCAAGGCTCCGGCGGACGCGCGCCGCGCGGTGCCGTCGTTTCCACCGCCGGAGCCCAAGCTCGCGGCGCTCGGCGCGCGCTTGAAGCGCGCCTTCGACCCCGACGGTAAGCTCAACCCCGGCCGCATGGAGTGAGGTCTTGCAGACTCGATTCTCGACAGCGCAGCTAGCCAACCCCGACGTCGCCGCGAGCGAGCAGATTCTGCGCAAGTGCGTGCACTGCGGCTTTTGCACGGCCACATGCCCCACGTACGTGCTGCTCGGAGACGAGCTCGACAGCCCGCGCGGCCGGATCTATCTGATCAAGGAGATGCTCGAAAACGACCGGCCCGCGACGGCCGACGTAGTGAAGCACGTGGACCGGTGCCTATCGTGCCTCGCGTGCATGACCACTTGCCCGTCGGGCGTGCACTACCAGCACCTGATCGACCACGCGCGCGTGCACGTCGAGCGCACTTATCGGCGGCCGCTGCACGAGCGCGTTCTGCGCGCGCTGCTCGCGCATACGCTGCCGTTTCCGGGCCGATTTCGCGCGGCGGTCGCGTTGGCCGCGCTCGCGCGGCCGTTCGCCGCGGTCCTGCCGCGCCAAGTGCGCGCGATGCTCGAGCTCACGGCGCACCGAGCGCGCGGCGGCGCGGCGAGCGCGACCGACGCGCACGTTTTCCCGGCGCAGGGCTCGCGTCGCGCCCGCGTCGCGTTGCTCGCGGGTTGCGTGCAGAACGTGCTCGATCCGGAAATCAACGCGGCGACGATCCGTTTGCTCAATCGCGCCGGCGCAGATGTTGTGAGCGTGCCCGGCTGTTGCGGCGCGATCGTGCACCACTTGGGACGTGAGCACGATTCGCATTCGCTGGCCGCCCCGCTGATCGAGCGTCTGCACGGCGAGCTCGAGCGCGGGCTGGACGCGATCGTCGTCAACGCATCGGGCTGCGGCACGCAGGCGAAGGACTACGGCTACATGTTTCGCAACGACGCCGCGCTCGCGGCGAAGGCGGCGGCCGTGAGCGCGAAGACGCGCGACGTCACCGAGGCGCTCGCAGAGCTCGGCCTGCCGCCGGTGTCGCGGCGCGGCGGGCCGGCCGTGGCGTATCACTCGGCGTGCTCGATGCAGCACGGGCAGAAGCTCGACGCCGTGCCGCGCCGGCTGCTGCGCGACGCGGGTTTCGAGGTCCGCGAGATCGCGGAAGGACACCTCTGTTGCGGGTCGGCCGGCACCTACAACGTGCTGCAGCCCGAAATCGCCGCCCGCTTACGCGAGCGCAAGCTCGCGAGCATCGCGCGCACCGGCGCGGGCGTCGTCGCGACCGGCAACATCGGCTGTATCAGTCAGCTCTCGGTGGGGGCGAACGTGCCGATCGTGCACACCGCGCAGCTGCTCGACTGGGCGACCGGCGGCCCGCCGCCGTCGGGTCTGAAACGGGCATCTGACACCGCGTCGCAGTAGGGACAGGTTACTTTTTCGGCCGGCCCCGGCGAAGCGGGCCGCGCATCGCCGAAAAAGTAACCTGTCCTTTAGGGTTCGGGGTGCTCGTCCGGTGCGCCGGTGCCCGACGAGCCGATGAACATCTTCTTGCCGTCCGGGAAGGTGATGTCGGTCGCGCTCGCCCGCGTGGATCCGTCCTTCGCCATGAAGCCCTCGACCTTGATGCGCGTGCCCGGCGGCAGCGTGTTCTTGGTCCAACCGCGGCGCAGCAACGCGCTCGGCGCGCCGCCTTCGATGGACCAGAGCTCCACGGTGCCGTCCGCCTTGGTGACGTTGACCTCGAGCCAGGAATGCGGGTTGACCCAGCGGAACTCCTTGACCGTTCCTTCGATCGTGACCGGTTTGTTCGCGTCGAACTCCGCCGAGAAGGAATGATGCGCGAGCACCGGTGTGGCTGCGGCCGAGAGCAACAAGCTGCCGCCTGCAACCATGCTCATGAGCTTTGTTCGCATCGACGTCTCCTCAAGAAAGGCTCGAATAGCCCACGGCTTGGCCTTCGGTCTGCGTCGGCTTGCCCTGTGTTGAGTGAGACTTGGCGTCTATTCCGACAGTTCCAAGTCGTGATAGAGCAAATCCTCGACGAACGGCACGCACTTGAACTCGAGGATCTCCGCGTTCGGCTCCACGTGCCGGTAGAGCGGCATGCTGATCGTCCACGGCTCCGAGTACACGTTCGGATCCTCGAGCGTCGCCTCGTACTGGATGTGGTCCGCGTCCGTGAGGGTGAAGCGTTCCGTGACCCTGAGCGCCGAGCTGTGGTGATTGCCCGCGCGGTCGAGCCACGTGCTGTCGTTGAATCCTGTGGTCTCGATGACCAGCGTGTCGCCATCCCAATCGCCGTTCGACCAGCCCATCCACGTGTCGACCGGCGGCTCCTGGTGATCGCCCATGAACACGATGCGGTTCGCGCTCGTGTACTCGTAGGCGAACAGGATGTCGGTGCCGCCGCCGCCCTGGACGATGTGGAACGGAAAGGGCATGTAGGTCGCGCGTGGAATGCCGGGCAGATAGCACTTGGTCTCGGGATCCGCTTCCGGCCAACTCTTGCGATTCTGGTCGCGCTTCGCGACCGCCTCGGGGAGATACGGGATCTTGCCGTTGGCGGGCGAGGTGATCACGCTCTGGCCCGCCGGAATCGCCGCGAGGGAGCCGAGCTGCCAGAACGGTTTGATCTGCGCGGCGGAATGGGCTTCGAGATTCCAGTTGGCCGTGTTCATCGCTTGCCACACGCCGTTGAGGTTCGGCTCGCCGCCGACGCGCGCGGCCGGTTTCGGCGCGTTCTGCTGAGCGGCGCTCGGCAGCGCCGCGAATGCTGCCGCGGCCGCGACGAGCGCGACCCACGTGCCTTTGCTTGCGTTGCGCATCCCGCCCCCTTCAGTCGAGTCTTCGCGTTGTCGGCGCGCACGATGAGTGAGCGCCGCCCCGCGCCCGTCACCGCGAGCCGCGTGCGCGACGACGGTGACGGCGCGGTCGCTACTCAGGGCAGCGCGTAGGTCATCACGCGGTCGCCCGCGACGATCGCGACACGTTGCTTGCCGCTCTTGCCGGAATAGCTCATCGGATTCGCGTTGCCGTTGTTGTCGAGCATCGCGGTCCAGAGCTCCTTGCCGTTCGTCGCGTCGAACGCGCGGAACCGGCGGTCGCTCGTCGAGCCGACGAACACGAGCCCGCCCGCGGTGACGGTCGGGCCCGCGCTGCCGGAGCTGCCGACGAGCTGCTTACCTTCGGGCAGCGACTCGTTGAGGCCGAGCACCGACTCCCACGCGATCTCGCCCGTGTTCGCGTTCACGGCGACGAGCTTGCCCCACGGCGGACGCTGACACGGCGCGCTCGGCCCGACGGGCCGGCCCCTGTCGTCGTACTTGCCGGAGAGCGGCGCGTTGAAGCTGAAGAACGGACCCACGCCGTTGACGCTCGCTCGGTCGTACGGCTGCTTCGAGCCGACGGCTTCGAAGCTATAGGTCTGATTGGGATCCTTGTCCTGCACCCAACCGACCAACGCGCCGTCGTGCGACGCCGCGTAGAACATTCCGTTGGTCGGATTGGCCGCGACGCCGCCCCAGTTCACGCCGCCGGTGCCGCCCGGGAACTGGATCGTCGATTTCGGTGGCCCGTCCGGCGCCTTGTACATGAACGGCGTGAACGGCCCCGCGTTGTAGAAGCCGCCGCTCTTCTCCATGAAGGCGTGGCACGCGGCCGCGTGCTCGGCCGTGGTGTCGTCCGCGGTAACGATGTCCGCCGCAGTGAAGCTCACGCGGGCGAGCGGCGGCGGACGCACCGGGATCGGCTGCGTCGGCGAGTACCACTCGGTTGGCACGTCGCCCTTCGGAACGGGCTGCTCCTCGACGTCGATCAACGGCTTGCCCGTCTCGCGATTGAGCACATAGAAAAAGCTCGACTTGCCGACTTGCGCGATCGCGGGGAAGCGCTGCCCGTCCTTCACGAAGTCGAACAAGGCGCCGGCCGACGGCATGTCGGTGTCCCAGATGTCGTGATGCACGGTCTGGAAGTGCCAC
>DASQOL010000031.1:0-10277 GCA_035644475.1 Gammaproteobacteria bacterium | reverse complement strand
TCGCAGAACGACGGCTTGTCCGTGCAGCTCGGCGTCGACTATCAACACCCGAGCGGTTTCTTCGCGGGCGGTTGGGCCGCGAACGTCGACTATGCGATCGAGTATTCGGGGCAGCAGCCGCGCGACGTCGTCGCCGACGCTTACGCCGGATATCACGCGCGCAACGAAGACTGGTCGTGGACGCTGGTGCTCGGCAGGTACTTCTACCCCGACACCGCCATCGACTACGACTACGACGAGCTCGGCGCTACGGTCGGGTTCCGCGACCGGGTGTTTTACACCGCGTCGTACAGCCCGCGCTTCTACGCGCAGGGTCATGCCGCACTCAATCAGGAGCTGTCGCTTGCGCTGCCGCTGCGCGGCGACCTCGAGGTCGGCGCCACGCTCGGTCGGTTCGCGGTTGCCGACACCGGCGTCGACTACACGCACTGGAACGTCGGCGTCTCGAAAGTCGTGCGCCGAGTGGTGGTCGATCTACGGTATTACGGGAGCGGCTATGATTGGATCAGCTGGCTCGGCGACCCGAACGCCAACCAGTACGTGATCAGCGTGTCATACGCGCTGCACGGCAAGCGCACTAGAATCTAGCGAGCTCCACCGCCCCGCCGCACAACTGTTTGCCGCTGAGCTCCTCGAGCGCGCGGCACGCGTTGATCGAGGTGTGCCCGTGCGCGTAGGTCGTGGAGTCGAGCAACAACTCGCCGATCCGCTCGGAGTCGAGCTTCGGATCGCGCTCCATCAGGAGCGCGATCACGCCGGTCATGTTCGCGGCCGCGAGCGAGTTGCCGCTCAGGAACGCGTAGCTGGCTCCCGGCATCGTCGTGAGCACCTCGGTGGCCGGCGCCCCGAGCCGATAGGGCGAGAGCGTGGCGTCGGCGTCTGTGGCCGAATGCGCCGCGAACACCTTCGGATGCGACGAGGGGAATCGCAGCGCAGGGTCGTCGGAAACGGGCTGGGCGGCGACGACGATGATGCCGCGCGCGATGGCCTCGTCGAGCAGCCGCGACAGCAGCGGATCGGCAGGACCGGCGAGGCTCAGGTTGATGACGTTGGGCTTCAGCGTGACCGCCATCTCGAGCGCGCGAGCGAGCGAGAAGCTCGAGCATTGCGCCGCGAGGCTGTTCGCTTCGACGGCCCAGCACGCGCGCAGCGCCGCGATGCTCACGTCGGGGGCGACGCCGAAGATCCCTTCGCGGTTGTTCACCGCCGACGCGATGACGCCCGCCACCGCGGTGCCATGAACCTCGCCCGAGCGCGCGCCGCCGCGGGTCGTTACGAGGTCGCGCACGATGCGCACGCTCGAGCGTAGATCGGGATGGCTGGCGTCGACGGCGGAGTCGATGATCGCGATCGACACGCCGCGGCCGGTCGCGAGCTGGTGCGCTTGCTCGACACCCATCTCGATGGCGCCCGCTTGGAGGTCCGCGTACGGATCGTCGTAGCGGGTCGTCTGCGTGCTGAAGATGTTCATCGGCTGCACGAGGTCGACGCGGGGATCGGCCGCGAGTGCCGCGATCACGTCGTCGAGCGGCCGATCGTCGGGGACCGCGAGGACCGCGCAGTAGACCTCGAGCGATTGGATCGGCCAGCCGTCGACGCGGCTCAAGCGGTGCTCGCGCGCGAGCTGCGTGAGGATCCGTTCCACCGACGGCGTGGGGCCGTAGCGGCGTTGCACGTAGCGCTGACTCGGCGTGCCGGTGAGCCCGATCGCGAACGCTTCAGGCTGACGAATCGTGAGCAATATCTGCCGCTCCGCGCCCGCGGCCGGCGTTGCGGCTTGTCGCGAGCCCGTGGCGCAGGCCGAGAGCGCGAGCGCGAGGGCGGCGGCGGCGAGCAGCCTCATCGCGGCTCCTCGGGCGCGAGCGACAGGCCGGCGAAGCGCACATGCGGCTCGCGATTCAAGCGCCGCAGCGTGTCGGCGACGTCGGCGTCGCTCGAGCGGTCGCTGTCGAACCGCACCGTGTAGCGGCCGAGCTCGGTGGGGCCCGACGCGATCTCGCCGCCGATGTCGGCGACCACGCGCTCTCGCTCCGCCGGCGTCGCCGATTCCACGAACACGATGTCCACGCGGGCGCCGCCTCCGGCCGCGGAGCTTGCGAGCGTGCGATAAGCAGCGTCCGGCTCGTGCTCCCTCGGCACGAGCCACAGCAGCAGCCCGAGCAATGCGATGCCCGCGACGCCGGCGACGGCGAAGCGCGCGAACGCGGAGAACGGGTGCGGCGCGCGCCGCGGCGTATCGATGACCGGCTCGGACAAGCGGCGCGTGAGCCGGTCGAAGCTCGTCTTGAGCGAGATGTGCACCGCCGGATGCTCGCGCAACGCGGTGCGCAGCCGCTGCTGCTCCTTGAGCTCGCGCCGGCATGGCAGGCAGCTGCGCAGATGAGCCTCGACGGCCTCGCGCTCCGACGCCTCGAGCCGGCCGTTCACGAGCCAGGGCAACAGCTCTAACACGCGTTGGTGCTCGCTCGGGCCGTTCACGTCGCCGGCGCGTCCTTGCCGAGCTTGGGCACGAGCTTGCGCAGCTTCGCGCGCGCGTGAAACATCCTGGTTTTGACGGTATTGACTGGACAATTGGCGATCACTGCGATTTCGTCGTAAGAGCAGCCGTAGAAATATGTCAATTCGACGACCGCACGGTGCTCGGGCGACAAGTGTCGCAAGGCTTGGTCGAGCAAATCGCGCAAATCGGCGTCCTCGGTGGGTTCCGCCGCAAACTCGGAACGTTCAATCGCGTCCTCGAAATCGACGCTTGCGAACCGGTCGGTCCACCGGCGCGAGCCTTCGAGCAGCTTCAAGGCCTTGCGATACGCGATTCCCATGATCCACGTGGCGACCGTCGAGCGCCGGCCGAACGAGTCGCTGTTGCGCCAGACCACGAGCATCACGTCGTTGATGCCCTCCTGCGCGAGCTCGAGCTGGCCCGTCACGCGGTAGATGAACCGCAGCAGAGGGTGGTAGTAGACGGTATAGAGGTCGCGGAAGGCGTCGCGATCGCCATGGCCGATCCGCGCGAGCAACAGCGTGTCGGAAGCATCGTCCGAAAACCGGGCGCGTCCAGGCCGGATCTGTAGCCCTTCGTCCATGTTCTTCATCATCGAGAATCCCGCCGCCCCGTTAGTCTACGCAGCCGAGGCCGAGTTTCCACTGGTCCATCGGGCTTACGCACCGAAGCTAATGATCGTCGCCGCGGCTCCCGGTTCCCATAGCCGGGGCTCCGCCGCGCATGGCCGCGGCTCCGAGTATATATATGTGCGGCGGGGCAGTAATTGGTGGACTTAATGGGTCGACTTCGAGAGAGAGGATGGGCGGCAGAGGGGTGAGCGTCGGCGTCGGGGCGGGCAGCGCGCTCGGGGCGAGTGCGCCGCGCGCGTCCGTGCGGGGAACCAAAGTGGACCGTGCCGCGAATAGAGGTCGAGGACCACCGAATCCGATGCCCCACAACGCGCAGCCCTTCGACGAGACCGACGACGCCATTCTGCTCGGGCAGGTTGGGGCAGGCGCCGAGCAGGCGTTCATCGCGCTCTATCGGCGGCGCAGCGACGACGTCTATCGGTTCGCCTACGCGATGGCGAAGTCGAGGAGCGTCGCGCAGGACGTGACACAGGAAGTGTTTCTCAACGTGCTCGAGAACGCGGCCCGGTTCGACGTGCGCAAGGGTTCGGTTCGCGCCTGGCTGTTCGGCTGCGCGCGCCACGTCATTCTGGATCGGCTGCGGCTCGAGCGTCGCTGGACGGACGAGCTGCCGGAAGGCGCGGCGGAGGGTGCGACGGATTGTCGCAACGAGGAGCAGCTACTGGCCGAGCAGCGGATCGGCCGACTGCATGCGGCGATCGCGGAGCTGCCGCTCGAGTATCGTGAGACGTTGGTGCTCTGCGAGCTGCAAGAGTTGTCGTATGCCGAGACCGCCACGGTGCTCGACTGTCCGATCGGCACGGTAAGGTCGCGGTTGCATCGCGCCCGAGCGCTGCTCACGGCCGCGCTCGGTCCCACGGAGGCCGGCCCGGCGGCGGCGCGAATGCTCGAGACGAGCGAGGTGTGTCCATGAACGACCAAGGTGACGAAGCCGAGCGCGGCGAGCGCCTCCGCGCCGAGCTCGCGGGGCTGCGCGAGCGGCTGCGCGGCGTGAACGCTCCGCCGTTCGAGGCCACGGGCTTGCCGGCGGCTTTGCGCGCGCGAGGGGAATGGGGCGAGGCGGCCGCGCCGCTGCCGGTCGTCTCCCACGCACCCGCCGCGCGCCGCTGGCGGGCGCCGCTCGCAGCCGCGGCCGCCGTGGCCGTGGGGGCCATCGCCGCGTTGCTCGCGGCTCGGCACGTGCTCCCCCCGGCGGACTCGGGCGCCGGGCGGCCGGCGGCTCTCGACGCGCGGCCCGCTGCCCCGTCGACGGCGGAGCCTGGCGCTTACGCCGCATTCCAGCCGCTCATGTACGCGCCCGGCTTCTCACCGTCGGGGTCGTACAGCGTCGTGCGCGTGCGTATTCCACTGTCGGCCCTCGCCCAAGGGCCGCGGCTCGAGGGCACGATCGAGGCCGACTTGCTCGTCGGCGAAGATGGTCTCGCGAGCGGCATACGGTTTGCCTCGACGGACACGCTGTTCGTGTCCGCCGGTTCACACTAGTTTTTCGATTTGGAGAGCGAAGATGACGCGATCGAATGCATTTATCGCCGTGCTTGCCGGCGCGGTGCTGTTGCCGGCGTCGTCGTTCGGCCAACCCCCGCCGCAACCCGCGCCGGCCCCCGCGCCCGGTGGCCCGAGCGACACGATGGTATTCATCGGCAACGGCGCGCCGATCGTTCCATTCGGGGGACGCATCGACGTGGTGCGCAACGAAGGCAGCGTGGTCGGCAAGGTAGTGAAGGACAAGCCGTACTCGGCGGACTCCGTCACCGAGTCGACGCAGATCCTCGCCGACGGCAATCGGATCACGTCGCGTAACGAGGCGCGGTTCTATCGCGATTCGGCGGGGCGTACCCGGAGCGAGCAGCAGCTCGCGGCCGTCGGTCCGTGGCAGACGCGCGGCGAGCCCGTCGCGCTGATCACGCTCAACGATCCGGTCGCCGACGTCAGCTATTCCTTGAACACGGCAGATCAAACTGCATGGCGCTTCCGGCCGTTCAAGTTCAACGCCGTAGGGGTCAACATGCAATGGCAAGCCGGGACGGCCGTCACGGCTCCGTTGCCGGCGCTACCGCCGGGCGCCGCTACGTTCGCCTTGCGCGGCGAGCTGAACGGGCGCGCCGACGGTCCGCCGCCGGAGACGTTCGAGATCCCCGTGCCGCCGCCGGGTGAGCCTGCGGAGGGCGGCGTGCGCGTCCGGACCTACGGTTCCACCCTCGCGGTCGGCCGTTTTTCCGGGGTCGATACGTCCGCCGCGACCGAGGATCTCGGCGAGCAGATCCTCGAGGGCGTGCTCGCCCGCGGCACGCGCCACACGGAGACGATCGCGGCCGGCGCGATCGGCAATGAGCGGCCGATCGAGATCGTGGCCGAGGAGTGGTATTCGTCGGACATCGAGGCCGTCGTGTTGCGCCGCAACGTGGACCCGCGGTTCGGCGAGACGATCTACCGTCTGGTCAACGTTTCGCGCAGCGAGCAGGCGCCCGACCTGTTCGCGGTTCCGAGCGGCTACACGATCCAGGGTGAAGGCGCGCCCGGAGGGCGGGTCGGCGTCGCCGCCACCGAGCAGCGCGATGCCGGCGGTCGAGTCGAGCGCCGCGTGTTCCTCGTGCAGCCGAAAGAGGCGAGCCCGACGAAGTAGCCCCCACGACTCGAACGATTGCCGGGGCCGATTGCCCGGCGCGCTCAGCAGTGGGCGCCCGGCTTCAGCCCGATCACTTTGTCGACGACCAGCCACTCGCGTTCGCCGACGACGGCGAGATGCGCTTCCACGGTCGTCAGGGCCGGAGCGCCGCGCGAGTTCAGCAGCCGATGTTGGCGGCGAAGCTCCTTGTAGCCCTTCGTTTCGGCTACATCGAAGCGCAGTCCCGTCAGGCACTCGGTGAACGCGGCCGCGTGCTCGACGATCACGCTGTCGCCGTCGATGCGGACGCGATCGGCAAACGCCGGGGCGGAGGCGTCGAGCGTGAGCGTGTGCGGGATCGGCGATGCCGTCTGCAGGCGCAAGCGCCGGTCCCCGTCCGGGACGAGTCGCCGCTCCGGGCCCGCACCAGCGAGCACGATTGCCGCGTCGTGCTCATCCCAATGCCAGCGGCCGAGCGCGTAGGACTTGCCGTCGGCGGCCGGCTCGCCGCCGACGTACTCCTGCCGCAGGACGAACCTGCCGTCCGCGCGCAGCCACAGGGACGCGGCGATCGAGTCGCAATTGCCGCAGGGGAAGCTGCCCGCATACACCCCGGGCAGATCCGGCGGCTGCGGCGTGGAGCTCTCCACGGCGTCTCTCGAACCGCCACAGCTCATGATGGAGCTCGCGACGAGCAGCGCTGCGGCGTTATGTAGACAACGCGTCATCGGGCCACTGTCGCATCGGGGCGGTTCACCGGGGAGGGACTGCTTCACGTTCGCCGGCGGCCTGGCCTGGACGGTGTGACGCACGTTCCATTAGAGTGCGCCGCGATGGCGACGCGCCTCGACACCCCTCTCTACCGACTGAGCGCGCGCTTCCTGCTCGTCTTTCTCGCGTTCGTCGTGCTCGCGTTCTGGCCGAGCTACTTCGCTCGCCTTTCGAGCAGCCGAACCTGCGCTTCCACGCGCACGGGATCGTACTCACGCTCTGGTGCGTGCTCCTGGTCGTGCAGCCGCAGCTGCTGCGCACGGGCCGGCGCAGCGTGCATCGCGCGCTCGGCAAGGCTTCGTACGTGCTCGCGCCAGTGCTCGTGGCGATCACGTTGAGCTTCGTTCACTACCGCGTCGGTGGCGGGATCCCGCCGGGCGCGCCGCTCGCGCCCGGCGACCTGTACTTCCTCGCGCTCACGTTGAACGCGCTCGTGGCGTTCGCCGTGCTCTATGGCCTCGCGATCCACTACCGGCGCGAGCCCCAGACGCACGGTCGCTACATGCTCTGCACGGTGTTTCCATTATTCACGCCGGTCACAGACCGGCTGATCGCCGCGCACGCGCCGAGCTTGCTCGCGTTCGTACCGCGCCTCGACGGGTCGCCGCTCGTGCAGGTGGCGGGTTTCGCGCTCGCCGATTCGATCTTGATCGTGCTCTCGCTGTGGGACTGGCGCGCGAATGAGCGCACGAACGTTTTTCCGGTCGCGCTCGCGGTGCTGCTCGTCTATCACGCGTCGGTGTTGACGCTGCCGTTCGCGCCCCCGTGGGGCGTGTTCTGCGCGTGGTTTCTCGGTCTGCCGCTGTCTTGACGGCGGCCGACCGCCATGGATGGCGGGAGTGCCGCAATTGCAGGACGCACATTGCGGCCGACCGCCATGGATGGCGGGAGTGCCGCAATTGCAGGACGCACATTGCGGCCGGCCGCCGGAACGGTTCGCGGCCGGTGCGCCCGCGTCGTCAGCGCGCGGCGTGCTCCTTCGCGGCGAGCTCGTCGATGATCGCGAACCACGTGTCGAAGCTGCCCGACATCTGACCGTTGGTCAGGTACTTGCCGTTGACGACGATGGCCGGCGTACCCTTGACTTTGTAGCGAGTGACGAGGTCGTTCGCGCGGCTCACCTTGGCGTCGACGCCGAACGAGTGAAACGTTTTCTGGAACGTATCTCGATCCACCCCGAGCTTCGCGAAGAAGTCGGCGAGCTTGTCCTCTGTGTCGAGGTAATTGCCGTCGGCGTGAAACGTCTTGAAGAATGGCTCGTCGATCACGCCGCTCTTGCCGAGCATCTCGGCCGTGTAAAACGCGCGTGCGTGCAGCACCGCTATCTGGTTCCAGGGCGCCGGGATGCGGATGAACGACACGTAATCGGGTTTGGTTTTGAGCCACTCTTGCACGTGCGGCTCGAATGCGAAGCAGTGCGGGCAGCCGTACATGAACACCTCGGCCACCTCGACCTTGCCCGGCGCGGCGCCCGTCGGCGGCAGCGCAGGGATGATCACCTCGTAGTGCTTGCCGGCTTCGAACTTGGTCGGCGTGGCGGCCGCTTGTGCCTGCGCGGCAGCGGATTGCGAGCCGCCGGCCGCGAGGGCGACGACCGCGAGCAACGATAAGCCCTTTGTTTTCACCGTGTCTCCATGGAATGCGGGCGGCACCGAGCCGCAAGCGCCAAGCTTAGCCGCGCGCGGCGGCGATACGCAACGAAGCGCGCCGGCTTTTGTGACGGCCGGCGCCGCTGCGCAACGGACCTTACGTTATGGCGAAGCCGCGATGTTGTGGCACTCCCGCGGTGCCTAGCGGTCGGCGTCGGCGCACGCGATGCCGCGCGCCGGCGAGCTCGGCAGATACGCGAGACCGCGTGTCGTTGCCGCGCTAGTCGGCGGAGCGGCAGTCTTGCGGGGCCGCGCAGCGGAAGCGCAGCGGCGTGGATCCGAGCTGCTTACGGAACGCGGCGATGAACGCGCTGGTCGTCGCGTAGCCGGCTCGCTTGCCCGCGATGGTCACGGACTCGCCCGCGCCTAGCCGCGCGACCGCATGCAGCATCCGCAGGCGCTGGCGCCACGCGGAGAATCGCAGCCCCGTCTCGTCGAGGAACAGCCGTTGTAGCGTGCGCGCGCTCGCGCTTGCGACGCGCCCGAGGCTGTCGAGCGCCGCGCGATCCGCGGGATTTTTCTGCAGGCGGTCGGCGACGAGCCGCGCGCGCCGGTCGCTCGGCAACTTGATCGACAACGGCAGCGGACCCGTCGCGCGCAACTGATCGAGCAAGACGCCGATCACGCGCCGCTGCGAAGCTTGGGCGCGGTCGAGCGTGCCGACGCCGATGACGTGCAGGATGATCTCGCGCAGCAGCGGGCGCACGTCCATGCCCTGAAACTCGTCAGCCAGCGGCGTGGATAGCCGCGGGCTCAAGTAGAGGGTCCGCGTCGCCAACGCTCCGTGCGCGAAGATCTCGTATGTCGTGCGCGGCGGCGCCCACACGGCGCGTGTCGGCGGCACGATCCACAGTCGCTCACCCGCCTTCACGCGCATGACGCCTTCAGCTGCGTAGATGAGCTGCCCCCACGCGTCGGGACGGACCTCCAAGCGGTGCCCGTCAGCGAAGGTCGTGGCCGCCGCACGCACGTCGAGCGTCATTGCTGCTGGCGGTCGTGCTTCATCGCGTTGGTCTCTCCCCCGGCAACGCTGTCTATTTTTCGATAGTTTGGATAGTTATAGCTCAAAAGCGACGATCATGCGCGGCCGCCGGCGCGCATGAACCCGCAGTGCATCGGCCCGGAACACAACGCTATCGGCCGCGCGTTCGAGGCGGCCATGTGTCTACACAGGGGAGGGAATAACCATGAAACGACTATATTCGCTCGCGTCACTCGTGTTGCTCGTGGGCGTCGCGCTGCTCGGGGCGGCTTCGGCGGGCGCGCACGGCAAGAACCGTCCGGAGATCTTCCGCGCGTGGCTCGCGGGCTTTGAAGAGGTGGGACCCAACATCGCCGCGGTCTCTTCGCCGGCGCACGGATTCCTGCGCGCAATCGTCGACGAGGACGAGGGGACGATCCAGTACTGGCTCACGTTCGACGGCTTCGTGAACACGGTGGCGCAGTCGCACTTCCACTTCGGCCAGCATCACACCGCGGGTGGCATCAGCGTGTTTCTCTGCACGAACTTGGGCAATGCCCCGGTCGGAGTCACGGTGCAGGCGTGCCCGCAGTCGGGACAGATCACCGGCACGATCCACTCCGCCGACGTGATCGGTCCGGCGGGTCAGGGAATCGCGGCGGGTGAATTCGCCGAGCTCGTGGCGGCGATCCGCTCGGGTGCGGTCTACGTGAACATCCACACGAACGTGTTCCCGAGCGGCGAGATTCGGGGCCAGCTCGCTCGTTGAGGCGCTAGGGACACGGCACGCGCGCCGCGGGGGGTCTCCCTCGCGGCGCCGTCCCACTTTTTCCGGCCGCGCACTACACTAGGCCCCGGACGTCTTGCGTCCGGGGAGTGATCGCATGAGTCGCGGCCTCTATCTCGCGGCGACCGCTGTGGCGGGCCTCTCGGTCGCGGCCGGCGCTTCTGCGCACCACGGCATCGCCAACTTCGATCTGAACAAGGACATCGAGCTCACGGGAGTCATCACGGAGCTCGCGTTCGTCAATCCGCACTCGTGGCTCTACTTGAACGTCACGGGCCCGAACGGCGAAGTGATGCCGATGCGCTGCGAGATGCGCGCGGCCACGGTGCTCAAGCGCTCCGGTTGGACGCAGGACATGCTCGCTGCCGGCCA
>DASQOL010000030.1:0-83085 GCA_035644475.1 Gammaproteobacteria bacterium | reverse complement strand
CCGCCATCCATGGCGGTCGCCCGCGACGCCGGGCCACTCAAAAATCAATGCAACGGCCCGCACGCTCCCAATCGCCGTAGCGGGTGGGCTCCAGACCCTTCGGGCCGCCGATCTCTCGCCCGGGCGCACTTCCGCCCTCCGGCTCGGCCGGGAGGCGGTCGTCGACACCGTTGGATCGCGTGTTGCTCGGCGGCCGGTCACCACCGGCCGACTGTGGGGCACGCTCGACAGGCATGGAACGAAATTTTGCCAGAAAGCCGTTGGGTCCGCGAGCTTGCGGCCATCGACGTATACTCATCCGCTAGCCCGCCATACTCGTGAAGCGATGACGCCCGTCTATTGCCTGCTTCCGGAGCGCGCCTGCATCGAGGTCCGCGGCGCTGACGCGGCTTCGTTCCTGCACGGCCAGCTGAGCCGCACGGTCGACACGCTCGCGAGGGAGCATGCGCCGCTCGCGGCCTGGCTCGACGCGCGGGGCCGGGTTCGGGCGCTGTTTCGCGTCGTGCGCCTCGACGACCGGTTCCTGCTGCTCACGGAGCGCGACGCCGCGGCAACGATCGTGCCGAAGCTGCGGATGTTCGTCCTGCGCGCCGCCGTCGCGATCGAGCCGAACGACGACTGGCGTCTCGCGGCGCTTGTGGACGCCTCCGGCGCCGCGGGGACCGCCCCGCCCGTCGATACGCCGCGCGACACGCTCGTCCCGCGTGGCGGCCTGCGGTGGGTGCGCGTCGGGCCCAGGCTCTGGCACGTGCTCGGCACCCGGGCCGCCATCGAGGACTTCGAGCCGTCGATCGCGCGCGCACCCGCACCCGTCGCGGCGCTTGCGGAGCTCGAGCTCGGCATCCCGGCGATCGGGGCCGCCGTCGCCGATCGCTACGTTCCGCAGATGCTGAACCTCGACCGGCTCGACGCGCTGTCGTTCGACAAGGGTTGCTACCCGGGCCAGGAAGTCGTTGCGCGCGTCCAGCACCTGGGCTCGGTGAAGCGGCGCATGCGGCGCTACGCGTGCGACCCAGCCACGCCGCCGGCGCCGGGCGCCGAGGTCGCGACCGCGGCCGGAGAGCCGGCCGGCGAGATCGTGCGCGCGGCGCCGGCGGGCGGCGGCTTCGAGGCGCTCGCCGTTGTCGACGACGCAGCGGCCGGCGGGGAGCTCTTCGTCGCCGGCGCGCGGCTCCGCGAGCAGCCGCTGCCGTAGCCGAGTACCATTGCTTGCCGATTTAACAACGCGTCACGGGGGAACTGCCGACATGAAACACGTTTCGACCGCTCTGCTCGCGCTCTGCGCGCTCGGGTCAGCGGCTGCGCTCGCAGCGGAGCCGGAATACAAGACGATCGAGATGTCGATCGACGTCGCGAAGCCAGCGAAGGACGTCTGGGCCAAGGTCGGCGGCTACTGCGATATCGCCACCTGGCTCAAAGTCGAGTGCAAGATCACGTCGGGTAACGGCGGCATCGGCACCGTGCGCTCGCTCGCGGCCGGCCGCGTCACGGAAATCCTCGTGGGCAAGACCGACCTCTCGTACGGTTACACGCAGCCGGTCGTCGAGGGGCGGTTCTACAGCCTCTATCACGGCTTCATGGAAGCGAAGCCCGTGACCGACAAGACTTCGAAGCTGATCTACACGCTGATGTTGGACGAGTCGGACAAGCCCGACCAGGCCGCGAAGGACGCGGACATCGCGAACCGCCGCATGCGTTTCGAGGCCGCGCTCGTGACGATGAAGGAGATGGCGGAGGCGAAGTAGCGCTCCGCGGGCGTCAGTAGCTTTCTTTGTCGGACGGAAACTCGCCGTCCCTGACATCCTTGGCGTAACGGCGGAACGCGTCGGCCATCGTATCCGCGACCGCCGCGTAGCGGCGCACGAAGCGCGGCCGGAACTTCGTGGTGATCCCGAGCAGGTCGGGCGTCACGAGGATCTGGCCGTCGCAACCGGCGCCCGCGCCGATACCGATCGTCGGAATTTCGAGCGCCGCGGTGACGCGCCGCGCGAGGTTCGCGGGGATCTTCTCCAGCACGATCGCGAACGCGCCGGCATCTTGCAGCGCGCGGGCGTCGTTGACGATCTGCTCGGCCTCGGCCGCGGACGCACCGCGCGTCTTGTAGCTGCCGAACTTGTGGATCGACTGCGGCGTGAGGCCCAAGTGCCCCATCACCGGGATGCCGGACGCGACGATCCGCTTCACCGTGCTCGCGTACTGCTCGCCGCCCTCGAGCTTCACAGCCTCGGCCAGCGCCTCCTTGATGAACCTCCCGGCGTTGCGCAGCGCGTCCTCCTCGCTCACCTGGTACGACATGAACGGCAGGTCGGCGACGACGAGCGCGCGCTTCGCGGCGCGACACACCACCTGCGCGTGGTAGAGCATCTGCTCCATCGTGGTCGGGATCGTGGTGTCGTAGCCCGCAAATACGTTCGCGGCCGAGTCGCCGACGAGGATCACGTCAATGCCGGACGCGTCGAGAATCGCGGCCGTCAGATAGTCGTACGCCGTGAGGCAGGCGATGCGCTCGCCGGCCGACTTCATCTCCTTCAAGCGCTGCGTCGTGACCTTGCGGCCGGCTTTGGTCTTCTCGGACATCGCCATCGCGCTCAGGCCTCGGGCTTGAGCTGCGGGAACAGCAACACGTCGCGGATCGACGAACTGTTCGTCAGCAGCATCGCGAGCCGGTCGATGCCTACGCCGAGCCCGCCGGCGGGTGGCATGCCGTACTCGAGCGCGCGGATGAAGTCCTCGTCATAGAACATCGCCTCCTCGTCGCCCGCGGCCTTGGCTTCCGCCTGCCCGCGGAAGCGCGCCGCCTGCTCCTCGGCGTCGTTGAGCTCGGAGAAGCCGTTCGCGAGCTCGCGGCCCGCGACGAACAGCTCGAAGCGGTCGGTGACGAACGGATCGGCGTCGTTGCAGCGCGCGAGCGGCGATACCTCCGCCGGGTACTGGGTGATGAACACCGGACCGCGCAACGTCGACTCGACGGTCTTCTCGAACAGCTCGTAGAGCAGCTTGCCGGCGCCGGCCGACGCGTGCGGCTCGAGGCCGCGCGCGGCGCAGACCTTCGCGAGCACGCCGCGGTCGCGGAGGTTGTCCGCCGTGAGCTCAGGATTCGCGCGCCGCACGGACTCTTCTAGCGTGAGCTCCGGGAATTGCGGCCCGAGGTCGATCGTCTCGCCTTGATACTCGACCGTAAGATTCTCGTTCAACGCGAGCGCCGCGTTGCGCACCAGGTTCTCCGTGAGCGCCATCACGTCGCGGTAGGTCGCGTATGCCTGATAGAGCTCGAGCATCGTGAACTCGGGGTTGTGACGCGTCGACAGGCCTTCGTTGCGAAACACGCGGTTGAGCTCGTAGACGCGCTCGAAGCCGCCGACGAGCAAGCGCTTGAGGTACAGCTCGGGCGCGATCCTCAAGTACAGCGTGAGGTCGAGCGCGTTGTGCTTCGTCAAGAATGGCCGCGCGGCGGCGCCGCCCGGGATCGGGTGCATCATCGGCGTCTCGACCTCGGCGAAGTCGAGCGCGTCGAGATAGCCGCGGATGAAGCGGATCAACGCGGTGCGCTTGCGGAACACCGCGCGCGTCTCCTCGCTCATGATGAGGTCGACGTAGCGCCGGCGCAGCTTGAACTCCTGGTCCGCGATACCGTGCCACTTCTCGGGCAGCGGCCGCAGCGACTTCACGAGCAGCCGAAGCTCCACGGCGTCGACCGACAGCTCGCCGGTCTTGGTCTTGATGAGCTCGCCGCGCGCGCCGACCACGTCGCCCAAGTCCCACTTCTTGACCTCGGCATACGAAGCCTCGCCGAGCCGGTCGCGGCGCACGAACAATTGGATCTGCCCGGACCGGTCCTGGATCTTCAAGAACGTGCTGCCGCCCATCACGCGCTTGACCATGAGCCGGCCCGCGACCGCGGCGGCGATCTTGTCGGCCGCCAGCGAATCGGCCGAGTGCGCGCCGTACGCCGCGAGCAGCTCCGCCGCGAGCGAGTCGCGCTTGAAATCATTCGGGAACGCGGCGCCCGTCTCCCGCAGCCGCGCGAGCTTCGCACGCCGCTCGGCGATCAGGCGATTCTCTCCGTCGTTGTCGGTCATGCGTTACAAACCTTGCTTCAAGCTTTCTTGTAGGAAATCGTCGAGGTCGCCGTCGAGAATGTTCTGCGGCCGGCTGCTCTCGAAGCCGGTGCGCAGGTCCTTCACGCGCGACTGGTCGAGCACGTACGAGCGGATCTGGTTGCCCCACTCGATGTCCGCCTTGTTGCTCTCGACGACGGCGGCCTCGGCGCGGCGCTTCTGCTCCTCGAGCTCGTAGAGCTTCGCGAGCATCTGCTTCATCGCCGTCGCGCGGTTCTTGTGCTGCGAGCGTTCGTTCTGGCACTGCACGACGATGCCGGTCGGGATGTGCGTGATCCGAATCGCCGACTCCGTCTTGTTCACATGCTGGCCGCCCGCGCCGCTCGCGCGGAACACGTCGACGCGCAGATCCGCGGGGTTGAGCTCGATGTCGATGTCGTCGTCGATCTCGGGCGCCACGAATACCGACGCGAACGACGTGTGACGTCGTTGTCCCGAGTCGAACGGCGACTTGCGCACGAGCCGGTGCACGCCGGTTTCGGTGCGGAGCCATCCATAGGCGTACTCGCCGCTGAAGTGCACGGTGGCGCTCTTGATGCCCGCGACCTCGCCGGCCGACTCCTCGAGCACGTCCACCGCGAAGCCGCGCGACTCGCCCCAGCGCAGATACATGCGCAGCAGCATCGCGGCCCAGTCCTGCGCTTCGGTGCCGCCGGCCCCGGCCTGGACGTCGAGAAACGCGTTGTGCGCGTCCATCTTGCCGGAGAACATCCGGCGGAACTCGAGCTTCTCGAGCTCCTTGCCGACGCCGCCGAGCTGACCGATCACGTCGCCGAGCGTCGCGTCGTCCTTCTCCTCGACCGCGAGCTCATGGAGCTCCGCGGCCTCGTCGAGCGTCTTGCCGACGCGGTCGAGGTTGTCGACGACGGCTGCCAGCTCGGCGCGCTCGCGGCCTAGGTTTTGCGCGCGCTCATGGTCGGACCAGACCTTCGGGTCCTCGAGCTCGCGTTTGACTTCCTCGAGACGCTCCCGCTTCGCGTCATAGTCAAAGATACCTCCGCAGAGCGAGGCCTCGCGCCTTGAGCTCGGCGATGGTGGGGGCGATTTGATTGGGTTCCATGGGCGGGCACCGTCCTTTGCGCGCGAGATACTACCACGCACACCCCCGGGTGGCGGCGCGCGGCGGCTCGGTATAATCACGTGAAGACGATCTCGACGACGACGAACCGACGTGCAACTCACCCGCGACGCCATACCGACGCACCTGATCCGCGCATGGGAGCCCGGCCGCATCCGCATCGCGGAGCGCTGGGTCGCGGGTCACGTGCTGATTACGCCGGAACGCATCGTCGAAGGCTGGGCCGTCGCGACACCCGCAGGCCTCGTGCTCGAGGACCTGAGCGAGGCGCTCACGTCGCAGCCGGAGATCGTCTTGCTCGGCACCGGTCCCACGCTCCTCTGGCCGGAAGCGGATCTCGTCGGCGCACTCGCCGCTCGCGGCGTCGGCCTGGAGATCATGGGCACGCCTGCGGCGTGCCGCACCTTCAACGTGCTCGTGCACGAGCAACGCCGCGTGGTCGCCGCGCTCTTCAATCCCGAAAAATAGGGACATGTTGCCTTTTTCGCGCCTGACGCTCGCCGAGCAAGCGCGGTCGGCGCGGCGAAAAAGGCAACATGTCCCTATTTTTCGGACACGAGCAGCAGCGGATCGACCGGCACGCCGTTGCGCCGGATCTCGAAGTGCAGGCGCGGCTCGCGCTCCGGGCCGCGGCCCATCGCGGCGATCGTCTGCCCCTTCGCGACGTCCTGACCCTGCGACACCAGCAGCCGGCTGTTGTAGCCGTAAGCGGACAGATAGCTTTCGTTGTGCTTGATGATCAGCAGCTGGCCGTAGCTCATGAGACCGCTGCCGGCATACACCACGCGGCCCGCCGCGGCGGCGCGAATCGGCTGGCCTTCGCGGCCGCCGATGCCGATGCCCGTGGCGATGCCGTCAGCGGCGCCGAACCGAGTCACTACCTGACCGTCGGTCGGCCAGCTCCATGCCGGCGCGGGCAGCACGACCGGCGGCGCCGAAGGCACGGGGGCGGCGCGGGGCGGCGCGGCCGTGCCGGACTTCGCCGCGGGTGGCGAGGCTCTCGAGCTCGCCGGCGGCCCCGAGCTCGGGCGCTTCGCTTCGGAGGCCGCCGCGCGGCGTTCCGGCGCCGGCGCGCTCGCCGGCTCGAGACGCAACCGTTGTCCCACTTGGATCACGTCCGGATCTTTGATGCCGTTCCAGCGCGCGAGATCGCGCTGGTCGACCCGGTGTTGCCACGCGATCGTGTAGAGCGTGTCGCCCTTGCGCACGACGTAGGTCCGCGCGTCGCTCTTGGTCGCTTCGCTCGACTCGTACTTGAGCGTGCTGCAACCCGCGAGGGTCGCGGCCGCGGCGAGCAACGCGACCCCGAGTGATTGCCTGCTGCGCGTCCGAGGCGAGCGCTCGCGCAGGCACTCGATCACGTTTCCGTGCCCTCGACGAACGGAACGAAGCTCACCGGCAGGAGCTCCTCGCGATGGAGCTCGTCGCCCTCGCGCGTGACGCGCACGAGGTTCTGACGGCCGCGCCCGCCGATAGGGATGATCATCCGCCCACCGTCGTCGAGCTGCTCGAGCAGCTCCGGCGGGATCTCCTCCGGCGCCGCCGCGACGATGATGCCTTGGAACGGCGCCTGGCTGCGCCAGCCGTGCCAACCGTCGGCGTGCCGCAGGCTCACGTTCATGATCTTGAGCTCGGCGAGCTTCACGCGCGCGCGCTGCTGCAACGGCTGGATGCGCTCGACGCTGTAGATGTGCTGCACGAACGGTGCGAGCACGGCAGTCTGGTAGCCGCAGCCGGTGCCGACCTCGAGCACCTTGACGAGCTTCCTGCCGCTCAAGCCCTCGAGCAACGCCGCGGTCATGGCGGCGACGACGTAGGGCTGCGAGATCGTCTGCCCGAAGCCGATCGGCAGCGCCGTGTCCTCGTAGGCGCGGCTCGCGAGCGCCTCGTCCACGAACAGATGCCTCGGCACCTCGCGGATCCGGTCGAGAATGGCGAGGTTTCTGATGCCTTCGGTCTTCAGGCGCTCGATCAGCCGCTCGCGCGTGCGCGCCGACGTCATGCCGATGCCGTCCCTGCTCTGACTGTTCATCGCAGACGGCCGAGCCAGGCCTCGAGCGCCGGCAGCGCCGCGTGCGCCGTGAGGTCCACCTTGAGCGGCGACACCGACACGTACCCGCTCGCGACTGCGTGGAAGTCCGTGCCGGGACCCGCATCCTGGCCCGCGCCCGCGGGCCCGATCCAGTAGATCGGCCGGTTCTTGGGGTCGAGCGCCCGGATCACCGGCTCGGACTTGTGGCGGAAGCCGAGCCGAGTCGTGCGAACCCCCTTGATCTCGTCTACGGCCAAGTCCGGCACGTTGACGTTCAAGATCGAGTCGGCCGGCAGCGGCTCGTCGAGAGTGCGAGCGACGAGGCGGCAGACGAAATCCGCCGCCGTCGCGAAGTGCCCGCCCTCACCCTCGAGCACGAGCGACACTGCGATCGCCGGGATCCCGAGAAAGCGACCCTCCATTGCGGCCGCAACGGTGCCGGAGTAGTGCACGTCGTCGCCCAAGTTCGCGCCGTGATTGATGCCGGAGACGATCATGTCCGGCGGCTCGTCGAGCAACCCGGTGACCGCGACGTGCACGCAGTCGGTGGGCGTGCCGTTCACGTAGTAGACGTTGTCGTGCGCACGCTCGACGCGCAACGGCGTCTCGAGCGTCAGCGAATTGCTCGCGCCGCTGCGATTGCGATCGGGAGCGACGACGGTAACGGCCGCGAGATCCGCGAGCCGCTGCGCGAGCATTCGCAATCCTTGGGCCTGGTAGCCATCGTCGTTCGACAGGAGAATTCGCACGCGCGGTTTCCTCGGCGCAACTATACTGGAACGAGGTCGGCGGCGGGGACATCGCGCCGACGCGGTCGACGAGCGATGCAAGAGCGATGAGCGGCGACGAAGACGATCGAGACGCCTTCGCGGCGGCGATGCGCGGGGTCAAGCGGCTGCGCGCCGCGCCGCGCGTGGGCCGCGCGCCGCCTCCGAAAACGGCCCGCCGCGCGGGCACGCGGGCCGCGCCGCCGAGCGCCGCGCCGGAGCCGACCGCCATGGATGGCGGGAGTGCCGCAATCGCAGGACGCACATTGCGGCCCTCGAGCGCACCGCTCGTGAAACAGCTCAGGCGGCGCTTGCGCCGCGGCGAGCTCGAGATCGCCGCCGAGCTCGACCTGCACGGCGCCACGGCCGTCGAAGCGCCCGCGCTGCTCGACGCGTTTCTCGACGAGTGCCGCGAGCACGGAGTGCGCTGCGCGCGCGTCGTGCACGGCAAGGGACGCCGCTCCGGACCGGAGGGGCCCGTGCTCAAGGGAATCGTTCACGAGCGTCTCGCGCGCGCGCCCGGCGTGCTCGGCTTCGTAACCGCGGAGCCGCGCGACGGCGGCAGCGGCGCGGTCCTCGTGTTCCTCGGGAATTGACGCGCGCTCAGGGCGCAGGCGCGGCGTCGGGAGGGGGATCGGGTCTCTTCCTCGACTCGGCGGGCTTGGCCGCGGGCTCGGGAGCCGCGGCCGACGGCGGCGCGGCCTCCGGCGCCGCCGGCGCAATCTGGTAGAACGTCTCGCCGGCCTTGATCATGCCGAGCTCGGTGCGCGCGCGCTCCTCGGCCGCTGCGAGCCCCTGCTTCAAGTCCTTGACCTCGCCCTCGAGCGCGGCGTTGCGCGCCGCGAGCCGGGCGTTGTCTTCGACTCGGCGCGCGACCTCGTCATCGAGCCGCCAGACTTCGCGCAAGCCTCCGTCGGCGAGCCACAGCCGCGCCTGCAACAGTGCGAGCACGCCTACCAGCACGACGATCAGGAAGCGCATTCTTCCCCTTGCGGCGATCGCGCCGCCGGCGACTCGCTCGGCGCGCCCGCGAGCCTCACCTACAACGACACCGGAAAGGCGCCGGCGCCGTCGAACTTCGCGCGCGCTCCGAGCTGCCGCTCGATACGCAGCAGCTGATTATACTTGGCGAGCCTGTCCGATCGACAGAGCGAGCCCGTCTTGATCTGCGTCGCGCCGGTCGCAACCGCGATGTCGGCGATCGTGGCGTCCTCGGTCTCGCCCGAGCGGTGCGACACGACGGCCGAATACCCGGCGCTCGTCGCCATCTCGATCGCCTCGAGCGTCTCGGTGAGCGTGCCGATCTGATTCGGCTTGATGAGAATGCTGTTCGCGATCTTCTTCTCGATGCCGACGGCCAAGATCTTCGTGTTGGTCACGAACAGGTCGTCGCCGACGAGCTGGATCTTGTCGCGCAGGCGCTTGCTCAAGAGCGCCCAGCCGTCCCAGTCGTTCTCGGCCATGCCGTCCTCGATCGAAACGATCGGATAGCGCGCGGCGAGATCCTCGAGGAAGTCCGCGAACTGCGCCGACGTGAACTTGCGCTCCTCCGACTCGAGATCGTACTTGCCGTCCTTGTAGAACTCGGTGCTGGCGACGTCGAGCCCCAGGTAGATCTCGCGGCCGAGCGTGTAGCCGGCCTTCTCGACGGCGACGGCGATCGTCTGCAGCGCCTCCTCGTTCGAGCCCAAGTCGGGCGCGAACCCGCCCTCGTCGCCGACGGCAGTGTTCATGCCCTTCGCTTTGAGCACCGCCTTGAGCGCGTGGAATACCTCGACGCCGTAGCGCAGGCACTCGGCGAACGTCGGCGCGCCGACCGGGAGAATCATGAACTCCTGGATGTCGACGCTATTGTCCGCGTGCGCGCCGCCGTTGATGATGTTCATCATCGGCAGCGGCAACCGGTAGTCGCGCTTGCCGCCGCCGAGCGACTCGTAGAGCGGCACGCCGCGCTCCGCAGCGTGCGCCTTCGCGGCCGCGAGCGACACGGCGAGAATCGAGTTCGCGCCGAGCCGCTGCTTGTTGTCGGTGCCGTCGAGCTCGATCATGCGGCGATCGATCGTCTCCTGGCTCGCGCCGTCGAGGCCGCGCACGGCCGAGCGGATCTCGCCGTTGATGTTGGCGACGGCCTTGCTCACGCCCTTGCCCAAATAGCGCTTCTTGTCGCCGTCGCGGAGCTCGTGAGCCTCTCGGGACCCCGTGGACGCGCCCGACGGCACCGCGGCCTGCCCGCGCGCGCCGCTCGCGAGCACGACCTCGGCTTCCACCGTCGGATTGCCGCGCGAATCGAGCACTTCCAACCCCATGACTTCCTTGACGGCGCTCATCGCGACTCCTGCGCCGCCCGCGGCGGCCTGCTGTTGGATGGCCTCACGCACGCTCCGCGGTTGATCCTCATGCGCGCTCCGCGCGCGGCAGCTTCAGCCCTTGCTGGTTACGCGCTGCCGTGACGAAGCTCGTGAAGAGCGGATGGCCGTCTCTCGGATTCGACTTGAACTCCGGATGGAACTGCGTGGCGAAGAACCACGGATGGGTGGGCAGCTCGATCAGCTCGACCAAACCGTCGCGCGAGAAACCCGACAGCACGAGGCCCGCGCCAGCGATCTGGTCGGCGTAGCGGTTGTTGAACTCGAAGCGGTGACGGTGGCGCTCCGAGACCTGATCTGCGCCGTAGATCTGCTTCGCGAGCGTGCCGTCCTTGATGAAACAGATTTGCGCGCCGAGCCGCATCGTGCCGCCGAGCTCCGAAGCGGTGCTGCGCTCTTGCAGACTGCCGTCGCGGTCCTGCCATTCGGTGATCAGCGCGATCACGGGATGCGGCGTCTGCGGGTTGATCTCGGTGGTGTTCGCGCCGGCGAGCCCCACGACGTTGCGCGCGTACTCGACCACCGCCATCTGCAAGCCGAGGCAGATGCCCAAGTACGGCACGTTCTTCTCACGCGCGAACTTCACGGCAGCGATCTTGCCTTCGATGCCGCGCTCGCCGAAGCCGCCCGGCACGAGGATGGCGTCGACCTCGTTGAGACAGCCGGTGCCTTCGGTCTGGAGGTTCTCCGACTCGATGTAGACGATGTTGACGCGCGTGCGGGTCTTGATACCCGCGTGGCGCAGCGCCTCGTTGAGCGAGATGTACGAATCCTTGAGATCGATGTACTTGCCGACCATCGCAATCGTGATCTCGGCCTCGGGATTCGCCTTCGCGTCCACGACCGCCTTCCACTCGGCGAGATCGGCGGGCTTGGCTTCGAGCCTGAGCTTGTCGACGACGATCGCGTCGAGACCCTGGTCGTGCAGCAACATCGGGATCTTGTAGATGTCGTCCACGTCGATGGCCGAGATCACGGCGCGCTGCTCGACGTTCGTGAACAGCGCGATCTTGGCGCGCTGTTCCTGCGGCAGAAACAGCTGCGAACGGCAGACGAGCACGTCGGGCTGGATGCCGATCCCGCGCAGCTCCTTCACCGAGTGCTGCGTGGGCTTGGTTTTGATCTCGGAGGCGGCCGAAATGAACGGTACGAGGGTCAAATGGATATAGAGCGTGCGGTCGCGGCCGAGCTCGACGCCCATCTGCCGGATCGCCTCGAGGAACGGCAGGGACTCGATGTCGCCGACAGTGCCGCCGATCTCGACCATGCAGACGTCCGCGCCCGCGGCGCCCTGGAACACGGCGCGCTTGATCTCGTCGGTGATGTGAGGGATCACCTGAACCGTGGCGCCGAGATACTCGCCGCGCCGCTCCTTCGCGATCACGTTCGAGTAGATGCGGCCCGTGGTGAAGTTGCTCGTGCGGCTCGTGCGCGTGCGGACGAAACGCTCGTAATGACCGAGATCGAGGTCGGTCTCGGTGCCGTCGTCGGTGACGTAGACCTCGCCGTGCTGGAACGGGCTCATCGTGCCCGGATCCACGTTGATGTACGGATCGAGCTTCAGCATCCGGACCTTGAGGCCGCGCGCCTCGAGAATCGCCCCGAGCCCGGCCGAGGTAATGCCCTTGCCGAGCGAGGAAACGACCCCGCCAGTGATGAAGATGAATCGCGTCATATCAAACCCGGAGCCGAGGTCGCGCCCTGCAGCGCGCGGCGACCTGACCCTCGAAGCTCTGTGCTTGGTACATGGGGAAGACGGTATTGCAAAGTATCAAAAGTGCCCGCCGAAAAATAGGGACATGTTTGATTTTCGGCCGACGCCTGTGGAACCTCGACGGTCACCCCCGAAAATCAAACATGTCCCTATTTTTCGGCTCAGCGGACGGCGGCGTGCGAGGTCCAAGCGACGCGCCAGCGCGGCTCGTGCGCGTCGGCCGCGCCGACGGCCGCGGCGACGCACAGATCCGCGACCGCGACCAGGGTTGGGCCGCGATAGAGCAACGGCACGCGGTCGCGCATCCAGGGCACGATCGCGGCTTCGTGCAGCCAGTCCTTGAGCGGCCGCTCGCGCCTAGACCCGAGCGCGTGGAAGCGCTCGCCGCCCACGCGAAACTTGAGCGTGAGGCCCGCGTCGAGCCAGGACTCGGGCAACCCCGCGGCGGCGTCTGCCGACTCGAACGAGAGATTCCCTTCGGGGCCCGACCAGACCGTGTGGTCGTGCAGCAGCGCCCGGTCGCCTAGCGGCGACGCCGGCGGCAAAGGCGCCATGAGATACAAGTGCTCGCGGAACACGCGGCCCTCGCCGCCCGGCCAACGGACGCACGGCCGCGAGCGAGGTCCCGCGTCGAGCAGCGCGCGCCTGAGCGCCTCGAGCCGCGCCGCGCTCGGCGGCGGCAGCCCGACGCGGCGCAGCGCCTCGCGCAGCAAGTTGCGCTGCCGCGGCGGGGCCAGCGCCGCAACCACGGCGCGCGGCACGCGCCGTGCATCGTCGCAGCGCGCGAGGTCCTCCGCGGCTACGGCTTCGAGGATCGCCTCGGCGTCGCTCGCCGCCTGCGCGAAGCGCACTGCCGCGGCCGCGGCCGCAGGCCACCGCGCGAGCAGCTCCGGCACGACGCTCGCGCGAAGGAAGTTGCGGTCGTGGCGCAGGTCCCGGTTCGCCGGATCGTCGAGCCAGGAGAGACCCCAGGCCGCCGCTTGCGCGCGCAGCTCGGCGCGGGTGAACGCGAGCAGCGGCCTCGCGAGGAGCCCACGGCCGAACGGCGTCAGCTCGCCGATGCCGCGCATGCCGCGGATTCCCGCTCCGCGCAGGAGACGCAGCAAAACCGTCTCGAGCTGATCGTCCGCGTGATGGGCGGTGAGCAGCACCTCACCCGGCGCCAGCGAATCGGCCAGCGCGCGATAGCGCACGTCGCGCGCCGCCGCTTCGAGTCCGAAGCCGCTCGCGCCGTCGACGCTCACGCGCTCGACCGTGAGCTGCACGCCGAGCGCGCCGGCGACGTCCGCGCAATGCCGAGCCCATGATGCGGAGTCCGGATGAAGACCGTGGTCGACGTGCATGGCGCGCGGCGGCGGGCGCAGGCCGAGACGCGTCAGGGCGGTAAGCAGCAGGGTCGAGTCGAGGCCGCCGCTGAACGCGACCACGCAGCGCGGGAGCTGGCCGGCCGTTGCGAATCGCTCGATCGCGTCGCGAAACGCGGCGAGGAACCGGTCGCTCGGCGACGGCGCGGGCGAGTCGCGGCGAGCCGTCGCACGCTCCGCCGGCCGCGGCGAGCGACCTTCAGGTCTCTTTGAACGCCCCATAGTCGGCGAGACGGCGACGGCGCTGCAAGAGCAGGGTCTCGACGGGCCGCGACTCGATGTCGCCGAGCGCGCGCTTGAGCGCGCCCTTGACGGCGTCGGCTGTCCACTGAGGATCGCGATGCGCGCCGCCGAGCGGCTCGGGGATCACCTCGTCGACGAGTCCGAGCCGATGCAGGCGCTCGGCCGTAATACCCATCGCCTCCGCCGCAAGCTCGGCCTTCTCCGCGCTCTTCCAGAGAATGCTCGCGCAGCCTTCGGGCGAGATCACCGAGTAGATGCCGTATTGGAGCATCAGCACGCGGTCCGCGACGCCGATCGCGAGCGCGCCGCCCGAGCCGCCCTCGCCGATCACGATGCTCACGATCGGCACGCGCAGCGACGACATCACGAACAGATTGCGCGCAATCGCCTCGCTCTGGCCACGCTCCTCGGCGCCGATGCCGGGGTAAGCGCCCGGCGTATCGATCAGCGTGATCAGGGGCAGCTCGAACTTCTCGGCGAGGCGCATGAGCCTTAAGGCCTTGCGATACCCCTCGGGCCGCGCCATACCGTAGTTGCGCCAAACGCGCTCCTTCGTGTCGCGGCCCTTCTGATGGCCGATGACCACGACGGACCTGTCGTCGAGGCGCGCCATGCCGCCGATCAGCGAATGGTCGTCGGCGTACATGCGGTCGCCGTGGAGCTCCTGGAAGTCGGTGAAGCAGCGCTCGACGTAGTCGAGCGTGTAGGGCCGTTGCGGATGGCGCGCGAGCTGCGCGATCTGCCAAGCCGTGAGGCTAGAGAAGATGCTGCGGGTCAGAGACTCGCTCTTGTTCTTGAGGCGCTCGATCTCTTCGCTGATGTTGAGCTCCGAATCTTCCCCGACGAACTTCAGAGCATCGATCCTTGCCTCCAGCTCGGCGATCGGCTGCTCAAAGTCCAGGAATTTCAGATCCATACATACCAGACGACCCCACCTGACCCGGCACCTTACCCGGAACGCTCCGCGAGTGACAAGGGGACCGGAATAGCGGAACTCACCCGGCGATCATCGCGGGCACACCGGCAATCGCCGGCCGGGCATCATCTCGCAGGCAGACCGACGAAGAACCCTCCGGTGCGCACCGCGAGCTCGTACTGAAGCGCGGCGAAGCCCGCCGCCGTATAGAGCTCTCCAGTTGCCTCGTAGATCGTGGGAAAAGCGATCGTGCTTACGATGATGTTGCCGCGGACCTCGTCCCTGTTCAGGACGTCCAGCAGTTCCTCGCGGCTCCGATCGAGGGACCACTCCACCCGTCTCGGTTTCGGCACCGACACCGCGAGGTCGTCGCCGAGCACGTAGATGGTGGTGGGCCCGACGCTGCGCGCGAGCTCGACGGCGCGGAGGATCCCGCCGGTCGGGGCCGAGCCCGAATGGGCCTGCCAGCGAGCGAGGGCGCCCGCAACTTTTTCGACCGCGGCGGGACTCACTGCGGTCCACGTGGGGGCAGCCTCCAGCGCGCGTCCTTCGTCGTTGATGATGAGAAAGTCTTCGAGGCTCGCGGACCGCGTGATCACCTCGCGAACGACCCGCTGCACACGCTCCCAGGCGAGCTGAACCATGCTGCCCGAAGTATCGACGACGAAGACGGCATGCGCCGCCTCGAAGCGAGGACCGCTCTCGGCCGACGCTCTCCCGCGCCGGTCCGTCGGCAGCGCGAGCATGGATCCGCGCGTCCGAAGGGACGCAAACCAGAACCGCGTCACTTCGTCGCCGTTCACCGAGGGCAAGAGCAGAGTGTCGACCGGCGTCGCCTTCGGCAGCGACTTCATCGCGTTCGCGAACAGCGAGGACCGCCTCGCTTCCGGCAGCTCGCGGCCCGGCGCCGCCGCGGCCACCAAATAGATCCGCTCTACCTTTGGCACGAGCGCAGCAGCCGCGGAAAACGCCGCCGCGAGATTCGGCTGACCTACCGGCGGGACGTTCGCGCGCAACGCGCGCGACACCTCGTTGGTATCGGCCTCGCTGCCGCGCACGAACCAGGTGCCGCTCGGTGCCTGCAGGGCTCGAGCTTGGTCCGCGAACACGATGACTTGATATTCGGCATCGGCCGGCAATCGAGCGATCAGCCA
Organism: Gammaproteobacteria bacterium; assembly: GCA_035644475.1. Lineage (GTDB taxonomy): Bacteria > Pseudomonadota > Gammaproteobacteria > Steroidobacterales > Rariloculaceae > FEN-1219. Next base: position 67,333 of record DASQOL010000030.1, on the reverse strand, counting down.
CTCCGCCACCGCGACGGCGCCGTCCCAAGTCGCGGCCGTCGCGTCGGCCGCTGCGGCGGAGCCGTCCACGAGAATCGCCGCGCGGCCGCTCGCGGGCGGCAGGCGCGCGAGCACATCCGGCACGCTCGATGATTGCGCGGCGGCCGTTGCCGTTGCCGCGGCACAGAGCAGAATGACGAGCCGAGCAAACGCCGCCGTCACCGGCGCTCCCTTCGACAAGCGCGACCGATTCGAGCGCGAGCATGTGCGGCTCATAATCGCCTCAGAGCGGGTGCTTCAGGTAGTGGATCGAGTAGCTGTCGTCGCCCAAGAGCTCGGTGAGCTTGTCGCGCAGCTCGCGGGTGAGCGAGACCGTCCACTTGTCGCCGAGGGTTAGCTCGGCTTCCGCTGTCGAGTTGCGATAGCGCAGGCAAATCTCGCACTTGCCGCGCAGAAACGGCTTCAAGATCTGCTGGAGATCGCGGACGAGCGAGCCGTTCGCCGTGTGGCTCGACCAACGGATAGTCACACGCCGCGCATTCTCCTCGATCATCGAGTCTGCGGTGCGCACGCGCTTGGCGACGACGCGCCAGCCGTTCGAGAAGTCGTCGTAACGCAGAGCGCCTTCGACGACGAGCATCGCGTACTTCGACAGGAGCTGCTTGCACTGCGCGATCACCTCCTCGAACAGTGCGACCTCGATGCGCTCGGTGTTGTCGTCGAGCATCAGGAACACGCGGCTGCCGCGGCGACGGATATCGGTGACCACGCCCGCGAGCTTGACCTCGCGGCGGGTGAAGAACTGCGCACCTTCGGCCGGCGGCGGCCCGAGAACGCCGGCGATCGGGTTGTTCGTAAATTTCTCGCAGTGGCCCGCGTAGTCCTCGAACGGGTGACCCGTGAGGTACAGCCCGAGGCTGTCGAGCTCTCCTTGCAGGCGCTCGCGTTTCGTCCACTCGCGCTGCACCGGCGTCGTGAGCTCGATCGTGGTGTCGACATCGTCGGTGGCGAACAGCCCGCCCTGCCCGGCCGCGGCCGCGTGCCCCGCCCGCTCCGCGAGCTGCAAGGCATCGGGGATCGACGCGAGCAGCGTCGCGCGGTTCGCTCCGAGAGCGTCGAGCGCCCCCGAACGCGCGAGCGCCTCGAGCACGCGCCGGTTGATCTTCTGCAGATCCACGCGGCGGCAGAGGTCGAGCAGGTCCTTGTACGGGCCGCGTGCCGCGCGCTCCGCGACGAGCGCGTCGACGGCCATCTGCCCCACACCCTTCAAGGCGCCCAAGCCGTAGCTGATGCGCTTCGGCCCGGGGACGGTGAACGCGAACACCGACGTGTTGACGTCGGGCGGCTCGAGGCTGATGCCGAAGCGCCTGCAGTCGTCCTTGAGCACCACGAGCCGATCGGTGTTGTCGAGGTCGGCGGTGAGCACGGCCGCCATGTACGCCTCGGGATAGTGCGCCTTGAGCCACGCCGTCTGATAGGCGATCAGCGCGTAAGCGGCCGCGTGCGACTTGTTGAAGCCGTAGCCGGCGAACGTCTCCATCTGGTCGAAGATGTGACTCGCGCGCGCCTCCTCGACGCCGCGCTCGACCGCGCCCTTCGAGAACACCGCCCGCTGCAGCGCCATCTCCTCCGGCTTCTTCTTGCCCATCGCGCGCCGCAGCAGGTCCGCGCCGCCGAGCGAGTAACCCGCGAGCACCTGCGCGATCTGCATCACTTGCTCTTGGTAGAGGATCACGCCGTAGGTCGGCTTCAGGATCCCTTCGAGGCGCGGATGCAGGTAGTCCGTGGCGACGCCGCGCAGATGCTTGCGGTTGATGAACTCGTCGGCCATCTGCATCGGGCCGGGGCGGAATAGCGCGACGATGGCCGTGAGGTCGTCGAAACGATCGGGCTGCAGGCGCTTGATGAGATCGCGCATGCCGAGCGACTCGAGCTGGAACACGGCGGTCGTCTTGCATTGCCGGAGCAGCTCGTAGGTCTTCGCGTCGTCGACCGGAATCGCGTCGATGTCGATCGGCGTTTCGCCGCGCGCCGCGCGCTCACGGTTGATCGCCGCGACCGCCTTGTCGATGATCGTGAGCGTCTTCAACCCCAAGAAATCGAACTTGATGAGGCCGATTGCCTCGAGGTCGTCCTTGTCGAGCTGGGTGAGGAGCCCGGTGTCGATCGCGTAGAGCGGCATGAACTCGGTGAGCGCCGCGGGCGCGATCACGACGCCGCCCGCGTGCGTGCCGATGTTGCGCGCGAGCCCTTCGAGCCGGCGCGCGAGGTCGATCAGGCCCCGCACTTCGTCGTCGGACTCGTACATGCCGCGGAGCTCGGCGTCGTCCGCGAGCGCCTTGTCGAGGGTGATGCCGATCTCGAACGGGATGAGCTTCGCGATGCGGTCGACGTAGCCGTACGGATGCCCGAGCGCGCGGCCGACGTCGCGGACCACGGCCTTCGCCGCCATCGTGCCGTAGGTCACGATCTGCGACACGCGCTCGCGGCCGTAGCGCCGGCCGACGTAGTCGATGACGCGGTCGCGGCCCTCGATGCAGAAGTCGATGTCGAAGTCCGGGAGCGAGACGCGCTCGGGATTCAAGAACCGCTCGAACAAAAGATCGTGCGCGAGCGGATCGAGATTGGTGATGCGCAGCGCATAGGCCACGAGCGAGCCGACGCCCGAGCCGCGGCCGGGACCCACCGGGATCGAGTGCTCGCGCGCCCAGGCGATGAAGTCGGCGACGATGAGGAAATAGCCCTCGAAGCCCATCTTCGCGATCACGCCGAGCTCGGCCGCGAGCCGGTCGCGGTAGCGCGGCACGTGCTGCTCGGGCACCGCAAGCTGCCGCAAGCGCTCGTCGAGCCCCTGCTGGGCGCGCTGCTCGAGGTAGGCGCGCGGCGGCTGGCCGTCGGGCGTCGCGAAGTCCGGCAGGAACACCTTGCCCAGGTCGACCTCGAGCGTGCAGCGCTTCGCGATCTCCAGCGTGTTGCGCAGCGCTTCCGGCAAGTCCGCGAACAGCGCGGCCATCTCACCGGCCGACTTCAGGTACTGCTCGTCGGTGTAGTCGTGCGGCCGCGCGGAGTCGTCGAGCGTCACGCCCTGGCCGATGCAGACGCGCGTCTCGTGGGCCTCGAAGTCGCCGCGTTCCAGGAAACAGACGTCATTGGTGGCGACGACCGGGGCGGCCGTCGCCGCGGCGAGGTGGACGGCGCGCGCCACGTAGTCCGCCTCGTTCGGCCGTCCGAGCCGCTGCAGCTCCACGTAGAAGCGGCCCGGCATCAGCGTGCGCCAGTAGTCCAAGATCTCGGCCGCCCGCGCGTCACGGCCCCCGCCGCTCAAGGCCTTGCCGAGCTCGCCCGCCTGGGCACCGGAGAGCCCGATGAGGCCCTCGAGCGCGTCTACCGTGAGCCAGTCGCGCAAGATCGCCGGACGGCCGCGGATCGGGCCGAGCGCGGCGCTCCTCGTCAGCAGCGCGCTCAAGCGCTTGAACCCCGCGCGGTTCTGACAGAGCAGCCCCAGTCGCGACGGCTCGCGGTCGTCGGCCGATTCGGCGACCCACACGTCGGCGCCGACGATCGGCTTGATGCCGCGCGCCACGGCAGTCTTGTGGAATCTGACGAGGGTGGAGACGTTACCCTGGTCGGTGATCGCGCACGCGGCCATGCGCTGCCGCTCGAGCGATTCGACCAGCGGGTCGACACGCACGACGCTGTCGACGAGCGAGTACTCGGTGTGCACCCGCAAATGCACGAAACCGCTCACGTCCTAGCGTCCCCGTACGAGCTCGAGCACCTCGCGCGCGGCCGTTCTGCTAGCGTCGCAGCGCAATTGTCGGTGGATGGTGGCGAACGCATCATACCAGCCGCGGCCGAGCTCTTGGGTCTCGAGGAGCGACAGAAGCGCGGGGCCCAAGACCTCCGGCCGCACTTGGTCCTGCACGAACTCCTGCACCACGTTGCGGCCCGCGAGCAGATTCGGCAGCGAGAAATGCGGCAGCTTCGCCACACCGAGCCGGCGCACGATCCAGTAGGTCAGGGGCTCGATCCGGTGGGCGACGACCATCGGCCGCTTGAGCAGCAGGGCCTCGAGGCTCGCCGTGCCCGACGCCGTGAGCACGACGTCGGCCGCGGCCATGACCTCGCGCGCGCGGCCGACGATCAGGTGCGGCGGCTTGGCGGTAGCCACGCCGCGCGCGGCCTCGCGAAACACCTGGCCCACGGCCTCGCTCGCGAGCGCGACCGCGATCTCGAGCCCGGGGTGCGCGCGCTCGAGCCACGCGGCCGTGCCCAAGAACGGCGCCGCGAGACTGCCGACCTCGCTACGGCGGCTGCCCGGCAGCACGGCGAGCAGCGGCCGGTCGAACGGCACGCCAAGCGCCTCGCGGGCCGCGCGCCGGTCGACCTCGAGTGGGATCGCGTCCGCGAGTGGGTGGCCGATGAACTTGGCACGGACGCCGTGCTCCTCGTAGAACTTCGTCTCGAACGGCAGCACGCAGAGCACGAGATCGACCGACGCGCGGATACTCTTCACGCGCGACTGCCGCCACGCCCAAACCTGGGGGCTCACGTATTGAACGGTTGGGATACCGGCGCGTTTCAGCTTCTTCGCCATCGGCAGATTGAAGTCCGGCGAGTCGATGCCGACGAACACGCTCGCGCCGCTGCCCTCGATCCGCCGTATCAGGTTGCGCCGCAGCTTGAGCAGCCGCGGCAGATGCGGCAGCACCTCCGCAAACCCCATCACGGAGATCTCCTCGACCCGATTCCACGGCTCGCACCCCGCCGCAATCATCCGCGGCCCCGCCACGCCGTAGAACTCCGCGCCGGCCTCGCGCTCGCGCAACGCCTCGATGAGCCCCGCTCCAAGCGTATCGCCCGAAGCCTCGGCCGCCGCCACCGCAACGCGCAGCCCAGAAGAAGATGGGGACATGTTACTTTTTCGCGCGCGCCAACGTTCGACCGGCACCGATCGGCTCGTGGCTCACTTTGGGCCGCGCGATGCGCGCAATGGCTGCGGTCGCACCTCGAACGAGACGTGTGACGCCTCCGCCGCGGCGGTAGCGACGAGCCGAGCCACAGCGCCGAGAGCCGCGGAGCCCGGGCGCGCAGCGCCCGGGGGCGAGCCGCAGGCGAGCATCCAAAACGCGGCGGCACACCGGCTCTACGAAGCGAACCAAATAAGCGACCGCGTTTTGGACCCCGGCGAACGCGCCGTGGCGAGGGGACCGGCCGAAGGCCGGCGAAGTCGCGTGCCGCGGCGGAGGCGTCACACGTCTCGTTCGAGGTGCGACCGCAGCCACCGCGACGCCAGCGCCGGCCATCGTGAGGCGCGACCGCCGATCGGCCGAAGAAGCACCGGACCGAAAAAGTAACATGTCCCTATTTTCCGCTAGCGGGCGATGCCGCGGGAGCCGGCTCGGAGCGAGTCGACGAACAGCTGGAGCTCGGGCTGCTCGAGCAGGCGCTTCTCGACGTCAGCGATCGCCTCGTCGAGATTCAGGCCGAGCCGGAACACCGTTCGGTAGGCCTCGCGGATGTTACGGAGCTGCTCCGGCGTGAAGCCGCGCCGCTTCAGCCCTTCGGCGTTGATGCCGCGCGGCTCGGCCGGGCGGCCCGACACCATCGTGTAGGCGGGCACGTCCTTCGTGAGATAACTGAACATGCTCGTCATCGAATGCGCGCCGATCCGGCAGAACTGGTGCACGGCGGTGAAGCCGCCCAAAATCGCGTGGTCGCCGACGTGCACGTGTCCCGCGATCGACGCGTTGTTCGCGAAGATCGTGTTGCTGCCGACGACGCAGTCGTGGGCGACGTGCGCGTACGCCATGATCCAGTTGTCGTTGCCTACGCGCGTGACGCCCTGCTCCTGCACCGTGCCGCGATTCATCGTGACGAACTCGCGGATCGTGTTGCGGTCGCCGATCACGAGCATCGTGCGCTCGCCCTTGTACTTTCTGTCCTGCGGGTCGTCGCCGATCGAGGCGAACTGAAAGATGTGATTGTCCTCGCCGATGACCGTCGGCCCCTTGACCACCGCATGCGGCTCGATGCGCGTGCCGCGCCCGATCTCGACGTCGGGGCCGATGACGGCGTACGGACCGACCGTCACGCTCTCGTGCAGACGCGCGTCGGGGGCGACGACGGCTCGCGGATCGATCAAGGTTTGGGCCCGTCCGCGAGCAGAAGGTCCGTGGCAGCCACGACCTTGCCGTCGACCTCGGCGCGGCCCTCGAATCGCCACAGGTTCCGCCGGCGCTGCACTAGCTCCACGTTGAGCACGAGCTGATCACCGGGCATCACCGGCTGCTTGAAACGCGTCTTGTCGATGCCCACCAGGTAGAGGATCCAGAGGCGCTCCTCGTCCGTCACGCTCTCCCACGCGAGCACCCCCGCGGCCTGCGCGAGCGCCTCGATGATGAGCACGCCGGGCATTACCGGATGACCGGGGAAATGCCCCTCGAAGTGTGCCTCGTTCGCGGTCACGTTCTTCAGCGCGACGATCGACTTGCCGGCGGTCACGCTGCGCACGCGATCCACCATGAGAAAGGGGAAACGGTGCGGCAGACGTTCGAGGATGCCTTTGATGTCGATGGTCTTGTCGTCAGTCATCGGTTTGTTCTGCTTTCGTCTTTCCTGTGAGGCCGAGGGCGCGCTCCGCGGCGCGTACTCGCTCCGCCAACGCGTCGAGCTTCTTGAACCGCGCCGCGTTGCGGCGCCAGCGTCCGACTTCGTCCGCCGGCAACGCGCTCGAATAGGTGCCGGGCTTGTCGATGGACTTCGTCACCACACCGCGGAACATGATCATCACGTCGTCGCAGATGGAGATCTGGTTGATCATCACGGCGCCGCCGCCCACCATGCAGCGCTTGCCGATCTTGGTGCTGCCCGCCGCACCCGACATCGCAGCCATGACCGTATGCGCGCCCACTCGCACGTTGTGCGCGATCTGCACGAGATTGTCGAGCTTCACCCCATCCTCGATGACGGTGTCGTCGATCGTGCCGCGATCGATGCACGTGTTCGCGCCGATCTCGACGTCATCGCCGATGACGACGCCGCCCAATTGCGGAATCTTGAGCCACTTGCCCGCGTCGGGGGCGAAGCCGAAACCGTCGGCGCCGATGACCGCTCCGGGCTGCAGGATGCAGCGCGCGCCGATGCGCACGTCGTCGAGCACCGTCACTCGCGCGACGAGCCGCGAGCCCGCGCCGACAGCGACGTTGGCGCCGAGCACGCACCCCGGTCCGATGACCGCGCCGTCGCCGATCACGCAGCCCCCGCCTATCACGACCTGCGCACCCACTTCCGCGGACGGCGCGACGCGCACGCCCGCCGCGAGGACGGCGCTCGCCGCGACGCCGGGAACGGCGACCAGCGGAGGATTCAGGTAGGTCGCGATCCGGGCGTACGTGAGATAGGGCTGCGGATGGACGAGGCTCGCGACCGGGCAGCCCGCGCGATGCTTCTCCTCGAGCACTACGGCCGCGGCGCGCGTGGCCTCGAGCTGCTTGCGATACGCGGCGTTCGCGAGAAACGTGACGGCGTCCGGGCCGGCCCCCGAGAGCGTGCCGACGCGGGTCACGGCTCGATCGGCGCCGTGCAGCTCACATCCGAATTGGTCCGCGAGCTCGCGCAGGGTCGCGGTCATGGCGGTCAGCGTCGCGGAGCATCGTCGGGCGGCCGCACGGCGGCGCCCGTTCAGCGCGGTGGTGCCGGCGCCGCACCGCTCGGCCGCGCCGGCGCCGGTGCCGCACCGCCCGGCCGCGTTGCGCCCGGCTTCCCGGCGTCTGCCTGTAGCGCCTTGAGGACTTCAGCTGTGATGTCGAGCTGGCCGCTGACGTAAACGGCGTCGCTGAGGACGAGATCGTAATTCTGCGCGCTCGCATAGGTCCGGATGCGCGCCGCGATGTCGCTCAGCAGCTTGTTGCTCTCCTCGGTGCGCCGGGCGTTCAAGTCCTCTACGTACTGGTCCTGGGTGCGCTGCAGGTCTCGCTGGCCGTCGCGAATCTGCCGCTGCAGGTTCACGCGCTCTTCCTCGCCCATCACGGCCTGATCCTTTTGGAACCGGTCGTTCTTGGCCTGCAGATCCTGCCCCATCTTGAGGATCTCGCTCTGCCGCGACGCGAACTCGGTCTTGAGCTTGTCCCCTACCGCCACCGCTTGAGGCGATGCATCGAGCAGCTTGCCGACGTTGACCACGCCGATCTTGAGGTTCGTCTGCGCATCGGCGTTGAACGCGAGCGCGGCCCCGAACGCCACGGCGATGAAGGGCAAGGCCTTGGCGCCCAGCCTCGCAATCGAGTCGCTGCCGGTGCCGAAAATGCTCCGGCGACGCGGAGTGGCCGAAGCGAGCTGCGTGCTGATCATGAATGTTTCGTCCTTCAAGAACTAAAAGGCCTGGCCGATGGAGAACTGGAATTGCTCGGTGTCGTCGCTGAAGTATCGATCCGTTTCTTGGTCTTCGTTCAATGGGATCGCGTAGCTGAACCGCAGCAAGCCCAGGGGCGCCAGCCATTCGACCCCGATGCCGACGGATTTCTTTAACCTATCATAATTGAAACGGTAGTCGATAGGGTCGCCGAGCCTGTCGTAGAACTTCACACCGCCCGTCGAAAAGACGTTGCCGAAGTCGTAAAACATCGCGATTCGCGTCGAGCCGCCGATCTTCGCCGGCGTGGGGATGATGAGCTCGAGCTGGTTCACGAACAGCAAGTTGCCGCCGTACGGGTTGCGCAGATTGTCGAGCGGACCGAGCGTGCTCTCCTTGAAGCCGCGCACCGATCCCGGGCCGCCCGCATAGCGCTGGCGGAACGGCGGCAGCGAGGTCGTTGCGCCGTACGAGTCGCCGTAGGCAAGCTCGCTATGGGCGCGGAAACGCCAGCGGCCGACCAACGGAACGTACTTCGTGAAGTCGAGCGACGCCATGAAGTACTCCACGTCGCTGCCGGGGACCGCCGCGTTCAACGAGCTGTACAAGCGCATGCCGGCCGTCGGGAACAGCGCGGCATTGAGCGAGTTGTACGACCACCCCGCGACGAGCTCCAAGCTCCTCACTCTCGTGCCGCAGACTCCGCAGTTGGTGGGGTCGTTGTCGAGGTCGTTCGGCTCGAACACCTTGCCGTTGCTCCTCACCCAGTCGAGCGCCTGCTGCGAGCTGAACGCGCTCGTCAAGAGCTCCGCGTCCTGATACGCGAAACCGAAGCGCACCTGTTGGAAGTCGCGGATCAGCCACGCCCAATTGATGCCGCCCGAAAGCGTCGTGGTGGAGAAGTCCGACGTGGCCGACGTGTACTGCGTGATGTCCTGATACGTCAACGACAACGTGCGGGAGAGCCCGTCGATGTTGCGATAGGCGTCGGTGTAGTTGATGTCGTAGACCTTCTGATACTGGCCGCCGCGGAGGTTCACCTCCACGCGGTTGCCCGTGCCCATGAAGTTCGAGTGAATGAAGTTGCCGCCGAGCGTGAGGCCGTAGGTCTCGGAGAACCCGAGGCTGCCGCCGAACTGCCCGGGCAATCCTTCCTCGATCTTGAAGTCGACATCCACGAGATCGGGGCTGCCCGCAACCGGCGTAGTCTCGTGCTCCACCTTCTTGACGTACGGCAACCGCTGCAACAGTACTTGCGAGCGGTCGACGAGCGCATTCGACAGATAGCCGCCCTCGAGCTGGCGCATCTCGCGGCGGAAGACCACGTCGTTGACGCTGTCCGAGCCGTTGTAGTTGATGCGCCGCACGTACACGCGGTTCTTCGGGTCGACGAAGTAAGTGATCGAGGCTTCCTTGGTTTCCTTGTTGAGCTCGGGCACGGCGCGGACCTGCGCGAAGGCGTAGCCGTCGAGGCCGAGCCGCGTATTCATGAACTCCTCGCTGCGCGTGAGCAGGCCTTGCGAGAACGTCTGCCCCGGCTGCGCGAGGATGAGCCCGCGGAGTTGGTCTTCCGGCACGACCATGTCGCCCGCGAGCTTCACGTCAGAGATCGTATAACGGTCGCCTTCGGTGATGCCGATCGTCACGAAGATGTCGCGCTTGTCGGGGGAGATCGCGACCTGCACGTCGTCCCAATGGAAGTCGGCGAAGCCTCGGTCCATGTAGAACGAGCGCAGCTTCTCGAGATCGCCCTCGAGCGCCTGCTTCGAATAGCGATCGTTCTTCTTGATGAACGAGAGGAAGTTGCCCGTCTTCAGCTCGAAGGCGGAGAGGATCTCTTTGTCTTCGAACGATGTGTTGCCGACGATGTTCACCTGGCGGATCTTCGCCCGGTCGCCCTCCTCGATCTGGATCGAGACGCGCACGCGGTTGTCCTCGAGCAACTCCACGCTCGGCGTGATCTTGGCGGCGTACTTGCCGCGGCTGTAGTACTCCTCGGTGAGCGAGCGGACGACCTCGTCGAGCACCGACTGGTCGAACGTCTTGCCCGTCGCGAGCCCGATGTTGGTGAGGGACTTCTTGAGGTCTTCGTCCTTGATGTCCTTGTTGCCGTCGAACGTGAACTCCAGGATCGACGGTCGCTCGAGCACCACGATGACGAGCGTGTCGCCGTCCTTGCGGAACTCGACGTCGCGGAAGAAGCCGGTCTGAAACAGCGCGCGGACGGATTCACGCAGCCGTTGCTCGTCGACCGTATCGCCGATGTTGATCGGCAGGTAGTTGTAGATGGTGCCTTCGGCGATGCGCTGCGCGCCCTCGACGCTGAAGTTGCGCACGACGAACGGCTGAATCGCCGCCAGCGCCGTGCCGCCCGCACCCACTCCTGCTACGAGCAGCAGAAGCTCCGCGAAACGCCGCGACGTCATGAGCCGAACATTCTGGTGATGTCGTTGTAGAAGACGAAGCTCATGAGCACGATCAGGAAAAACACCCCGATCTGCTGACCCACCGCCATCGCGCGATCGGAAAGCGGCGAGCCTTTGACCCACTCCGCGAGCTGGTAGACGACCTGGCCTCCGTCGAGCAACGGTATCGGCAGCAGGTTGAGAATGCCGAGGCTGATGCTGACCACCGCGAGGAAGTCCAGGAACGAGCTGAATCCGGCTTGCGCGCTTGCGCCGGCATAGCTCGCGATCTGGAGCGGGCCGGAGACGTTCTTCAACGAAACGTCGCCGACGACCATCTTGGCGAGCATCCGCACCGTGAGCGCGCTCATGTCCCAGGTCTTCTGGATGCCGCGCGGCAACGCCTCGAGAGCGCCGTAGCGTTGCTCCGCGCGCAGACTCTCGACCGTCGCCGGCGGCAGGGTTTCCGACGCCTGGGCGCCGATCTGGCCGACCGTCTTGCCGCCGTCCTCGACCGCGGGGATCGTGACGGGCACGGTGAGCGTGCGCCCGTCGCGGAGCACGTCGATCGTCGCGGTCGCGCCGGGCCGCTCGCGGATGAACCCCCGCCATTGCTCCCAGCCACGAATCGCGACGCCGTCGGCGCGCAACACCTCGTCGCCGACTTGGAACCCCGCACGCTCCGCAGCGGAGCCGGGCGTGATCACGGCAATCACCGCCGGTAACACGGGGCCTGGCCGAATGCCGAGCCCGCTGAACAAAGCGGCCGGCTCGGTGAGCTCGGCCTCGCGGCCGCGGACGTCGAGCATCGCGCTCTTGATGTTGCCGTTCGGCTCGCGAACGGTGAGAGCGATTCGGCCGTCGGCGAGCAACTCGTCGAGGATCGCGAGCGTCGCGCCCTCGAGGGTCTCGGTGGGCCGGCCGCCCACCGATTCGATCCGGTCGTTCGGCGCGAGCCCGGCTCGGGCCGCGACCGAGCCGTCAGTGACGGAGCCGATCACCGGTTTGATGCCGGGCACTCCCGTCGCGAACATCACCCAATACGCGAGGATCGCGAACAAGAAATTGAACGTGGGGCCGGCGAGCAGCACGGCGATGCGTTGCGGCACCGGCCGGCGGTTGAAAGCGCGGTGGCTCTCGATGTCGGCCACGGGCGCCTCGCGCTCGTCGAGCATCTTGACGTAGCCGCCGAGCGGAATCGACGACAACCAATACTCGATGAAGTCGGGCGGCCCGCCGCGACGGCGCAGGAGCGGATTGCCGAACCCTACGGAAAACCGCAGCACCTTGAAGCCGAGCTTGCGTGCGACCCAGAAGTGGCCGAACTCGTGAACCGAGACGAGCACGCCGATCGCGACGATGAAGGCGAGAATCGATAAACCCACGTCTAGCATTGATCCATCCAGCAGCAGCGCGGAGCAGCCTCGGGGGGCCGGCAAAGCCCGGTATTCTAGCCGGTCACCGGCGTGTTGCAGAGGGCGAGCCTGCCGGTGGCGCCGATACAACTCGTTTTGGGATCCCCGCGGTCGTCTCGATCAAGAGACCGCGCGACGGCGCGGCAAGTTCCTGAAGTCACGCTGCGATGCCGGCCAGACGGATGCCGAGCATGAAGACCGGCACCGCCGCCGTCAGGCTGTCGATGCGATCCATGACTCCGCCGTGGCCCGGCAGCAACGCCCCGCTATCCTTGAGGCCGACGTTGCGCTTGAACATGCTGACGGTGAGATCGCCGACGACGGACACGAGGGCCGTCACGATCCCGAGCATCACCATCTCCACCTGCGGCAGCGCCAGAAGAAGCGCCGCGACCCACGCCGCGGCCGCGGCCAGCGCGACGCCGCCGCCCAAGCCCTCCCAGGTCTTGCCGGGGCTGACCTTGGGGGCGAGCTTCACCCGCCCGAGCAGGCGGCCGACGCCATAGGCGCCGACGTCGGCCGCCCAGACGATTGCGAGCGCCGTCAAGGCGAGCCCGGGTCCCGAGGGCCCGTCACCGTGGAGCTGCACGAGCAGCAGCCAGGACGGCAGCAGCACCACGAGGCCGACGCCCGCGACCGCGGGCATCCCGAAGGTGTGCGGCGCACTGAGCAGCGCGGCCAGCGCCACCGCCCACCACACGATCGCGACGGTCAGCATCGGGGTGGCCGTCAGCGAGCTCGCCTGGAACGAGAGCACCATGCCTACGGCGACCACGGCCACGTAAACCGCCTGGTACGGCCCGCGCAGCCGCGCCAGGCCGGCCCACTCCCAGGCGCCGGCCAACCACAACGCCGCGAGAACGGCCGCGGCGTACAGGGTCGGCAACAACAACACCGTGGCGATCAGGGCGCCGCCCAGGATCGCTCCGGTAATGACCCGCGTGACTAGCAACCCACCGCCTCGATCTGCTCCCCGGTGCGGCCGAACCGCCGCTGCCGGCGCGCATAGAACTCGAACGCCTTGCGCAGCTCGGCGGCCGTGAAGTCGGGCCACAGGACGTCGGAGAAATAAACTTCGGCGTAGGCGACTTCCCAGAGCATGAAGTTGCTGATCCGCTTCTCGCCGCCCGTGCGGATCAGGAGGTCGACGTTGGGGCACGCGGCGGTCTGCAGCGCGGCGGCGACCGCCGCCTCGTCGATCTTCTCCGGGTCGAGCTTGCCGGCCGCCGCATCCGCCGCGAGCTTGCGCGCGGCCCGGGCGAGATCCCAGCGTCCGCCGTAGGCGACGGCTACCACGAGGTCCATGCGAGTGTTGCTCTCCGTCTTGCGCACGGCCGCATCGGCCGTCCGCCGCAGCGTGGAGTTGAGCGCGTCGAGATCGCCGATGAACTTCAGGCGAATGCCATTCGAGTCGAGCTCCGCGACCTCGCGCTCGAGCGCGTCCACGAACAGCGTCATCAGGCCGCGAACCTCCTCGACGGGCCGCCGCCAGTTCTCGCTCGAGAACGCGAACAGAGTCAGGGTCTCGACACCGCTCTGCGCGCACAGCTCGACCGTCGCGCGCACCGGCTTGATGCCCGCTCTATGCCCCGCTTGGCGCGGCAACGCGCGCCGGTGCGCCCACCGGCCGTTGCCGTCCATGATGACTGCAAGGTGTTGCGGCGCGATAACGTTCGCTTTGCGTTGAGCCGGATTGGCGGCCATGTTGTCGACGAAGTGCTGCTTGGGAATGAGAGCTCGGTGGGGTTCTAAACGCTCGCTACATGCACGCTCGTTAGAATTCCATGATCTCGGCTTCTTTGTCCTTCAAGAGCGCGTCGATCTGTCCTACGTGGCGGTCGGTGAGCTTCTGAATGTCCTCTTGCGCGCGGCGATCGTCGTCCTCGGTGATCTCCTTGTCCTTCAGCAGCTCCTTGAGATCGGCCAGCGCCTCGCGACGCACGCTGCGCACGGAGACGCGTCCGTTCTCGGCCTCGTGCCGCACGACTCGCACGAGCTCCTTGCGGCGCTCTTCCGTCATCGGCGGCAGCGGCACGCGGATCACCTGGCCCGCCGTGACCGGATTGAGCCCGAGATTGGAGTCGATGATCGCCTTCTCGACCGCCTTTACGCTGCCCTTGTCCCAGGGCGTGACGACGATCGTGCGCGCGTCCTCGACCGTGATGTTCGCGGTCTGCTTCACGGGTACTTTCGAGCCGTAGTAGTCGACCATCACGTGCTCGAGCAGGCCGGCGTTCGCGCGCCCCGTTCGCAGGCGTTTCATCTCCTCTTTGAGCGCGGCCACGCTCTTCTGCATGCGCACGTCCGCGTCTTTCTTGATGTCGTTGATCACGCTACCTTCCACCGCTCATGTTCAGGCTCCGGGCTCAGGTTCCGGTGCGCGACAGATGGTTCGCCACGGACGTGCCGAGCATCTCGCCCTTGACGATTCGAATGAGGTCGCCGGCGTTGTTCAAGTTGAACACGATGAGAGGCAGATCGTTGTCGCGGCACATGACGATCGCGGTGGCGTCCATGACCTTGAGCTTCTGATCGAGCACCTGGTCGAACGACAGCGACCGGTAGCGCGTCGCGCTCGGGTCCTTCATCGGATCCGCGGAATACACGCCGTCGACCTTGGTCGCCTTGATCAACACGTCGGCGCCGATCTCGATGGCGCGCAAGCTCGCCGCGGTGTCGGTGGTGAAGAACGGGTTGCCGGTGCCGGCCGCGAAGATCGTGACGCGACCCTTCTCGAGGTGGCGAATCGCCCGCCGGCGGATGTAGTCCTCGCAGACCTCGTGGATTTGCAGCGCGGCCATGACGCGGGCGACCGCCCCTTGCCGCTCGAGCGCGTCCTGCATCGCGAGCGAGTTGATCACCGTGGCCAGCATGCCCATGTGATCGGCCGTGACGCGGTCCATACCGGCCTCGGCCAAGCCGGCGCCGCGGAAGATGTTACCGCCGCCAATCACGAGCCCCACCTGGACTCCGAGCCCGATGACCTCGGCGACCTCGCTTGCGACCCTGCGGATGACGGCGGGGTCGATGCCGTACTGGTGGCTACCCAACAGGGCTTCGCCGCTGAGCTTCAAGAGAATTCGCCGATAGGGGGGCGAACCTTGTGCCATGGACTCCTCGGCTGGCAATGTCTACGGCCTAGATTGGCGGTCTAGATTAACGGCTCTGCGAAACTTGCGCCATGACCTCCTGGGCGAAGTCGGCGGTCTTCTTCTCGATACCCTCGCCGACCTCGAAGCGCCGGAACCGCGTGACCTTGGCCTTGGCGGCGGATAGCAGGTCGCGGACCTTCTTGTCCTGATCCTTGACGAACGGCTGACCCGTCAACGTGATCTCGTCGACGAACTTGCGGAGCCTGCCCTCGACCATCTTCGCGATGATCTCCGGCGGCTTCTTCTCGTTCGCGGTCTGCGCGAGGATGATCTCCCGCTCCTTGTCGAGAACGTCCTTGGGCACCTCGTCGCCCGACACGTAGCGGGGCGCGAGCGACGCAACCTGCATGGCGAGGTCGCGCGCCAGATCCGCGTTGCCGCCCTCGAGCTCGACCAGCACGCCGATCCGGCCGTTGTGGACGTAGCTACCCACGTAGGACTTGGTATCGAGCACGTCGAAGCGGCGCACGCTGATGTTCTCGCCCACCTTGGTGACGAGCGCCAGGCGCGCCTCCTCGACCGTCTGCCCGCCGAGCTTGGCGCGCATCAGGTCTTCGATCGTCTTCGGCGCCTGCGCGAGCACGACGTCGGCAACCTGCTCGACGAAACCGCGGAAGTTGTCGTCCTTCGCGACGAAGTCCGTTTCCGAGTTCACCTCGACGAGCACATGGCGGCCGGACGGCACGTTGCTCTTGAGCGCCACGCGGCCCTCCGCGGCCACACGCGACGCCTTCTTGTCGGCCTTCGCCTGGCCGGCTTTGCGCAGCCCCTCGGCCGCGGCGTCGGCGTTGCCACTGGCCTCGACCAGCGCCTTCTTGCAATCCATCATGCCCGCGCCGGTTCGCTCGCGGAGCTCTTTGACCATCGCCGGAGTGATTTCCATGGCGAGTCCTCCTTAAATACTGTGCCGCGGCTATTGCGCCGCTGAGTCGCCGCCGTCCGTGTCGGGCGCGTCGGCCGCCTCGTCGCCGGCCTCGTCGGCCGGAGCCTTCGACGGTGCACCCTTCGAGCGGATCTTGGTCACGCGCCCGCGCTTCTTCGGCGGGGCCTTCTTGGGCTGCTGCTTCTGCTCGACCCTGGGCTTGCCTTCCTCGTCGAGCTCGACGAACTCGTCGTCGCCCGTCGGCACCTCGGGGATCGAGGACTTGCCCTCGAGCACCGCGTCGGCAATGCCCGCCGCGTAGAGCTGAATCGCGCGCATCGCGTCGTCGTTGCCCGGGATCGGATAGTCGATGCCCTCCGGCGAGCAGTTCGTGTCGACGATCGCAAGCACGGGGATGTTGAGCTTACCCGCCTCTTTGACCGCGATCTCCTCGTGACCCACGTCGATGATGAAGACCGCGTCAGGCAGGTTGTCCATCATCTTGATGCCGCCGAGGGCGCGCTGGAGCTTGTCGCGCTCACGGGCCAGGCCGAGGAGCTCCTTCTTCGTAAACTCCGTGCTCGAGCCGGCCTCGGTGGTCTCTTCGAGCTGATGCAGGCGCTTGATCGACTGGCGGATCGTCTTGAAGTTCGTGAGCATGCCGCCGAGCCAGCGCTGGCTCACGTACGGCATGCCGCAGCGCTCCGCCTCGACCGCGACAGCCTCCCTGGCCGCCCGTTTGCTGCCGACGAACAGCAGCGTACCGCCGTCGGCGACGAGCCTGCGCACGAACTCGCTGGCCTGCTTGAACAGCGGCAGCGTCTTCTCGAGATCGATGATGTGGATCTTGTTGCGCTCGCCGAAGATGAATTGCGACATCTTGGGATTCCAGAAGCGGGTTTGGTGCCCGAAATGGACACCCGCTTCCAGCATCCGGCGCATGGATACGTCGGTCATGGAACACTCCTGTTGGGTTGATCCTCCACGCGTCCCCGTCAACGACCCCGTTTCCGGGGCACCCCGCCGGCGGTTTGCGACACGTGTGTGTATTTGCTTCGGAGCGTTCGTTGCCTCCGAGGCGCGCGCTTTATACCATAGCTCCCTTGCAGCAACAACGTCGACCCGCCCGCGCGAGCCCTCCGCAGCCGCGTGCTCGGGCCTGCGCAATCCGGGTCCCGCGAGCCTGCCATCCCAAGATGACGATCACGATCAAAACGCCTGAAGAGCAGGACAAGATGCGGGTCGCCGGCCGTCTGGCGGCCCAAGTGCTCGACATGATCGGCAGCCGCGTCCAGGCCGGTGTCTCCACCGAGGAGCTCGACCGCGTCTGCCACGACTACATCGTCGGAGAGCTCGGGGCGATCCCGGCGCCGCTCAACTATCGCGGCTTCCCCAAGTCGATCTGCACGTCGGTCAACCACGTCGTGTGCCACGGCATCCCGAGCGACCGCGTGCTCAAGAACGGCGACATCGTCAACGTCGATATCACGGTCATCAAGGACGGTTTTCACGGCGACACGAGCCGAATGTTCTTCGTGGGCGAGCCGTCGATCATCGCCGAGCGCTTGTCGCGCGTGTGCTTCGAGGCCATGTGGCGCGGCATTCGCACGATCCGCTCGGGCGCACGGCTCGGCGACGTGGGCCATGTGATCCAGACCTTCGTCGAGGAGCAGCGGTTCTCGGTGGTGCGCGAGTACTGCGGCCACGGCATCGGCCGGGTCTTTCACGAAGACCCGCAGGTGCTGCACTACGGCAAGCCCGGCACCGGGGTCGAGCTCGTGCCCGGCATGACGATCACGGTCGAGCCGATGGTCAACGCCGGCAAGCGCGACGTGAAGCTGCTCTCCGACGGCTGGACCGTCGTGACCAAGGACCACTCGTTGTCCGCGCAGTGGGAGCACACCGTGCTCGTCACGGACCGCGGCTACGAGGTCCTGACCCTCGGCGCCGCCGACCGCCCTAAGTTACCCCAGTGACTAGGTTCTGAGCGTGGCGACGAGCCTAGAGCCACGGAGCGACGCACCGAAGCGGGAGCTCATCGATCGCGCGGCGCTCGAGAGCGCGCTGCGCGGGGACACGACGGCGGTCGGCGCGTTCCGCGAGGCCTTGCGCGAGGCGAGCGAGCGCCTGAGCGAGCGCTTCAAGCGCAACGAACCGATCGAAACACTCGTCCGGGCGCGCGCCGAGATCGTCGACCAGGTGATCCTCGCGGCCTGGGACCATTACGCAGACGAGCTGCGCGGCAGCGCGGACCTCGTCGCGGTCGGCGGCTACGGCCGCGGCGAGCTGCATCCCCACTCCGACATCGACTTGCTGCTGCTGCTCGACAAGGCCGCCGAGAACAACACCGACGAGGCCATCGGCCGCTTCCTCACGTTCCTCTGGGACATCGGCCTCGAGCCGGGCCACAGCGTCCGCACGCTCGACGACTGCGAGGCGCAGGCGCGCGGCGACGTGACGGTGCTCACCACGCTCATGGAGACGCGGCTGCTGCACGGCCCAGGGAAGCTCTTCGCCGAGCTCCCCGTGCGGATCGGCACCGACCGCATGTGGAACAGCGCCGAGTTCTTCCGCGCGAAGCTCGACGAGCAGATCGCGCGCCACGCGCGCTATCACGACACCGCCTACAACCTCGAGCCAAACGTCAAGGGCAGTCCCGGGGGCTTACGCGACATCCAGATGATCAGCTGGCTCGCGCGCCGGCACTTTGGCGCGAAGCGCCTCGAGGACTTAGTCGAGCACAAGTTCCTCACCGAGGGCCAGCTCCGGATCCTTACGGCCGGGCAGGCATTCCTCTGGAAGATCCGCTTCGGGCTGCACCTCCTCACGGGCCGGCGCGAGGACCGGCTGCTGTTCGACCACCAGGTGAAGCTCGCGGCGATGCTCGGCTACGAGGACGCGAGCTTCACTCTCGCGGTCGAGCAGCTCATGCAGCGCTACTACCGCACGGTGATGGAGCTCTCCCGTCTGAACGAGATGCTGCTGCAGCTCTTCGAGGAAGCGATCCTGCTCGACAAGAACGAGCCGCCCGTGCCGCTCGGGCCGCGTTTCCAGAGCCGCAACGGCTATCTCGAGGTGTCGGACGAGCAAGTGTTCGCGCGCGAGCCGTCGGCGCTGCTCGAGATATTCCTGCTGCTCGAGCAGAACCTGGATCTGCGCGGCGTCAACGCGCGCACCATCGCGCTCGTCAAGCAGCACCTCTGGCTCATCGACGAGGAGTTCCGGCAGAACCCGCGGCACCATCGCCTATTCCTCGACGTCCTGCGCGCGCCGAACGGCGTCACGCGCACGCTCAAGCGGATGAACACCTACGGAGTGCTGGGGCTCTACATCCCGGCGTTCGGCCGCGTGGTCGGCCGCATGCAGTACGACCTGTTCCACGCGTACACCGTCGACGCGCACACGTTGTTCGTCGTAGAGAACCTGCGGCGCTTCGCTCTGCCGCGGTTCGACAACGAGTTCCCGTCGTGCAGCGCGGTGATGCAGCGGCTCGAGAAGCCCGAGGTCGCGTACCTCGCCGGCTTGTTCCACGACATCGCCAAGGGGCGCGGCGGCGACCATTCCGAGCTCGGGGCCGTGGACGCCGAGGCGTTCTGCCTCGAGCACGGCATGAGCCGCTACGACGCGCGAATCGTGGCGTGGCTCGTGAAGCATCACCTGCTCCTATCGCTGACGGCGCAGAAGAAGGACTTGAACGACCCGAACGTGGTCAACGAGTTCGCGCGCACCGTCGGCGACCAGACGCACTTGGATTACCTCTACGTGCTCACCGTAGCCGACGTGCGCGGAACGAACCCGAAGATCTGGAACTCGTGGAAAGACACGCTGTTCTGGGAGCTCTACCAGTCGACGCGCCGCGCGCTGCGCCGCGGCGTGTCGAACCCGATCGACAAGGAGGAGCTCATCACGGGCCGCCAGGCGCAAGCCGAGCGAATCCTGTCCCAGGCCGGGCTCGCGCCCGAGCGCTGGCAGCAGATCTGGTCGACGTTCACCGAGGAGTATTTCTTAAGGCACCGCCCCGAGGAGATCGCGTGGCACACGCGCGTGCTCGCCGAGAGCGCGAACCCGGGCGCGATCATCGTCGACGTCAACGACGTCGTGTCGCAAGGCCTCACGTCGGTGGCCGTCTACTCGCCCGAGGAGACTCGCTCGTTCGTCCGCGCCACCGCGGTGCTCGACGAGCTCGGCCTCACGATCGTCGACGCGCGGATCGTGCCGCTGGTGGCGCAGAGCCTCGACACCTATTGCGTGCTCGAGAGCGACGGCAGCCCAATCGGCGACCGCCGGCGGCTCGAGGAGATCAAGTACCGCCTGCTCAAGGCGCTCACGAGCGGCAGCGGCGACACGCTCAAGGTCACGCGGCGCGCGCCGCGCCAGGTGCGAATGTTCTCGACGGCGGTTCAAGTATCGATCTCGCGTGATCCGCAGAACCCGCGCTCGATCATCGAGCTCGTCGCCGGCGACCGGCCCGGGCTCCTGTTCCAGGTCGCGAAGGTGTTCGACCAAGAGCGCGTGGCCCTGCAGAACGCCAAGATCGCGACCGTCGGCGAGCGCGCCGAGGACGTGTTCTTCGTGACGACGACCGATCACAGGCCGCTCGACGAAGCGCAGTCGGAACGGCTGGGTAGAACGCTGCGCGAAGCCCTCGCGGACGCGCGCAGCTCGTGACGCGGGAGACAAGCATGGGCACCAACCTCAAGGAAGTGATCGAGCGCGCGTGGGACCGCCGGGCCGAGCTCGGACCGGGCCGCGCGGAGCCGGAGCTCCGGCAGACCGTGGACGAGTGCATCGCCGGCCTCGACGAGGGCACGCTGCGCGTCGCCGAGCGCCGCGACGACGGCTGGGTGGTGAACCAATGGCTCAAGCAGGCCGTGCTGCTGTCGTTCCGGCTGAACGACAACCGCGTGATCGACGGCGGACACACCAAGTTCTTCGACAAGGTGCCGCTCAAATACGCGCGCTACGAGGCCGAGCAGTTCAAGCGCGCCGGCACGCGCGTGGTGCCGGACGCGATCGTGCGCCGCGGCGCGTTCGTCGCGTCCGACGTGGTGCTGATGCCGTCGTTCGTCAACATCGGCGCCTACGTCGACAAGGGCTCGATGATCGACACCTGGGCGACGGTCGGCAGCTGCGCGCAGATCGGCAAGAACGTGCACCTCTCGGGCGGCGCCGGCATCGGCGGCGTGCTCGAGCCGCTTCAAGCCGCGCCCACGATCATCGAGGACGACTGCTTCATCGGCGCGCGCTCGGAGGTCGTGGAGGGCGTGATCGTCGAGCGCGGCAGCGTGCTCGGCATGGGCGTCTACATCGGCCAGAGCACGCGGATCTATGACCGCGCCACCGGCGAGATCCACTACGGGCGCGTGCCGGCGGGCTCGGTGGTGGTGGCGGGCAACCTGCCGTCGAAGGACGGTAAGTACTCGCTCTACTGCGCCGTGATCGTCAAGAAGGTGGACGAGAAGACGCGCGGCAAGACTTCGCTCAACGAGCTGCTGCGCACCGTCGACGATTGATCCGCGCGAGTGCTCAGGTCCGACCGCCCCAGCGGTACTGCCAGGCCGCGCCGACGGTATCGAAGTCGGTGCCCGTGCGCACCGTGACGCCGCTGCTGTAGTAGAGCTTGATCGACTGGGCGCGGTTGATCGGCACGGACACCGTCAACCCGAGCCGGTCGTTCGACTGCTGGTTCGGATTTTCCACGCCGTCCGTCCTGGTCTGGCCGCCCCGGTAGTGAGTGGAGTCCACCGAGATCCAAACGCCGGACGGCAGACTCCGAACCGCGTGCAGCTGCAGCGCGTAGATCGGATCCTGCTCGCGCTTGCTGCTGCCTCTGAACTCGCCGTTCGCCTCAAAAAACGTGCCGGAAAGCGCCAGCTCGAGCACCCAGCGTCGCGGCAGCGCCTTCGAGAACCCGATCTCGGCTTTCCCGGACCAGCGATTCGCGCCGATGTTGATCAGGTCGGCCGGCGTGTAGTCGCCCACCGGTACGCCGAGCTGCAAGCTCGCACCGAGGATGAAGCCCTGGCGATAGCTCGCGAACTGCGGCGCCGTCAACGCAGGCGCGCCGACGAAGTTCACGGACAGCCGCGCCTTCGCGTCCGTGAGGCCGCATTTCGAGCGACTCACGCGCTGCCCCTCGAAATCCGCGGACCCCGACATGCAGACACGGGACACGCCGGCGTCGACCTTGGCCGAGAGCCCGCCGAGCGAGAGCCCGCGCGCGTAGCCCACCACGGGGCCGTCGATGCCGAGCTGGGCGTTGTCGAGCACGATCGACGGGTCGAACAGCACGCCGCCGTCCGACGACGCGTAGCCCGCGATCAGGAAGTTCATGCCGACCGGCACGTTGGAATACTGACGCGGCTCGAGGTCTTGCGCTCCGGCGCGGCAGAGCACGAGCAGCGCCGCTGCCGGCACGAGCGAACTGACACGTATGGAGGGCGCCGGCATCAAGCTTCCGCGCGGCGGCCATCGCTCGGCAGCCGCTGCGGCGAGCATACGAGCCTGGCGGCGCTGACAGGAGCGACCTTTGGACCTCTCGGGATATGCCGCCGCTATGCTATAAGGCGGCCGCCGGAGTCGAACCCGTCGCCTCGGGCTCGCCGCTAACGACGACTCCTCGAGCTCGTTCGCCGTGCCGGGCGCTCCCTCAGCCGAATCGTCCCGTGATGTAGTCTTCCGTGAGCTTGTGCCGCGGGTTCGTGAAGATCTCGTCGGTGTCGCCGACCTCGATGAGCTTGCCGAGATGGAAGTACGCCGTGCGCTGCGACACGCGCGCGGCCTGCTGCATCGAGTGCGTGACGATCACGATCGCGTAGTTCTGCTTGAGCTCGTCGATCAAATCCTCGATGCGCGCCGTGGCGATCGGATCGAGCGCCGAGCACGGCTCGTCCATGAGGATCACCTCGGGGTTCACCGCGATGGTCCGCGCGATGCAGAGCCTCTGCTGCTGACCGCCGGACAGACCCGTGCCGGGCTCCTCGAGCCGGTCCTTGACCTCGTTCCAGAGGCCCGCGCGCTCGAGGCTCGTCTCGACGATGCGGTCGAGCTCGGCGCGGTCGCGCGCGAGCCCGTGGATGCGCGGGCCGTAGGCGACGTTGTCGTACACCGACTTCGGGAACGGATTCGGTTTCTGGAACACCATGCCGACGCGCGCACGCAGCATCACGACGTCCATCTGCCGCGCGTAGATGTTCTCGCCGTCGAGCGTGATGTCGCCCGTGAAGCGCGCGGACTCGATCGTGTCGTTCATCCGATTGAGGCAGCGGATGAACGTCGACTTGCCGCAACCCGACGGTCCGATCAGCGCGATGACCTCGTTCAAGCCGATGTCGAGATTGACCTTCTGGATCGCGTGATTGTCGCCGTAGAACACGTCGACGCCGCGTGCCTGCATGACCGGCTTCGCCGCCGTGAAATCGCCGACGGTCCGATAGCCTTCCTCGGCCACCGGCTTCACTTGCTGCACGGGTTGCGCCGACAACCCGGCTGCGACTTGTGGTGCGGCCTCGGACAACGTGTCACTCAGTTTTTTTGCAGCGAGAGTCACAGTCTACCCCAATGTGATGAACGGCGGCACCGCGGCCCGGAGAGCGTCAGCTCGACCAAACATCTAATAACGCCGCTCGAAACGTTTCCGTAGCAATATCGCGGCGGCGTTCATCATCAACAAGAACACGAGCAGCACGATGATCGCGGCCGACGTCCGCTCGACGAAGGCGCGCTCCGGGCTGTCGGCCCAGAGATAGACCTGCACGGGCAACGCGGTTGCGGGATCGAGCGGCGTCTCCGGCGTGTCGACGATGAACGCGACCATCCCGATCATCAGGAGCGGCGCGGACTCGCCGAGCGCGCGCGCCATACCGATGATCGTGCCGGTCAACATGCCGGGCAGCGCGAGCGGCAACACGTGGTGCAGCACCATCTGCATCTTCGAAGCGCCGACGCCGAGCGCGGCCTCGCGAATCGACGGCGGCACCGCCGTCAGCGCGGCGCGCGACGCGATGATGATCACGGGCAACGTCATCAAGCACAGCACCAAGCCGCCGACGAGCGGCGCGGATCGCGGCAATCCGAACTCGTTGATGAAGACCGCGAGCCCGAGCAAACCGAACACGATCGACGGCACCGCCGCGAGGTTGTTGATGTTGACCTCGATGAGATCCGTCCAGCGGTTGCGAGGGGCGAACTCCTCGAGATAGATCGCCGTGGCAACGCCGAGCGGAAACGACAACACGAGCGTCACGAGCAGCATATAGAACGAGCCGACGGTCGCGCTCCAGATGCCGGCGAGCTCGGGATCGCGCGAGTCTCCGGACAAGAAGAAGTAGCGATTGAAGCGCAACGCAACGCGACCCTCGCTCTCGAGGCGCGACAGCCACTCCAGCTGGCGGTCGGTGATGCGCCTGTCGACCTCCGGCAGGTCGCGGCTCACGTGGCCTTTGACCAGCACGTCGACATCGTCGTCCGCGAGCACCCAGACGCTGCGCGTCGTGCCGATCGCGCGTGGATCGGCCACCACGAGCCGCCGGATCTCGAGCCCCGCGCCCGGGCTCACGAGCGCGAAGAGCGCGCGCAGGTCGCCGCGCGCCGTGACCTCCGGGAAGCGTGCACCCAGTGCGTCGCGTACGAGCTTCTGGTAGTCCGCCCCCTCGAGCACGGCGGGATCTCGCGAGCCGGTAGGGTCGATGACCGTGGCGTCGAGCGCAACGTCGAGCCGAAGGCGAGTCTGCGCGAGCGCCGTGTAGCCGTTCGCGATCAAGGTGTAGAAGAAGAACGCCAGGAACCCGAGCCCGATGAGCAACGCGCCGAGGCCGAGCGCGCGGAACACCGACTCTTGGGCGTAGCGGCGCCTGATACCGCGGGCGACGGCCTCCTTGACCGACGTTCGGGGCGTGCTACTCATACTGCTCCCGGTAGCGGCGCACGACGCGCAGCGCGATCACGTTGAGCGCGAGCGTCACGAGGAACAGAACGAGACCGAGCGCGAACGCGGCGAGCGTCTTGGGGCTGTCGAACTCCTGATCGCCGACCAGCAGCGTCACGATCTGCACCGTCACGGTAGTCACCGCCTCGAACGGATTCGCGGTGAGGTTCGCCGCGAGCCCGGCCGCCATCACCACGATCATGGTCTCGCCGATCGCCCGCGAGACCGCGAGCAGCACGGCGCCGACGATGCCGGGCAGCGCCGACGGCAGCACGACGTGGCGAATCGTCTCGGAGCGAGTGGCGCCGAGCCCGTACGAGCCGTCGCGCAGCGCTTGCGGCACCGCGGTGATCACATCGTCGGACAACGACGAGACGAACGGGATGATCATGATGCCCATGACCAGCCCGGCGCCGAGCGCGCTCTCCGACGCGACCTCCAGGCCCAAAGACTCGCCGACTGCGCGCAGAATCGGCCCCACCGTCAGCGCCGCGAAGTAGCCGTAGACCACCGTCGGGATGCCGGCCAGGATCTCGAGCATCGGCTTGGCATAGGCGCGCAATCGCCGGCTCGCGTACTCCGACAGATAGATCGCCGACATGAGCCCCACGGGAACGGCGACGAGCATTGCGATTCCGGAGATCAGCAGCGTGCCGGCGAACAGCGGCACGGCGCCGAACGCGCCCGAGGAGCCGACCTGGTCCGCGCGGATCGCTGTCTGCGGGCTCCAGCTTCGGCCGAACAGGAAATCGAGCGGCGAGACCTGCTGGAAGAATCGCAGCGCTTCGAACAGCACGGACAAAAAGATGCCGATCGTCGTGAGAATCGCGACCATCGACGCGGCGATCAGCAGGTACTCGATCGCTCGCTCCACGCGGTTGCGGGCCCGGAAATCCGGCCGCACGCGCCGAAACGCCCACGCGAGGCACGCGATCCCGAGCACGAGCACGGCGCCCGTCGCGAGCCCGTGGCTCGTCTGGCGCAGCGCCGCGTAGCGCGAGGCGGCCGCGAGAATGTCGGCGCTGGGGCTGCTCGAGACCACGTTGCCTTCGACGAGATTGCGAATGTCGTTGTAGATGAGGCCGAGCTGCTGGCTCGGCAGCGCGCGCAGGTCGTCCGGCAGCTGCGCGAGCACGGTGTCGCGCAACCAGATCGGCTCGAAGATCTGCCACAGTGCGAGCAGCAGCAGCGCGGGGAGCACGCACCACAGCGCGACGTAGCCGCCGTGATAGCCCGGCAGGGAGTGGGAGTAGACGCGGGGACCCGCCCCGAGCACGCCGCTAACGGCGCGCTGGCGGCCGAGATAGTAGGCGAGGACCGCGAGGCCGACGACTGCGAGCAAGAGCGTCGAGGAGGCCACGCCGGTCTTCCTTATTTAGCAGCGATCTTGCCGTGCGCCTCAGTGCGCGGCGGCGGGCTTCAGCGTCTCGAGGGATTGCACTTGGGCGAGCACCGCGCGCCGCTCGTTGTCTTGCAGCGGGATCAGGCCCTTGTCCGCGAGGTAGCCGAACTCGCCCCATGCGGAATCGCTGGTGAACTCGCGGAGGTACTCGCGGATGCCGGGAATCTGGTCGACGTGCGCCTTCTTCACGTAGAAGAAGAGCGGCCGCGAGATCGGATAGCGTGCGTCGGCGATCGTGTCGAACTCGGGCGCGACGCCATTGACGCGGGAACCCTGCACTTTGTCGGCGTTCTGCTCGAGGAAGCTGTAGCCGAAGATGCCCATCGCGCGCGGGTTCGCCTCGAGCTTCTGCACGATCAGGTTGTCGTTCTCACCGGCCTCGACGTAGCCGCCATCCTCGCGCATCGTGCGGCATGCGGCGTTGCGAGCGTCTGCGGCGAGAGCCGCGATCGACGGGAACGCCTTGCAACCGCCGTCCATCGCGAGCTCCACGAACGCGTCGCGAGTGCCGGAGGTCGGCGGCGGGCCGAGCACCTCGATGTCGACGGCCGGCAGCGCCGCGTTGACCTGCGACCACACTTTGTACGGGTTCGGCACGAGCTTCCCGCTGGCGGGATCGGGCACGGTCTTCGCGAGCGCAAGATAGACGTCGCGCAGCGTGAGATCCAGCTGCTTCGCCGCCTTCGAGTTCGCGAGGACGATGCCGTCGAAGCCGATCTTCACCTCGACGATGTCCTTGACGCCGTGCTGCGCGCACGTCGCGACTTCCGACGCGGTGATCGGCCGCGACGAGTTCGCGATGTCGGGATGTTGGACTCCGACGCCGTCGCAGAACAGCTTGAGACCGCCGCCGCTGCCGGTCGACTCGATCTTGGGAGTCTTGAATTTCGGGTTCTTGCGGCCGAATTGCTCGGCGACGACGGTGGCGAACGGATACACGGTGGAGGAGCCGACGATGCTGATATAGTCTCGAACCGCCTGCGCCTGGCCGTTCGAGCAAGCGCCCGCGGCTACGAAGCAGGCGACCGCGAGCATTGGCCAGGACGAACGGCGCGAGTACTGCCGGGCTCGATTCCCCATGGATCCTCCTCGACGTGACGGGCGCGGCCCTGAGAAAGGCCGTTCTAGGGTTAGCATGTTGGCCTTGGCAGCCTAGCCAGACAATGTTAAGGAATTATTGCAGGAATCGTCGCCGAGCCCGCCGTTACTCGCTTGCGGCGCGATTAAGCGAATGAAAGCAGACGACTTATCCGCGATGTTACAAATCCGGTTCGGAGCCCGCGCGTGGACACGTTAGAGCTCGCGCGCGAGCTGATCCGCCGCCCGTCGGTCACGCCCGCGGATGCGGGCTGCCAGGAGCTCATCGAAGGCCTGTTGCGCGCTGCCGGATTCGGCGTCGAGCGGCTGCGCTTCGGGCCGGTGGACAACCTTTGGGCGCGGCGGGGCCGCGCCGCGCCGGCGCTCGTGTTCGCCGGCCACACCGACGTCGTGCCGCCCGGGCCGGCGGAGCAGTGGCGCGTGGATCCGTTCGCCGCGGCCGTCGTCGACGGCGAGCTCGTCGGCCGCGGCGCCGCGGATATGAAGGGCAGCCTCGCCGCCATGATCAACGCGTGCCGGCGCTTCGCCGAGCGCTATCCGCAGCATGGCGGATCGCTCGGCATGCTCATCACGAGCGACGAGGAAGGCGCGGCCGACGACGGCACGCTCAAGGTCATGCAGACGCTCGCGCAGCGCGGCGAGACGTTCCAATACTGCGTCGTCGGCGAGCCGTCGAGCGCGGAGCGGCTCGGCGACACGGTGCGCGTCGGCCGGCGCGGCAGCCTGTCGGGCATCATGACGATCCGCGGCGTGCAGGGCCACGTCGCCTATCCGCTGCAGTCCGACAACCCGATCCACGCGCTCGCGAAGTTTGTGGCCGCGATCACGCGCGAGCCGGTCGACGGCGGCAACGAGCACTTCCCGCCGACGACGTTCCAGATGGTCAACGTGCAGAGCGACGCGGGCGCGCCGAACGTCGTGCCGGGCGAGCTCAAGTGCCGCTTCAACCTGCGCTACTCCACCGTCTGGACGCACGCGCAGCTGTCGGCGCACATCGAGGCGTTGCTGAAGCAGCTCGGCATCTCCTACGAGATCCGCTGGCGAGTCGCCGGCGAGCCGTTCCTGACCAGGCCCGGCAAGTTGACGGCCGCGGTGCAGCAAGCGATCGCGGAAGAAGCCGGGCTCACGACGGAGCTCTCGACGAGCGGCGGCACATCGGACGGCCGGTTCATTGCGCCCTACGGCGTCGACGTGATCGAGCTCGGGCCGATCAACAAGACGATCCACCAGGTGAACGAGCACGTCGCGGCCGCCGATCTCGACCGCCTCGAGCGCATGTACTTCAGGATCGCGGAGCTGCTGTTGGCGGGGTCAGACGCCTCGCGCTGACGCCGCGGCGCGCACGCGCATCACCGCCTCCGCGCACGCATGCCGCGCGCCTTCGCCGCCGCCCTGCCTTCCTGCTTCTGCGCCGCATACAGCGCCGGGAGCTCGTGCACGCCATCGCCCGTCATGAACGGATCGACCACGCGCACACTGCCGTAGTGGCGGCCGTGCGCGAAGTCTTCGGAGAGAATCTCCGCAACACCGTAAACCTCGGCGTACGCCCACAAATGAGCGTCGAACCAGGATAGACCGTACATCGCCGTGCCACGCAGCGCCGTGCGCAGGACATCTCGCGTCGGATAGAGAACCGGGAACTGTGCCGTGAGATGCTCCGCTCTTACGCGCGCCTCCTCGAGCGGCAGCAACGGCGCGCCGCCGAGGTCTCTACGCGGGCGGATCACCGCGGCGACGAACTCGACGATGCATTGGTGCGCCAGTACCACGCTGTCGTCGAGCTGGCCGGCGCGCAAGATCTCGTCCGCTCTGCGTTGCTTGGCCCGATCGCGAGGATCGACGCGGTACACGAGCAGGTTGGTATCAACGAGGCTTGCCACGCGTGTACAGATCCTCTCGTCGCCAGTCGCGCTCGCTGGGAGACTCGGCCGGAAGGTCCATCCCCTTTTCGTGCTGCCGCTGCCGCGCGGTGTCCTCGTCGAAGAGCCGCAGCCGCTCCTCTTTGCTCAACGACTCACTCGCGCGACGCCCGGCCGGAACCAGGCGGATGGTGTCGCCCGCGGGCACGAACTCGACCTCATCGCCCGGAGCGATGCCGTACTCGTCGGCGATGCGCTTCGGGATCGTGACCTGGAGCTTGCTCGTGATCTTCGCCATGTCCTTACTTTAGCAAGGACGCCGTCCTTGATCTAGTCGCGACGCGGCAACGCCGAGCAAGCAGGGCTCGCCACCCGCGCCATCGGTGAGCAACCACCATGACTGCCTGTTCGTCGCGAAGGAGAGTGACACCGGGCGCCCTATTGACGGGCAATCGGGCGGACGCCCGCTCGGTGTGCGTGACGCTAGCGCGCGACGCGGGTCCAGTTCGCCAGGACGCTCAACGCGCCGAGCGCCACGAACCAGATCAGCACCCAGGTCGGCATCGCGAGCCCCCAGAATTGCCAGTTGACCTCGTGGCACTCGCCCGACCCGTTGAACACCATGTTCAACACGTCGCGCAGCGGAAACGCATCCCAGAGATACGCGAGGCCCGGCCCGCACGATGGCACTTTCTCCGGCGGCAAATGTTGGACGTGCACGTGCCAGCTCGAGATCCCAGCGCCCGTAGCCGCGACGAGCGCGCCGAGCACTCCGTACACGCGCGCGCCCACGCCGCGCGGCGCGTGCAGCGCACCGGCGAGGAACACGACGCCCAGCGCGATCATCGCGATGCGCTGGAAGACGCAAAGCGGGCACGGCTCGAGGTGCAGCGGCCCGTACTCGGTGTAGAGCGCGTAGCCCATGAGCGCGACGACGATGCCGACGCCGAGGGCGTTCCACGCCCGTCGCTGTGCCCGCGAGGAGATCAGGACCGGGTCTCCTGCCTGCGGGTGCCCTGCTCTACCTCCGCCTCGATGTTTTTCACACCGGTGTAGCGGACGTCCTTGCCGTGAACCATGAAGATCACGTACTCGCAGATGTTCTTCGCGTGGTCGCCGATGCGCTCGAGCGCGCGCGCCAACCAGGTCGAGTCCATGATCCGCGAGATCGTGCGCGGGTCTTCCATCATGAACGTGATGCCTTGGCGATAGATCGACTCGTACTCCTCGTCGACCGCGTCGTCGGCCTTGACGACCTCGAGCGCGCCCTTGGTGTCGAGACGCGCGAACGCGTTGAGCGAGCCGTGCACCATCGCCTTCACGTGGCGCGCGAGGTTGCGGAGCTCGCGGTAGTTCGTGGACGGACGCTCGACGCTCGCGAGCCGCGCGGCGAGCACGCCGATCTTCTCGGCCTCGTCGCCGATCCGCTCGAGGTCGGTGATGGTCTTCAGCGTGGCGATCACGAGCCGCAGGTCGCTGGCGGTCGGAGCGCGAGTGGCGAGGATGCGGCTGCACTCCTCGTCGATGCTGACCTCCATGCGGTTGACCTTGATGTCGTCCTCGGCGACCTGGAGACCGAGCTCGCTGTCGGCGTCGGTCAGCGCCTTGATCGCGCGGTCGAGCTGCTCCTCGACGAGGCCGCCCATGGCCAGGACAGAGCTGCGCACGTGCTCGAGGTCCTCGTTGAACTTCCTCGAGATGTGGTGCCCTAGGTCTTCGACTTCCATCGCCTTGGTCCTTGGTTCAGCCGGCCAATGATAGTACGGAGTCTCGCGCGGCTATAGTGCGACTTGAGTCGCTCCGCCGCGATACGCGACCCGCGAGGCCGGGAACGAGCAGCTGAACGCGCTGCCCTCGCCCTCGACGCTGCGGATGCCCAACGTGCCTTCATGTCGCTGTAACGCGTGCTTGACGATCGCGAGACCGAGGCCGGTGCCGCCGCTCGCGCGCGAGCGCCCCGGGTCGACGCGGTAAAAGCGCTCCGTGATCCGCGGGATCTGCTCCTCGGGGATGCCGATACCCGTGTCGATGACCTCGAACACGGCGGCGTCGCCCTCGGTCTTCCACACGATCTGCACGGAGCCGGCCGGCGGCGTGAAGCGCACGGCATTGTTCACGATGTTGTAGAAGATCGAATGCAGCTCCGACTCGCTGCCGAGCAGCGCGACGTCGGCCTCGATCTTGAGGCTCACGGAAGGGCGGTGGCCCGCCGCCTGAAACTCCCGAGCGATGAGCTTGAGCATCGCGATCACGTCGACGAACTCGGGGGGCGCGCCTTCGTCGGCGGACTCGAGACGCGTGAGCTCGATCAAGTCGCGCAGGATTCGCGTCATGCGCTCCGCCTGACGCTGCATCTCTCCGACGGGTGCGTGCCAGCTCTGCGGAATCTCCGCGTCGTCGGCGAGCGAGTCCAGGTAGCCGCTGATCACGGTGAGCGGCGAGCGCAGCTCGTGCGACGCGTTGGCCACGAAGTCGCGCCGCGTGCGCTCGAGGCTCACCTCGCGCGTGATGTCGCGGACGATCGCGAGGCGCTGGTCCTTGCCGTAGGGGATGATCTGCACGGTGAGCCAACCCACGTCCTCGCGCGGCGCCGGTACGGTGATCGGCTCCGGGGTCGGCTCGGCGAGATACGCGACGAAGTCGGGATGGCGCAGCAGGTTGTCGAGGCGGTTGCCGATGTCCGTCGCTGGATTCAGGCCGAGCAGCCGCGTAGCCGCCGGGTTGAACCAGACGATCTCGTGGTCCGCATTCAATATGATGCCGCCGTCGCTGAGCGCGCCCGTACTCTCGCGAACCTCGCGCAGCAGCCTGTGATATTTCTTCTTGCGGTTACGCGCCTTGGCGCGGACGCGGTCGATACGCGCGAAGATCTCCGCCCAGAGGCCGCGCGTCGCGAACAGGGGCACGCGCGCGTGCCCGTCGAGGACGCGGTCGAGCAGGAAGACGTTGCGCAGGACGTGACCGACATACGCCGCGAACGCACCCGCGAGCCACCAACCGCTGCCGCCGAACCACCAACCGAGCAATAGAGCCGCGCCGAGCCAACCGGCCAACGCTGCAAATTGTGAGGCCCAACGGTTCGGTAGAGTCACGTCTGCTGCATTTACGTCTGCCCGGGTGAGAACCGGTAGCCCGCGCCGCGTACGGTACGAATCAGTTTATCGTATCCGTAGGGGGTGAGCGCCTTGCGCAGCCGGCGGATGTGCACGTCGACCGTGCGCTCCTCGACGTAGACGTTGCCGCCCCAGACGCGGTCGAGCAGCTGCGCCCGGCTGTAGACCCGGTCGGGGTGATGCATGAAGAACTCGAGCAGACGGTATTCCGTGGGGCCGAGCGCGATCTCCGCTCCGTTCACGGTGACCTGGTGGCTCGCCGCGTCGAGCTTGAGTTGGCCGACGTTCACGACCTCGCCCTCGGCCACGGTCGAGCGCCGCAACGCCGCACGGATCCTCGCGAGCAGCTCGCGCTGGGAGAACGGCTTCACGATGTAGTCGTCGGCGCCGCCGTCGAGGCCCGCGACGCGATCGTCTTCCTCGACGCGCGCGGTCAACATAATCACGGGGATCTCGCGCGTGTGGGGGTCGCGCTTGAGCTGACGGGTGAGCTCGAGCCCGCTGATGTCCGGCAGCATCCAGTCCATCAGCACGAGGTCGGGATGGCCGTCCGCGATCGCCGCGCGTGCCTGGTGCCCGTCG
This sequence comes from Gammaproteobacteria bacterium, assembly GCA_035644475.1. Classification (GTDB taxonomy): domain Bacteria; phylum Pseudomonadota; class Gammaproteobacteria; order Steroidobacterales; family Rariloculaceae; genus FEN-1219. The sequence goes on along the minus strand of DASQOL010000030.1, from coordinate 34,187 downwards.
CCCGCGGGCCGGACTTCGTAACCCGCCCGCCCCAGATTGAACGAGAGCATGTCACGAATCGGTTGCTCGTCCTCGACCACGAGGATTTTCTTCTGGGTCATCGGCCGCTCATCGGGTGAGATCCCTTCGCGCCCATTAGAGTCGACCAATATTACAGTCTGGTTAAGAGCTGCGCCGCCACGCCGTGTGCTCGCGCAGGTACACCGGCAGCGCCTGGGCGGCCCCCACGGCGCGGCCGGCCGCGAGGTCGCGCTCCGCCTGGGGGAACAGGTCCTCCGCGGCGGGCTTCAAGTCGGGCAGCACGCGCTCAGCCGAGGTGGCGAGCGCCTCGAGCGCCGCCCGGTGCGCGGCGAGGCCGTCGCCGACCGCGGTCCAGCCGGCAGCCCAAGCGGGCGCGATCTCGGCGGGCGCCCCGAGCCGCTCCGGACCGGCCGGCTCGGCAAGGCCGTCGCGCACCTCGAACTCGCCCCAATACGCTTCGCCCATGTGCGCGTCGACGCAGACGAGCGAACGGCGCGCCCCGGCCGTTCGAAACGCCCCTTGCGCGAGGCACAGCAGGCTCGACACCGGCAGCAGCGGCACGCCGCTCGGGGCCGCGAAACCCTGGGCCACGGCCGCGGCCACGCGCAGGCCCGAGAACGAGCCCGGCCCGCGGCCGAAGGCGATCCCGTCGAGCGCGCGGAGCGTAAGCCCGGCGTCGGCGAGCAACTCGTCCGCGAGCGCGAGCAACCGCTCGGTCTGCTCGCGAGGCGTCGCGATCGTCCGCACGGCGATCCCCTCCGGCAGCCGCAACGCGACCGAGCCGGCCGCGCTCGAAGTCTCGATGCCGAGCAGCTTCATGACGCGGCCGCGGCCGGCAGCTCGCGGGGCGCGGCGAGCGTAGCCGCGAACTCGAGCGCGTCGCCGAGCTCCTCCAAGAGCGGCATCGGCGGCAGGCTCGCGAGGAACGTGCGTCCGTAGGAGCGGCTGCGCAAGCGCGGGTCGCCGAGCACGATCAAGCCGCGATCGTCGAAGTCGCGAATCAAACGCCCCGCTCCCTGCTTGAGCGCGAGCACCGCGTGCGGCAGCTGAAACTCGTTGAACGGATCGCCGCCGACGCGGCGGATCGCCTCGATGCGCGCCTGCACGAGCGGATCGCTCGGCACGGCGAACGGCAGCTTGTCGATGAGCACGAGCCGCAGCGCCGGGCCGCGCACGTCGACGCCCTGCCAGAAGCTGCCCGTGCCGAGCAGAATCGCGTTGCCCTCCGCGCGAAAGTCGTTCAGGAGCTCGCTGCGCGAGCCGCGGCCCTGAACGAGCAACCGCCCCGGCAACGCCTGGCGCTCGATCCACGACTGCGCGCGCTGCAGCGCGCGGTAGCTCGTGAACAGCAGGAACGCGCCGCCACCCGCGGCTTCGACGAGTGGCCACGCCGCGGCCATCAGGCTCTCGACGTAGACCTCATCGCTGGGATCGGGCAGACCCTGGGGTATGTAGACGCGCGCATTGCGCGCGTAGTCGAACGGGCTCGGCAGCACCGTCGTGAGCGCGTCGCGCAGACCGACGCGGCCGAGGAAGTGCGCGAAGTCGTTGCCGACGGCGAGCGTCGCCGAGGCGAACACCCAGGCGCCGCCCTGAGCCTCGATCCTCGCAGCCAACGCCGTGCCGACGTCGAGCGGCGTCCAATGCGCGGCGACGTTGCCGGCCCCGCAGTCGACCCAGCGGAGGCCCAGGTCCGCGTCGGCGACGACGATCGTACGCAGACGCGCGGCGCCGTCGGCGCAGCGCTCCGCGCATTGCCGGAGGCCGGCGCTCGCGTCCGCCAGCGACTCGAGCAACGCGGCGAGCTCGTCGAGCACCTGCCGGCCGTCGGCAAGCGCGTCGCGGAGCGCCGCGGGTGCCGCGGGCCACGGCAAGCGCCCCGCTGCCGGCGCGGCGGCGTGCCGCAGCCCGAAGATGAGCCGGCCGAGCGACCCGAGCGCCTCCCCGACTTCCGCGCCGACGCCCGCGGTCAGCGCTTCGCTGTACAAGTCGCGGCCGAGCGCCTCGAGCTCGCGCGTGCCGAGCGTGACGCCGAAGAACTGCTGGGCGATGTCGGGCAACAAATGGGCTTCGTCGACGATCACTGCGTCGGCGCCGGGCAAGAGCTCGCCGAAGCCGTTTTCCTTGAGAGCCAGGTCCGCGAGCAGCAAGTGGTGATTGACGATCACGATGTCGGCCGCCTGCGCGCGCCGGCGCGCCTCGACGACGAAGCAGCTGTCGTAGTGCTCGCAACGGCTGCCGAGACAGTTGTCGACGGTCGACGTGACCGTGGAGCGCAGCGCGTGATCCTCCGCGAGGTCCTCGAGCTCCGTTAGGTCACCGCTGTCGCTGGCGCGGCCCCACTCGGCGAGCGCGCGCAGCGCCGCCACGGTCTCCGCGTCGCGCGTGCCGTCGTGCCGCGCGTTCTCCAGGCGGTGCCAGCACAGATAGTTGTTGCGGCCCTTGAGCAGAGCCACGCGCGCCGGCCGGCCCACGACGGCGCCGAGCAGCGGCAGATCGCGCGCGAACAACTGATCTTGGAGCGTGCGGGTGCCGGTCGAGATGATCGCGTGGCGGCCCGACAGCAGCACGGGCAACAGGTAGGCGAAGGTCTTGCCGATGCCCGTACCGGCTTCGATCGCCACGTGCCGGCCGCTGTCGAGCGCAGCCGCGACGAGCTGCGCCATCCGCTCCTGCGCCTCGCGATAGCTGAAACCCGGCAGGCGTGCGGCGAGCGCGCCGCCCGGGCTGAAGATGTCGGCAAGGTCGAGCATGGAGAGGGGCCACTATAGCCCGAACGTGGGCGCGCGCGAGCGGCGGATCCTAGGCGGTTCGCCCAGAAACTCAGCGGGCGACCGCGCGGAACCGCACGAACCCGGTCGCGTCGGCGGCGAACGGCGTTCGGAGGCGCCAGCGGATGTGCGTGTAGTCGTCGGGTCCGGCGGCGCGGCGCCTCCCGTCCTCGACGGCCACCGAGAGCTCGTTCGGCTGACCGAAGATCCGCCCCCCGTCCACCGAGAACAACACCTCGCAACCCGGGCCGGACGCGCTACCTGCAACGTAACGCACCTCGGCGGGAATGGGCTTCGTGATCCGCACGTCGTCGACGAGCCTGCCGCTCGCGTTCTTGAACCTCACGGTATAGACGAGCTCGTCGCCGGGCTCCGGCGCGACCGTCGGCGGCAGCGCCACGAGCGGCGCGCCGGCCCCGCCGGCTCCCGCCGCGAGCTTCTCGACCAGCGTGCGGACCTCGAGCCCGGACGCCGCCCCTTCGCCGCCGCGTTGCGCGGCCGCTCCTGCCGCCGCCAGGGCGGCGAGCGCGAGGACTCCGAGACGCGCTGCGCCGCCGAGCCCCGGCCGCCGTCCGCGGCTCGAACGTGCTGCTCGCACGACACGAGCCACAGGTCGCAAGCGCAGCAACGGCGCGGGTTGCGGCTCACGCATTCCCAAGCTGCCGCACGGTATACTACGGCGCTCCATCATTTACCCGGGCTAGATCCTTCATCCATGACGACGCGTCTCAAGAGTCTCAGCGACTGGGTCGCTGAGGTAGCCGAGCTTACACGACCCGACCGAATCCACTGGTGCGATGGCACCGACCAGGAATACCGCAAGCTGCTCGACGAGATGCTCGACAGCGGCACGCTGCTGGAGCTCAACCAGCAACACTATCCCGGCTGCTACTTGCACCGGTCCGACCCCGAGGACGTCGCACGGGTCGAGCACCTGACCTTCGTCTGCGCCCGGGACAAGACGGACTCCGGTCCGAACAACAACTGGATGCCGCCGGACGAGGCCAAGGACCTCATGAAGTCGTGCTTCGCCGGCAGCATGCGCGGCCGCACGATGTACGTGATTCCGTACTGCATGGGGCCGATCGACTCGCCGTACGCGCGCTGCGGCGTCGAGATCACCGACAGCGCGTACGTCGTCGCGAACATGTATTTAATGACGCGGATCGGCAAACCCGCGCTCAAACGAATCGAAAAAGACAAAACCTTCGTCAGAGGCCTGCATTCGACGGGCGAGCTCGATCCGGAACGCCGCTACATCATGCACTTCCCCGAGGAGCTCGCGATCATGAGCTACGGCTCGGGCTACGGCGGCAACGCGTTGCTCGGCAAGAAATGCCACGCGCTCAGGATCGCGAGCTATCAGGCCCGCACCGAGGGCTGGCTCGCGGAGCACATGCTGATCGTCGGCGTGCAGAGCCCTGCCGGCGACACCCACTACCTCGCCTGCGCTTTCCCGTCGGCGTGCGGCAAGACCAACCTCGCGATGCTGATCCCACCCGCGAGCCAGAAGGGCTGGAAGGTCTGGACGCTCGGCGACGACATCGCCTGGATGCATCTCGGTCCCGACGGCCAGCTCCGCGCCATCAACCCGGAGGCCGGCTACTTCGGCGTCGTGCCGGGCACCAACCCCCAAACCAACCGCAATGCGTTCGAGATGATCGGCAAGGACACGATCTTCACGAACGTCGCGCTGACCGCCAACAACGACCCGTGGTGGGAGGAGAAAGGCGAAGGCGCGCCGGTGACGGACTGGGTCGGCCGGCCTTACGCGGCCGCGAACGGTCCTGCCGCTCACCCGAACTCGCGCTTCACGGTGTCAGCCAAGCAAAACCCGAGCTACTCGAAGCTCGCGGAAGCCCCCGAGGGCGTTCCGATCTCGGCGCTCGTGTTCGGCGGCCGCCGCCGCGAGCTCGCGCCGCTCGTCTACCAGGCCAAGGACTGGGCGCACGGCGTGCTCGTCGGCGCGAGCGTGGCCTCCGAGACCACCGCGGCCGCGACCGGCAAGGTCGGCGTGGTGCGCCGCGACCCGATGGCCATGAAGCCATTCTGCGGCTACAACTACGGCGATTATTGGGCGCACTGGTTGAGCTTCGCCAAGCGCTCGCAGAGCCTGCCGAAGATCTTCCACGTCAACTGGTTCCGCCGCGACGCCAACGGCAAGTTCCTGTGGCCGGGGTTCGGCGAGAACCTGCGCGTGCTGCGCTGGATCATCGAGCGCTGCGACAACAAGGTCGCCGCCGTCGAAACGCCCATCGGCTACCTGCCGAAGCCGGGTGACATCGACTTGAAGGGCCTCGAGGTGTCGAACGGTACTCTCGAGCAGCTGCTCGCGGTCGACCGCGGTCAATGGCGTGCGGAGATGGAGCACATCGCCGAGTACTTCGCCGAGTTCGGCGACCGACTGCCGAAGGAGCTCGAGGCCGAGCACCGGAAGGTGCTGAGCGCCCTCACCTAAACGCTCGGGGTCAGCCGACGGAACGGGAACTGCCCGTCGCTACTCTTCGACTACGTAGTGGACGGCTAAGGCCGTGCCGGGCTGCGCGACGCGGCCGAGGCCGATGACGCCTTCGCCTGTGAGTTGGGTGCTATCGCGGCGCACGAAGATTTCCTCGCCGGCGTTGGTTTGGACGAACGTGCCGTTGGTGCTCTCGTCGACGAGCGTGAACTTGTCGCGGCTCGCCTCCACGCGGGCATGCACGCGTGAGATCAGATTGCCCTTGACGACGACGTCGTTGTCTTCCGCGCGGCCGAGCGTCGCGCTCTTGCGGCCCTCGCCGACCGTCACCTCACGGCCCTGATAGCGCAGCGAGAGGCGCTTCGGCCGGACGCTCTTGTTGCGGCCGAGGCCCACGGTGGGCAGCATGCTCGTGGCTTCCTCGGGCTGCCACAGCACCTCGAAGAGCACCACCTCGTCGGCCTTGCCGCGAACGGTCGCGATGTCGATCTGCCGCGCGGTGGACTGCCACTCGGGCGACAGCCGTTCCACCGTCGACAGCGTGGTGATGATCTGCTTGGCCTTGGCCTGGCTCGTCATGCGGTTCGCCGTATGGACCGCGGAGCCGAAGATATCGCGCTGCTCCTGCACGACCGGCCCGAAGTGGCAACCGATCCGGATCGCGACGTGGCCGTTCTCGTGCGCGAGCTCGGAGTCGGTGGAGATCTTCTCCTGCATGCGCTTGGCCGCGTTCATGGCGTCGTCGGGCGTCGGGAAGGTCGACATCACCTCGTCGCCCATCGTCTTGATGACGGTGCCTTTGTTGGCTTCCGTGGCCTCGCGCATGATGTCGAGGCAACGCCCCACCATCTCGCGTGCCTTGGCGTCGCCGAGCTGCTCGTAAAGCTGCGTGCTGCCCACCACGTCGGCGAACAGAATCGCAACCTCGATGTCCTTACCCATGGCTTCCTTCTTGAGTGCGCATCCGAGGGGAGCCGCCGGCGATTATACGCCAATGGCGCAGGCCGACGCCGCGCTGCAACTTTCGTGGTCGATGCATCGACGAGCAGTCACGTGCCGTAGTGCATTCATGCTCGGCCGCGGACGCCGAACCGGGCTGTCACTTTTCGGCGACGATGTATGCGATCCAAGCGAGATCCGCTTCTCCCGTCGCGTGCTCGGTAAACTCGCCGTTGCCGCCGCCTTCGCCGTCGTCCCCCTCCCAGTAGATGCGGCTCTTGCGGAAGCCGGCCTCCTCGAGGAGCTCGCGTAGCTCCGGCAACGTCCACAGCCGCCAGTCGTAGGTGAAGGCCTTCTTGATCTTGGATCCGTCGGGGAACTTGAAATGGATGTGGCAGACGATGCGGTTCGTCACGGGCTCGAAGACGGCTTGATCCCAGACGTACGTGAAGCCGTCGAGCTTGGTCTTCTCCTTCTGGATATCCGATGCGTCCGGGCCGCCGAACGCGTCGAGGAAGAACACGCCGTCCGGCTCGAGCGCCGCGCGCACGCGCGAGAAATAGTGGCGCATCTCGGCGCGCGTCTTGAAGCAGTAGTAGCTGAAGTTGAACGCACCGACGAGGTCGACGGGATCCGTGTCGACGTTGCGCACGTCGTCGTTCAAGAGCTTCACCCGGGCGCGGGCGGATTCGGGCAGACGCGCCACGCGGTTGCGGCGGCCCCAATCGAGCACGGCTGCGTCGACGTCGACGCCCACCGCGTGCCGATTCGCGCCGCTGCGGGCCCACTCGCACGAGGCGCTCGCGGTGCCGCAAAAGTCCTCGCGAAAGCTCACGGCCTCGCGGCCGCGCAGCGCGCGGAACGTGTCCTGGAGAAACTCGACTTCGACGTCGACGGCCTGGACCGACAGCTCGTAGAGCTCGTGGACGTCGGCCCGCTCCGCCATCGAGCCTGACACCTTCTTCTTCGGATTCGCGCTCACCCCGGCACCTCGTCGTCGTTGATCTTGTCTGCCGGATTGTAGCGAGATCGCGCTCGGCCGTGCAGGGCGCTCGCGAGCTAGGACCAGTTGAACGCGGGCTCAACCGCGACCTCGCGCGACGCAGCCGCAGCGGGTCTCGGATCCCGTGGCTCCGACGCCGCCACATCGGCCGCGAGAGAGTGCAAGCGCTCGAGCCCGGCCGATCCGTGCGGCAGGTGCGTGAGCTCGCGGCGCCAACGCCGGCCGCCGGGCCGGCCCGCGCGCAGACCGAACAGATGCCGCGTCATCGAGCGCAGCGGCGTGCCCCGCGCGAGCTCGCGGTCGACGTAACGCAGGAAATGATCGAGCGCGACGTCGAGCCGTCGCGGCGCGACGTCGAAGATCAGCGCGTCGAGCTCGGCGAGCAGCGCGAGGTCGTCCACGGCCGCCCGGCCGAGCATGACGCCGTCGACGCGCGCCAACTGCGCGACGCACTCGGCGGTCGACTTGAGCCCGCCGTTGATCACGACGCAAAGCCCCGGGAAGTCCGCCTTCAGCCGATGGACGCGAGGATGGTCGAGCGGCGGAATCTCGCGGTTCTCTCTCGGACTGAGACCCTTGAGCCAAGCTTTGCGCGCGTGGACGATCAGCGTGCCGCACCCGGCGCCGATCACGCGCGTGACGAGCTCGCAAAGGAACTCGTACGAGTCGTGCTCGTCGACGCCGAGCCGCGTCTTGACCGTGATCGGAACCGCGACGGCGGCGCCCATGGCGGCCACGCAGTCGGCGACGACGCCGGGCGTGCGCATCAGCGCCGCGCCGAAACAGCCCGCCTGAACCCGATCGCTCGGGCAGCCGACGTTCAAATTGATCTCGTCGTAACCCGCGTCGGCGCCGAGCCGAGCCGCGACGGCGAGCTCGTGCGGCTCGCTGCCGCCGAGCTGCAGAGCGACCGGATGCTCGGCCGCGTCGAACTCGAGCAGCCGTCGCGCGTCGCCATGAAGGAGCGCGCGCGCGGTGATCATCTCGGTGTACAGGCGCGCGTGCGGCGCGAGCAGCCGCAAGAGGTACCGGAAGTGCCGGTCCGTGCGGTCCATCATCGGTGCGACGCAGAGTCGGTGCGAGCTCATGGGACGAAGCGTGACGGGAAGTGCCGCCATCATACGCGATGCGCGCGACGGCGGCGGTCGTACCTCGAAGGGCCTTCGCGAGACTCTCGCCGCACAGGGTCGCAGCGACGCCAAATCGGCGGCGCGGATCAGGCGCGGATTCGATCCCGCCCGGGGCGAATCGGCAGATCGGCCACGGATTGCGGCACGGCGATGAAGAAGCCCTGCGCAAAGGACACCCCGAGCTCGCCGAGCCGCCGCATCACCTCGCGGCTTTCGACGCGCTCGGCGATCGCTTGAATCTTGAAGGCCTTCGCCATGCGCGCGATCGCCTCGACGACGCACTCGTCGGCCGGGTCGCGCGTCACGTTGCGGATGAATTGGCCGTCGATCTTCACGTAGTCGACAGGCAGGTTCTTGAGATAGGTCAGCGACGACAGCCCCGTGCCGAAGTCGTCGAGCGAGAACCGGCAGCCGCGGCTCTTGAGCGCGCGCATGAAGCCAACGACCTGCCCCAGGCTCGCGATCGCCGCGGTCTCCGTAATCTCGAAGCACAGCGCGCCGGGCGGCACCGCGGCCGCGGTGAGCTCGTCGAGCAGGAAGTCGAGAAAGCGCGCGTCGTTGAGAGTCGTGCCCGAAAGATTGATCGCTAGCGTATAGGGCGCGGTGCCCGGCTCGCCGCGATAGACGAGCGTCTCGAGCGTGTGGCTGATGACCCAGCGATCGAGGCTCGGCATCAAGTTGTAGCGCTCCGCCGCGGGGATGAAGGCGGTGGGCATGACGAGCTCGCCGCGCTCGTCGCGCATTCTGAGCAGCAGCTCGTAGTGCGGCCAAGCGGCGCCTTCGCCGCCCTCGTCGGCGGCATTCGCCGGAGCTTGAACGCGACCGATCGGCACGATCGGCTGATAGTAGAGCTCGAACCGCTCCTCCTCGAGCGCGCGCGTGATCCGCGCGACCCACAGCATCTCTTGGTGCCGCTCGGCCGCGTCACCTTCCTCGTAGACGTGGATCCGGTTGCGGCCCAAGTCCTTCGCCACGTAGCAAGCGACGTCGGCCGCGCTCATCAGGCTGCCGACGCTCTCGCTCGCCGCCTCCATCGGCGCGATGCCGATACTGACGCCAACCTGCATCGAGCTGTCGCGCCACGCGAAGCGAAAGGCCGCGATCGCGGCCCTGAGCCCTTCCGCAATCTCCGTCGCGCGCTGCAACGTACAGTCGGCGAGCAATACCGCAAACTCGTCGCCGCCCAGACGGGCCGGCGTGCCGCCCGCAGGAACATTCGCGCGCAGTACGTCGCCGAGCTGGCGGAGCAGTAGGTCGCCCGCGGCGTGCCCGCACGTATCGTTGACGACCTTGAACTGATCGAGGTCCATGTAGAGCAGCGCGCTCGAGCGCGCCGGATCCTTCTGCACGGCCTGCAGCGCGCCGGACAGGCGCTCCTCGAACTCACGGCGGTTGATGAATCCCGTGAGCGAGTCGTGGCTCGCGTAGTAGGCGAGCTTGCGATGCAGCTGCCGCTCGTGGCTCACGTCGTGAAACACCATCACGGCCCCGACGACGACCCCGGCGCGGTCCTGAATCGGCGCGGCCGAGTCCTGGATCGCAATGCCGCTGCCGTCGCGGCCCGCCAGCACGACGTCGTCCGCGAGATCGACCACGCGGCCCTCGCGCAGGCAGCGCAACACCGGGTTCTCGACGACCGCGCCGCTCGACTCGTCCGTGAGCCTGATGATCTCGTCGATCGGCCGGCCCTGCGCCTCGTGCCGCTGCCAGCCCGTGAGCTTCTCGGCCACGGGGTTCAGATACTCGACGTTGCCGTCGGCGTCGGTGGTGACGACCGCGTCGCCAATCGACTGCAGCGTCACCTGGGCGCGCTCTTTCTCGTTGAACAGGGCGCGCTCGGCGGCCTTGCGCTGCGTGATGTCGGTGACGGTGCCCTCGAAATAGAGCGCCCGGCCCTCGGCGTCGACGACGACTCGCGAGTTCTCGATCGCCACGATGAACCGCCCGTCGCGCTTGCGCAGCTGATACTCGAAATTGCGCACGCGGCCGTAGCTCTTGAGCTCCGCGACCAACCGCTCGCGCTCCCGCGGCTCGACGAAGAGCTCGGCCATGTTGCGCGCGCCGAGCTCGAGCTGATCGTCGTAGCCCAGCATGCGCGCGAACGCCGGGTTCACCGACAGGATCTCGCCGCTCGGCTTCGCCTGGAAGACGCCGTCGACCACGTTGTCGAACAGCGCGCGAAACCGCGCCTCGCTCTCGCGGAGAGCCGTCTCGTCTTCCTTGCGTCGGATCGCTATCCCCAAGAGCTGCGTGAGTCGCGTGACGAGGTCGAGCTCTTCCGTCTTCGGGCTGCGCACGGCATCGAAATAGAGCGCGAGCGTGCCGTGAATCCTCTCGCCCGCCGTGACGATCGGCGTCGAGCAGCAGGCCAGCACTCCGTGCACCGTCGGCACTTGCGCGAGCTCGGACCACAACGGGTCGGTCGCGATGTCGCGCACGACGACCTGGCGCCCGAGCGAGGCCGCGGCGCTGCACGCGCTAGTCTTGAGACCCACCGGCACCAGGGCGAGCGCGGCGACGACCGGCTCGGGCAACCCGCTGGCCGCCGCGAGCTTGAGCCGCCGCGTGTCGTTCTCGAGCAGCATCACGGCCGCCCCCACCGGCGCATGCAGCTGCTCCACGAGCCGGACGACGGCCTGGAACGTGCGCTCGAGCGGCGCGTTCGCGGCGATGAGCTCGAGCACCCGCCGCTCGCCGTAGGCCAGCGTGTCGGCGTGCCGCCGCGCGGCGATATCGATGACGCTGGCGCGGATCAGCCGATGCTGCGACGACGGCAAGCGGATGAACCGCACCTCGCACGGAATCTCGGCGCCGGCGGAATCGCGGTGCAGCCACTCGAATACGGGCCGCCCGCCCTTGAGCGCGCGGTCCACGTAGCCGCGCTGCAGGCCGAACGACGGCAGACCGTCGCTCTGGAGCTCGGGGCTGATCGCACGCGGGCCCACGCGCAACAGCTCGTCGCGGGTGAGCTTGAAGAGCCTCGCCGCGTTCTCGTTCGCGTCCACGAAGCGGTCTTGGTCCACGTCGAGCACCACGATCGCCTCGGGGGAGTTCTCGACGAGCGCGCGATAGCGCGCCTCGCTCTCGCGCAGCGCCTGCTCGTCTTGCAGACGCTCGGTCACGTCGCGCATGCAGATCACGAAGCACTGACCGTCGGCACCGCCTTGCGCCTTGCTGACGGACACCTCGGCCGTGAAGCGCTGGCCGCCGGCGCGGCGCGCTTCGACTAGCGCGGGCGCGACGTCCACGAAGGTGTCGGCCACGGATTCGGCGAGCGCCTCGAGCGCCGGGCGGGCCGGCACGAGCTGCGGAATGAGCGCCGCGACGTCGCCGCCGACGAGCTCGGCAGGCGTCGTCGCGAACAGGCGGCCGGCGGCGGTATTGGCGCCGAGCACGCGGCCGTCGGCGCCGACGGTGACGATCGGATCCTTGACGTTGTCGAGGATCGCGTGAAGCGACGGACCCGCCGGGCTCAGGGACTCCGGAGCGCCGTCGTAGCCGGCGAGCACCTCGAGCAAGCTATCGCGCGCCGAAGGACCGGCCAGCGCCGCCGCGATGTTGCTTCGAAAGCGATCCTTCGCCATGACTTGCCGACCGTTCCCTGGTGAGTCGGATTACTTGGGTGCCGGCCGAACGGTCTCGACCGCGGGCAGAAGAACCACTCCCTCGCCCTCCCCCGCGGCGGCGGGCGCACGCGCCGCCTGCGCCGTCGGCTTCGCGGCGGGGACCCGCAGCGGGATGGCGACGGAGCGCGTCTGCGTCGCGTCCCCGATCGTTCCCTGCGCCGTGACGCTCAGATACGACGTCGCGTCGGCGAGCGGCACGACAGTCACGGTCCAGGCGCCCGGCTTCCCCGCCACCGGCGCTTGCGCGGCGACGAGCAGCGCCTCCGGGTCCGCCGCCCGAACGTCGAGCGCGAGGTCGCGGACCTCGGCCGAGGCGCGAACCTCGATCGAGACCTCGAGCACGGCGCCGACCGCGGGCTCTGCCGCCAGCGCGAACTCGATCGTGATCGGCGCCGTGGGCTTGCCGGGCGATCTCGTCGGCGGGCTAGCCTGCGGGCGCGGCGCGCCGCTGGCCGCAGCGCAGACGCACGCGAGCATCGCCGCCGCGAGCCGTGTAGCGCGGCGCGTCATGGCGACGCCACCGTCACGTCGAAGCACGTGCGGCCGAGCGGCGGGCTCGGATCGTCCGCGGAGTTCGTGTTCGTCCATTCGTAGACCTCCAGGACGTAAGCGCCCGCGGACAGCGTCTGCGTGAAGGCCTCGCTGCACTGCGCCGGAGTGGCGGAGGTGCATTGCGCCGTCGGCGCGCTGTCCGACATCGCCACCACTCCAGCGCGATGCAGCACCATGTCCGGATCCGCGGCGCCGCCGATCGGCGCAACGGCGCGCGCCGTGAACGTGTGCGGCCCCGCGTTCTGCACGTCCACCTTGAGGAACCGGCGCGAGGCGAGCTTGTTGGTCGAGCCAGTGACGTTGCTCTTGAACGAGTCGAGGCTGCAAACGTTGACGGCGGGCCCGCCGACCGTGAGCTGCGAGTACACCTTGTGGAAGTCCCCGGTTTCGGGGTGGCCGAAGCTCGTCTCGGCACTGCCGTAATCGTCGCTCGCCTTCGCGATGCTCTGCGCGGCGGCGAGCGCGTCGATCGAAGCGGCTTCAGCCGGCCGATCGGAGCGCAGCCCGTTCAGGAACGGGAACACCGAGGTCAGCGCGACGTTCGTGCGTTGCCGGTCGGTGAGCACGGCGAAGACGGGGCCGAAGCCGAGCGCCACGTCGTCGACCGCGGTGTGGTCGCCGCCCGCGTCTATGTGCGCGTCGAACAAGTCGTAGAGCAGCTCCTGAACCGACTCCTCGCTGTACCAACCGGGCGCCGGGTTCACGCGACCGGGAAACGCCGGACCCTCGATGTCGAACGAGAACCCATGCCGTTGACCGGCGCCGCCGGAGTCGGAGTAGATGCTGTCGGCCGTCGCCATCCCGGAGAACGCGTTGCCCCAGCCTTCGCCGAAAGCCGTGCGCATGTCGAGCTGGTCGCCGAGCGCGTGCGGGCCGCCGATGCTGTCGGACCGCGAGAACATCGTCTCGAGGTAGTGGCCCCACTCGTGCGCGATCACGTGACGGTCGTACTCGTCGGTGTCGTCATCCGCCGCGCCGAGCAGAAAAATGCCGACGGCGGTCTGCGAGCCGGTCGTGAAGAAGCTCGAGCCGATCTCGCCCGTCGCGGGATCGGGCGCCCCGCTTGCGCCGACCGTCGGCTTGTTGCTCGGGCTCCAATAGAGACGCAGCGCGGGAAAGCTGATGCTCGGCTGCGCGCTCAGCACGAGCTGAACGGAATCGTAGACGACGTCGAGGACGGCGAACGGCGCCGCGGAGCGCGCGCTCGTGTAGCTCGCGCCGTCCCAACCCGAGGGAGCGTTCAGATCGCGGGTGACGTCCGCCGTGCCCGTATTGAACTGCGCGCCGGCGAGCACGTAGAGCGCATCGCCGCTGGTGTTGTCGACGACGCGGAAATCCCACCCGGGCGTGCCGCTGCGCACCATCTCCGCACGCACCCGGATCGACACGCCGAGGCCTTGAGCCACGCTGAACGAGTAACCGCCCGAGGCGTCCGTCACCGTGGTCTGGAGCACGCCCGCGCCGCTGCGGAGCTCGACCGAAACGCCCCGCGCCGGCTTGGGGGTTGCGTGCCCGTAGTCGAGACCGAAACCGGCGATGCTCGGGACGAGATCGAAGGTCACCTTGCCGCTGATGGTCACGTTGCCGCCTGAGCTCGGCGGGGGCGGAGGCGGCGGCGCGCCGGCAAACGAGCCGCCCGACCCGCCGTCGCCGTCCCCGCCGCCGCCGCAACCGGCGGCGAAGAGGATCACCAACGCGAGCTGCGCAGCGGCAACTCTCGTACCGAGCCTGTCCACGCGACTATTCCCCTGTCCGACACAGAAAGCGGCGAGCCGCCGTGCGGCGGTGGCTGGCCCATAACGCTCGGATCGTACCTTCGGCTGCGCTCGGGCAGACGTGTATGCGTCACGCGACGCAACGAAGACCGCCCGCGCATCGCGCGCCTTGGGACCGGGGCGATCCGCGGGATGCAAACTGCGACCGGTATCCCGGTACGGCCGGGCGGACCTGCTACACTCTTCGATTGATTATGTCACTTCGTTAAACATATGAGCGACAAGACAATTCTGGTCACCGGTGGGGCGGGCTACATCGGCTCGCACGTCGTGCGCCAACTCGGCGAGGCGGGCGAGGCCGTCGTGGTGCTCGATGACTTGTCCACGGGCTTCAAGCAGGCGGTGCTGCATGGCGAGCTCGTGGTGGGCAACACCGGCGACGCGAAGGCGCTCGAGAAGCTATTCGGCCGCTACGAGATCGACACCGTCATGCACTTCGCCGCGCATACCGTCGTGCCGGAATCGGTGGCCGATCCGCTCAAGTACTACCGCAACAACACCTGCGCGAGCCGCACGCTGCTCGAGCAAGCGCTCAAGGCGGGCGTCCGGCACGTCGTGTTCTCGTCGACGGCCGCGGTGTACGGCATCCCGGCCGACGGCGAAGCCTCGGAAGACACCCCGACGATGCCGATCAACCCCTACGGGCTCTCGAAGCTCATGACCGAATGGATGCTGCGCGACGTCGCCGCCGTCAATCCGCTGACCTACGTCGCGCTCCGCTATTTCAACGTGGCCGGCTCCGATCCCATGGGACGCATCGGCCAGGCCACTCCGAAGGCTACGCTGCTGACCAAGGTCGCTTGCGAGGTGGCGGTCGGCAAGCGCGACCACGTCGCGATCTTCGGCACCGACTACTCCACGCCGGATGGCACCGGTGTCCGCGACTACATCCACGTCGAAGATCTCGCGGACGCGCACCTCAAGGCCTTGGGCTACTTGCGCCGGGGCGGCGAATCCACGACATTGAACTGCGGCTACGGCCGCGGCTATAGCGTTCGCGAGCTCATAAGCATGGTCGAAACGGTCGCGGGACACCCGATCTCGAAACGGGAAGCGCCGCGTCGCGCCGGCGATCCGCCGTCACTGGTCGCGCGCGCCTCCAGAATCCGCCACACCCTCGGCTGGCAACCTCGCCACGACGACCTCGCCAAGATCGTGTCGACGTCGCTCGCGTGGGAACGCAAGCTCGCGGCGGGGCACTGGAGCTCGTAACGGCATGGGACTGGCCCCGTGAAATTCTGGCGACCCCGAACCCTGCTGGGCTTGGTGCTGCTCGGCCTCGGGTTCGTCACGCTGCCCCTCTTGGTGGCGATCGGCAACGCGTGGTTCAAGCTCGGGCAGCTCGCAGCCGAGAGCGAAGCCGTGCTCTCCGACAGCTCGACCACGACCCTCGAGAACCAAAAGATCTCGAGCCTCCTGAACACGATGGAGCGCAACGCGCGCACCTACGTCGAGCTGAAGGACAACGTCGCGTCGGCGTCGGACCGGCTCAATTTCTACGACGCCGATCAGGCCGCGTTCGAGCAGAGCGTCGCGCTGCTCTCCGCGCTGCCGTCCAACGGCACGATCGGGGATCAGCTGCAGAAGCTCGTTGGGCAGTCGCGACACCTGCACCGCGAGCTGCGCAACGGTCCGCCGACGCAAGCAGCGCTCGACGCGATCGTCAACGATTTCAGCATGCTCAACTCGACCGCGCGCGACGTCGCCCTCGGCATGCGCCTCGAGGTCAACGAGCGCCTGAACAGGCTTCAGGAAAAGACGCGTTCCGCGCAGCAGGCGATCGCCTGGCAGTCCGCGGCGCTGATCCCCGGCACGCTGGTGCTCGTGGTGCTGTTCCTGCTGCTCGTCGGCCGCCCGATGCGCCAGGTCGACCGCGCGATCCGCGAGCTCGGCGAAGGCGATTTCAGCCGGCCGATCACCGTCAGCGGCCCGAACGACATCGAGACTCTCGGCCGGCAGCTCGAATGGCTGCGGCATCGCCTCAAGGAATCGACCGACGAGAAGAACAAGTTCCTTCGGCACATGTCGCACGAGCTCAAGACGCCGCTCGCCAACATTCGCGAAGGCACGGAGCTGCTGCTCGACGGGTCCGTGGGTCAGCTCGATCGGGAGCAGCAGGAAGTCACGGGAATTCTCCGCGACAACGGCGTCAAGCTCCAAAAGCTCATCGAGAACTTGCTGATGTTCAGCGCTTGGCAGACTCAGACCGCGCAGCTCGAGCTCGCGGAGTTCGAGCTCAAGCCGATGGTGTTCGGCGTGCTGAGCCAGCATAGGCTCGTGATCTCGAACAGGAAGATCAAGCTCAGGCTCAACGTGAGCCCGATCACCGTGCGTGCCGACGAGGGCAAGCTCAAGCTCGTGCTCGAGAACCTGCTGTCGAACGCGATCAAGTTCACGCCGAACGATGGCGCGATCCACATCAACGCGGGGATGGACGATACCGACCTCGTGATCGACGTCGCCGACACCGGCCCGGGAGTGCATCCCGACGACGGCGAGCGGATCTTCGAGGCCTTCTACCAGGGCCGGCGCCCGCAGGGAGGCCCCGTCGGCGGCACCGGCATCGGGCTCTCGGTGGTCGCGGAGTGCGTGCTGGCGCACGGCGGCTCGGTGTGCATCGTGCAGGACAGCGAGTACTCCGGCGCACATTTCCAGGTACGTCTGCCGCTGCGTCGGGCCGCCGACAAGCGCGCACTTGCGGTGGTGAATGGCTAAGCTCACGGCGTCGCTCGTGGTCACGCTCTTACTCGGGGCTTGCAGCTCCACGGGCGGGCTCTTCGGCAATCGGGGCCCCGAGCCGCGGACAGCGGAGACGGCGGGTAACGGTCCGGCCCGGTCGCCGAATGCCGATACCCTCGCGGTCTATCTCGAGACGCTCCGCGCGCTCGTCGAGGGCGACGCGGTCGCGCAAGCGGATGCGTTTCGCGCCGCCGAGGACGCGGTGGAAGCGTCGCCGACGACGACGAACCGCCTGAACCTCGCGCTCGCGCTCGCGACGCCCGGACACCCGTCGGCGAACCCGCGCGAAGCACAGCGGCTGCTCGGCGAGCTCCTCGCGGACCGCGACGCCCTGCTGCCGGAGGAGCGCATCCTCGCGCAGGTTCACTTGAAAGAAGTAGAGCAAAGGTTGATCCTGGACGCGGAAGCGCAACGCCTGCAGCGCGCGGCCGTGGCGGCCACCGCCGCACGCAACGACCAAAGCGCGCAACGGCTGCAGGCCGCGCTCGAGGAAAACAAGCAGCTCCAGATCGAGCTCGACGAAGCGCGCGCCAAGCTGGATGCCATCACCAATATCGAGCGTTCAATTCGAGAAAGGGAAAATGGTGCAAATCCAAAATAGGCCGGCGGGCCACGATCTGCCGCGAGGAAGGATCCTCTTAGTCGATGACGACCCGGGACTGCTCAGACTCTTGAGCATCCGGCTGCGTGCCGAGCACTACGACGTCGAGGCGGTCGAGAGCGCAGCGGAGGCGCTCGCGGCGCTGTCCCGGTTTCGACCGGATCTCGTGATCAGCGACCTCCGCATGGAGAACATGGACGGCATCGCGCTCCTCAAGGAGATCCAACGGCAGCGACCCGGGCTCTGCGTGTTGCTGTTGACGGCGCACGGCACGATCCCCGACGCCGTCGAGGCGACGCAAAGCGGCGCGTTCGGCTTTCTCACGAAGCCCGTCGACAAGCAGCAGCTGCTCGAGTACGTCGAGAAGGCCATGAAGGTCTCGGGCCTCCCGAAGAGCGAGGACGAGTGGAGCGCCGAGATCATCACGCGCAGCCCCGCTATGGAGGCGTGTCTACAGCAGGCGCGCATGGTGGCAAGCGGCGACACGCGCGTGCTGATCACGGGCGAGTCCGGCACGGGCAAGGAGCTCATGGCGCGCGCGATCCATCGCGCGAGCACGCGCAAGGACAACGCGTTCGTAGCGATCAACTGCAGCGCGATGGCCGAGAATCTGCTCGAGTCGGAGCTCTTCGGTCACGAGAAAGGCGCGTTCACCGGCGCGCACCGCACCCACAAGGGTTTGTTCCAGGCGGCCCACGGCGGCACGCTGCTGCTCGACGAGATCGGCGACATGCCGATGCGCCTGCAGGTGAAGCTCTTGCGCGTGCTGCAAGAGGAGCAGGTTCGGCCCGTCGGCAGCACCGACGCCGTCAAGGTCAACACGCGCGTGATCTCGGCAACGCACCAGGACTTGAAAGACCTCATGATCAAGGGCGCGTTCCGCGAGGACCTCTACTATCGCTTGAACGTCGTCAACATCCAGCTGCCTGCACTGCGCGAGCGGCGCGAGGACGTTCCGCTGCTCGTCGACCACTTCCTCGTACAGATCTCGGCGGAGTCGGGTCAGGAGCGCAAGGTGTACGCGCCCGAGGCCGTCGAGCTCCTGGTGGCGAGCCACTGGCCCGGCAACATCCGTCAGCTCTACAACGTGGTACGCCAGAACGTCGCGTTATCCCCGACGCGCGTGATCTCGACGGAGCAGGTGCGAAGCGCGCTCGGCGAGCAAGCCAACGCGCTGCCGTCGTTCTCGGAAGCGCGCGACGAATTCACGCGCAACTACCTCTCGCAGCTGTTGCAGATTACCGGCGGCAACGTAAGTCAGGCGGCGCGTCTCGCGAAGCGCAACCGCACCGACTTCTACAAGCTGCTCGGCCGCCACCAGCTCAACCCCGAGCAGTTCAAAGACAGCCGGTAAGAAAATAGGGACATGTTGCATTTTTCGGCGACCCGCCATCGGTTGTCCGAGGGCTTCGCCGAAAAAGGCAACATGTCCCTATTTTTCGGGGTCAGGACGCGAGGGTGTTCTTCGGGGTGCTGACCGGCGTTTCCGCAGGCGCGGCGGCTTCGCCGTTCTCGCGGATGCCGTACTTCGCCATGAGGTCGTAGAGCGTGGGGCGCGTGACGCCGAGCAGCTCCGCCGTGCGCGAGATGTTGCCGCTCGCCCTCACCAGCGCTTGCTTGATGGCGTAGGTCTCTGCGCTCTGGCGGACGACGCGCAGATTCAGGCTCGGCGGCGTAACCACGACCGCGAGGCCCAGGTCGACGGGCGTCACGAACTTGCCTTCGGCCATGATGACCGCGGCTTTGATCTTGTTCTCCATCTCGCGAACGTTGCCCGGCCACGCGTACGCTTCGATCGCGTCGTGGCCCTCGTCGGTAAACCCCTTGATCGCACGGCCGTGCTGCTTGGCAAACTTGGTGAGCAAGTGCTGCGCCAGCAAGAGGCGCCCGCCCTCGCGATCGCGCAACGGCGGGATCTCGATCGTGATCTCGGCGATCCGGTAGTAGAGGTCGTCGCGGAACGTGCTGTTGGCCATCCCCTGCTTCAGGTTCTTGTTGGTCGCGCAGACGACGCGCACGTCGACCGCGATCTCCGAGCGACCGCCGATGCGCTCGAACGTCCGCTCTTGGAGGAAGCGCAGCAGCTTCGCCTGCAGCGCCAACGGCATGTCGCCGATCTCGTCGAGGAACAGCGTGCCGCCGTCGGCGACCTCGATCTTGCCCGGAGTCTGCTTGACGGCGCCGGTGAATGCGCCCTTCTCGAAACCGAACAGCTCCGATTCGAGCAGGTTCTCGGGGATCGCGGCGCAATTGATCGCGACGAACGGCTTGTTGACGCGCGTGCTCAACGTGTGAATCGCGCGCGCGAGGAGCTCCTTGCCGGTGCCGCTCTCGCCGAGCAGCAGCGTCGACGCACTCGTCGGAGCCACCTTCTCGATCGTGCGGCAGACCTTCAGCATCGACTCGCTCGCCGCGATCACGCCGTCGAGCGGCGAGACGCCGAGCGCCGCGTGCAGCCGGCGGTTCTCCTCCTCGAGCCCGTGAATGCGGTAGGCGCGCTGCACGATCATCTGTAGCGTGTCGACGTCGACCGGCTTCTGATAGAAGTCGTAGGCGCCGAGACCGACAGCCTTGACGGCGTTGTTCTGATCGCCATGGCCCGTGATGACGACGACCTTGGTGATCGGCGCGAGGGTGAGAATCTCGCGCAACGTGGCGAACCCTTCCTCGACGCCGTCTTCGTCCGGAGGCAGCCCCAAGTCCTGCAAGACGACGGCCGGCTCGTGCCGCCGCAGCTCGGCGATCGCGGCCGCCCGATCGGTGGCCGCGAGGACGTCGTAGTCCTCGAAGCACCAGCGGAGCTGACTCTGGATGCCGGGATCGTCCTCGACGATCAGCAACTTGCGCCTTGTCTCAGTCACCGGCCGATGCTGCCACAAGTGCTTCGGAAACGAAATTGTGCGCGTCACAGTCCGGCCGACGGGGCGGCAAAACCCGAGTGTCGCTGGGGGTTTTGCCGTGGTCCGCCGCTTCCGCGCGCGAATACATGCCTAGACGCCGAAGAACGCCGCGATCTCCCGGACCACGTGCTCGCGTTGCTCGATCTCGAGCTCGGGATATATCGGCAGCGCAAGAACCTCCGCGGCCGCCCCGTGCGCGTGTGGGAAGTCACTCGGCGCGTGGCCGAGGTACGCAAAGCACTGCTGCTCGTGCAGCGGCAGCGGATAGTAGACCTCGGTTCCCACACCCCGAGCCTCGAGATCCGCCCGCAGCTCGTCGCGATGCGCGACGCGAATGACGTATTGGTTGAAGATGTGGCGCTCGCCCGGTTTGCGGTACGGCAACGCGACCTGCTCCGTGAGACCAGCTTCGGCGAACAACGCGTCATAGTGCGCCGCGTTGGCTTGCCGCGCCGCCGTCCAAGCGTCGAGGTGCTCGAGCTTGATCAGCAGCACCGCCGCCTGGATCTCGTCCAGGCGGAAGTTGCCGCCGATGACGCCGTGAAAGTACTTCGGCTCGCCCCCGTGCACGCGCAGTATCCGCATCCGTTCGTCCAACCCGTGGCTGCGCGTGACGCACATCCCCGCGTCCCCGAACGCCCCGAGATTCTTGGTGGGGAAGAACGACAAACAGCCGACGTCGCCGATGCTGCCCGCGCACCGGCCGTCCGCGAGCGCCGCCCCAATCGCTTGCGCCGCGTCCTCTACGACCGCGAGGCGATGCCGGCGGGCAATCGCCATCAACGCATCCATGTCGGCCATCTGACCGTACAAGTGGACAGGAATCAGTGCCTTGACGACGCCGCCCGTACGGCGATTGACGAGTCGATCTCCCACCTGCTCGCACTGCGTGGCGAGCGTGGCGGCGACGGCCTCAGGCGACAGATTGAAGGTCAGCGGATCGATGTCGCAGAAGAGCGGCCGCGCCCCGAGGCGCGCGACGACGCCCGCGGTCGCGAAGAACGTGAACGGCGTCGTGACCACCTCGTCGCCGGGTCCGACGTCGAGCGCCATTAGCGCGACGAGCAGTGCGTCGGTTCCGGACGACATGCCGATACCGTGCGTCGCTTGCGAGTAGGCCGCGATCCGTTTTTCGAGCTCCGTCACTCGGGGGCCGAGCACGAAGCGCTGGCTGTCGCAGACTTCGCGAATCGCCTGTTCGATTTCGGCGCGCAGCGGCGCGTATTGGCCCTTGAGATCGAGCAGCGGTACTTTCGTGGTCAACGCGGGATCCTTCCGTTGGAACGCGAAAGACTAGCGACAGACGCGCGCTTCGCAAGAGACGAAGTGTGAGGAGCGGGTGAGCGCGGTGCAACCGGGGTCAGGCACCCCCGCGCAATTGGGGTCTGACCCCATTTCGCACGACCCGCCGCGCAAGGCCGCGGGGGGTCACGCGAAATGGGGTCAGACCCAGGGGAGAGGGCGACGCTGCCACAGCCAGCGCTTAAAGAAACCGCCGCCGACAGACGGGACTACCCATGGCTTCCATCAGCTCCGAGCCTGACAGCGCGCCCTCAAAGACCAACTGGTGGGTAGGCTGGTGTTCTTGTTCTTTCGCAGGATAACCGTGCCGGAGGCATCCGCCAAGGGCCGCGCAAAGCTTTGCGCTTTCCGGGGGTTACAGCACATTTCCAGGCTCGCGCGGCAGGCCTTGGCGCCGGCCGGGCGGCCGAGGGTCGCGACGCCCGGCCCCGGGCGCCATGACGCGACGGAGGCCTGGCGGCTACTGGAGCGTAAAGCGAATGCGTAGCCGCACTCGGCGCTCGAAAACCTCGCCGCCCCGGACGAACGGCTCGTACTGGTACTGGGCCACGGCGGCGAGCGCGGCGCGCTCGAAATGCCCGTTCGGCTGGCTCTCCACCGCGCGGAGCTCGCGCGGCCTGCCGTTGAGGTCGACGATGAACTCGAGGTCCACCCAACCTTCGACGCCGTCGATCTGCGCCTCGCGCGGATAGACGGGCCTCGCGTAGCTCAACAGGCTGAGCTCGCTCGACGGCGACCAGTTCGCGAGGTATTGCTGCCGCAAGCGCATCGTGTCGAGTTGGCGGCGCAGCGCGTCGGCGTTGGCGGTGTCGCGCCCGGAGCGGGCAAGCGCCGCGATCCACCCGTCGGCGCCCGCCGAATCGCCGCGGGCAAGTGCCGCGGTCGCGTTCGAGGTGATCGCCTGCATGAGCTCCGCCCACACAGGACGCGCTTCGGCGGAATCGGGCGAGTCTGCCTCCAGCGCGAGCAGTTGATCGAGCGCACTTCCGCCGGCAGGCGTGATCAGCGCGCCGCTCGCGAGCCGCTCACGCGCCGTCGCGAGCATCGCCGCGCGCCGCTGCTCGGCCCGCGCCGCGCGCGTCGCGACCACTTCGCCGTCCACGAGCGCCAGCGAGTCCGATTTGGCGCCGAGCTTGCGCGCTTCGTCGAGCAGCGCCGCGGAAGCGTCCACGTTGCCCGCCTTGAGCACCGCGCCAGCGGAGGTCACGAGCGCCGACAACAGGTCCGCGCGTGCGCGCGCGACGCCCGCGTCGGAGGGGCTCAACTGCGCGGCGCGCGCGATGTAGTCGCGCGCGCTGTCGCCTGCGGGTTCGACGAGCTGGCCCCGTTGCATGCGGGCGGCGGCAATCGTCAGCAGGCTGTCGAGCTCTCCCTGCTGCGGACGCCGGACGGCGGCTTCGGCCGGCGGGGCGGCGGGCTCCGCCGCCGGCGCCGACGCGGTCGATGCGCGCAGCGCTGCCGACGCCTTGTTCGCCGCGCGCGCGCGCTCGAGCTGGGCGTCGAGGAACGCGAGTCGGCCGCTCTGCGGGTCCGCGCGACGCACGGCCGCGAGCGCCGCGGCGACGACTTCGAGCGAGTTGTCGAGCAGCCCCGCTTCCGCCTGTGCGAACAGGGCATCGAGAACCATCGTGAGGCGTTCGCGCGCGAGGGAGTGCGACGGATCGACGGCGAGAACGGTGAGGTAGTAGTCGAGCGCGTTGTCTCCGGACGGCTCGGTCAAGCGGCCTTCGCTGAAAGCGCGGTCGGCGCGCGCGAGCAGGTCGGCGAAGCGATCGGCCGCAGGGGCCGTCTCGACGGCCGCACCGACGGGCGCGACGGCCCCCCGAACGTCAGTGGCGTCGCTGCGCTGTCCGCTCGGACTGCTCGGCCATAGGGGCTTGAAGCTCGCGACGAGCACCGCGCCGATCATGAGCGAGACCAATGCGGTCGCCAGCAACCAGGAGGGCAGCCGAGACGCGCCCGAGCGAATCGCGGCGGCCGCGCGCGGCCGGACCTCGGTCCTCTGCGTGGTAACGGAACCGGGCGACTCGGCGCGCTCGCGCAGCTGGATGCAGCGGCTCACCGCCGATTCGAGCAGCAACCGCGTGATACCGAGCGCCGGAGGCTTGATCAGCAGCCGATGAATCTTGCGATCCGACAAGAAGCCGATCAGGTTCTGCGCGTCGGTGCGATCCGCGGCGACGAGCGTGACGAGCCGATCCTCGAATCGCTCGAGCTCCGCGATGCGCCGCGCAAGCGCCTGGCCGAGCAATGCGGCGTCGAGCACGGCGATGCCGCAGCGCCCTCCTTCGATCGCCGCGCGCAGCTCGCCCCAGTCGGCGACCGTGTAGACGGGATATTGATCGCCGCCGGCGCGCTGCACGGTCTCTTGCAGCTCCGCGTCGACGGACAACACGAAGACGTTCGCGCCACTCGCCGACAGCAGGTCCCGCAGCGGAGTCGGCGGCAGCGTATCGTCGAGCCCTGTGCGGTACTCGAGGATGTCGCGAACCTTCGCGGGCGCCGGAGGCTTCGGCGCGTCGACCGCGCGCATCACGGTTCGATCTTGGTACTCCGCCACCATGTCTGGCTCTCTTGAGTTGTTGTGATTGATCGGCCGCGGGTGCAGCGCCGCGCGCGTTCAACGGTTACGTTCGAGAGCTGCGTAACCTTATGTTTTTGCATGAGCAGGTACTGCGTTCAGCTCTCATGTTCGCACAGTTGCGAGCCAAGGGAGAACCCCTAATTTACATCAACCGTCCTGCGACCGGAGCCGCCCGCGGGCCGCCGCCTCCTCGGCCGGGGAGTTCACGCTCGCGAGGCGCGCGGGATCGGGGGCGGCCAACAGCCTGGCGCCGCCCAGGAGACGCCGCAGCGACGCGGACCCGGTCGCCGCCGCCCGCTCGAGCAATTGCCGGGCCCGCGGCTCCCAGATCGTGCAGAGCGGCTCCGGCGTGCCGTCGGCGTGCAGGAAGGCCGTCGCGACCGCCTGCGGGTCGCGGCCCGCGACCAAGGCGGCGAGGGTCGCGGGGTCGACCAGAGGCATGTCGGTCGCGAGCGCGAGCCAGGCGGAGCCGGGCGCGAACCGCCGGGCGGCCAGCAGGCCGGCCGCCGGCCCCTCCGCGGCGCCGTCGTCGCTGACGAGGGCGAGCCCCGCGAAGACCGGCTCCGCACGCTGGTCCGCGCGCACCGAGACGCAGACGCCCTAGCAATGCGGGCCGAGCAACCGGTAGGCCCAGTGCACCTGCGGCTCGCCGTGGAAGTCGAGCGCGGCCTTGTCGCGGCCCATGCGGCTGCTCCGGCCTCCGGCCAGCACGAGCCCCTGCAGCGGCGGCAAATGGTCCAATGCGGGCATCCCTGATTAAGGTATTCCAATTCGAGCCGATATTGGCAAAGCGATCGCCGCTTTTGGAGAGGACCGTTATGTCAACTTCGGCCAACGCCGTCGGGTTTGGCTTCGTCGAGCGTCTCGCGCAGGACTTGCGCGACCAGCACATGGAGCTGCCGGGCTTTCCCGAAGCCGTGCTGCGCATCCAGCGGGCGTTGCAATCGCCGGACACGAACACCGACGACATCGTGAGGATCCTGAGCTCGGAGCCCGCGCTCGCGGCGCGGCTGCTCAAGATCGCGAACTCGGCCGAATTCCGGCGCATGGATCAGGACGTCACCGATCTGCGCAAGGCCGTGAGCCGCATGGGCTTCAACATGGTTCGCAGCGTCGCGGTCGCGTTCGCCATGCGGCAACTGCGGCGCAAGGACACCTATACGCCGGCGGCGCAGAAGGAGCTCGAGAACGCCTGGAAGGAGAGCCTCGAGATCGCGTCCGCGTGCTTCGTAATCGCGAAGCGCTGCACGCGGCTGAATCCCGATCAGGCGCTGCTCACCGGGTTGCTGCACGTGCTCGGGCGGCTGTACATCATCATGCGGTCGAAGGAGGCTGAGGAGCTTTCAGAAGCCGAGTTCCGCGAGGTGGTGAATAGTTGGCACGCTTCGATCGGCAAGGCGATCCTCGAGAGTTGGGGACTGCCCGAGGCGCTGCAGAGCGCGGTGGAGCATCAGGATGAGCTCGAGCTCGAGCTCGATGGGGACGTGACGCTTACGGACGTGTTGATTGCGGCGAAGTTGCTGTCGAGCAATCGGCAAGACACGACGCACTACCCTGCCCTGCGGCGGCTCGGCGTCGCGGCCGGGGATCGGGCGCTCGGAGTGATGGAGGAGTATGCCGACGAGTTGCGGAGTGTGCGGAGCTCGTTGAGCGACTGACTGACTCACCCGGCGACGCACGCCACCAGCCGATTCCGGAATGTTGCCGCGAGCCCCACGGCGAGCCGCCGCGGCGTTGGTTGCTCGGTTTGCCGCCATTCGCCGGGGCGAACCACCGTCGAGATCGGCCCGGGCGCCGATGTGCGTGCCGCGATCGCAGCGCTCCGGCCGGGCGATGAGCTCGTGCCGCGCGGGGGCACCTATTCCTTCGACTCTCGGTTCCTGACCACGGCGTTCGGCACGGCTGACCAGCCGATCGTGATTCGGAACGCCGCGCAACGGAGCGCGCGACGTCGGCGCGTACAAGTTCCAGGCCGGCGGCAATCCGGGTTGGAGCATCGCCGCATCGCTCAAAGGCGGCTACAGACCTCCCGCTACCCCGATCCCGCCTACGGCACTGAACGCGAACTGAGATCTGCTGCGGCGGCATCGCGTATTGCGGATCAAGCAATCGGCACGAACCCAGCCGGGGGCCCATGGCCGGGCTACGCGGTCTGTCCGCGTGCCGCCGTTACGCACCGTTAGTGCCGGTGCTTCTGCCGTAGGAATTCCGCGACGCGCGGTGCCACAGCGCGCGCTGCCACCTGCTGGCCGTGATCGTTCCAATGACTGTCGGCGCCCGCGAAGTAGAGAGTGTCGGCATCGTTGGCCAAGAAGACGTCATAGAGATTCACGACGTCAGCCCCCTGCTCGGCGAAAATCGTGGCTATCGTGCTGCTGAGACGGCGCCGGTCGTATTCCGGATATCGCTCGGTCAGCGCCGCGTAGTTCACCGAGTCGGCCATCGTGAGATCGACACGCGACGGCTCGACGACGACTAGCAAGGGTGTTCCCGCACGCGCTGCGCGTTTCGTAATCTCGGCGGCCAGGGCTCGCATCAGCTGTACCTTTAAACGGGCCGATTCGCCATTCGGGTTCACGGCGACATCGATATCGTAATGGTCGACGAGCAGGATCTCGGAGCCCGGAGTGCCATAGTTGCGAGATTCCAGCGCCGTGAGTTCCTCTAGCGCGCCGATGCGATCGGTGCGCCCATCCGTTCGCGGCTCGCCGTCGGGCCGGGGCAGTAAGGGCGCGATAATTTTGTTTGCCACCTTGGTCAGCAAGCGTGTTCCCGCGAAACGCTGAACCCGCTGCGGGAAGGACCACGGCGTCAGAATGAAACGATCCTTGCGTGGGACTAGCTCCCCGTCGCGCAGATCGAAAAGGCGGTGACGTAGCACGTCGCCGAGATCGTTGTCGGCGAACACGTTGATCACGAGCGCGTCCGGATGCAGCGACTCCAAGTCGAGCATCATCCGTAGCAGATAGTGGTCCGGCCCGTAACCCACGACGCCCGCGTTGACGACTTCGACACTACTGCCGAGCTCGGCGATCAGATTCTTCTCTAGTTGCTCGGGAAACGTGTCCTCGAGAGCCGAGAACACCGCTTGGACGTTGGAATCGCCAAGAACGACGACGCGCGGCGTGCCGTCGACGAGCAACTCATCCCCGCGATAGCCCAAACGGTTGTTGGTCCAGTGGATACGAGTTCCGTTCTCGTCGTCACGTAGGAAGGTCCCCGCGGTCGAGGGTGCGATCCGATAACTCAGCGTCGCATCGGGTACGAGGAATTCGTAGTCGACCGTTGGCGGAATCTTATCGGGGAATACAAGGCGCAGCCCGATTTCGGCTGCCGAGATGCTCGCGACCGAAAAACCGACGATCAGCAGTTGGAGCCGAAGCTCTCGGAATGTGGGCATCCCCTCCCCCCTGGGCGCGGACGTGTCATTCTCACGATCGCCCGGCTGCGCCGCAAGCGGGCGGCCCTGCTGCGCGCCCGCGTATTACACGGCGGCGGCCGCCGCTGTCGGCCGCGCGTCGATGTGCGCGATCGCGCGATCGATGCGCTGCAACGTCCGATTCTTGCCGACGAGCACGAGCGTCGTGCCGATCCCCGGAGAGGCCGCCTGCCCGGTCACCGCGACACGCAACGGCTGCGCGACCTTGCCGAGCTTGATTCCGAGCGTCGATGCGGTCGCTTCCACGCCCGCCTGTCCGGATGCCTCCGTCCAGTCCTCGAGGCCGGCGAGGCGCTCGCGAAGGTCCAGTAAGACGGGACGGGACGCCGCGGTGAGATGGGCCTTCGCCGCGGCGGCGTCGAAATCCTCGTAGTCCGCAAAGTAACAGCGCGCGCGTTCCGCCATCTCGCCGAGCGTCTGACTCCGCTCGCGCAATGCCATGACTACCTGCTCGAGCGGTGGTCCGCCCGCCGGATCGAGCTGGCGTCGCTCGAGCTGCTCGCGCAGCAGCGGCGCGAGCCGCTCCGCGCCCGCCTCGAGCATGTGCTGTTGGTTCACCCACAGCAGCTTCTTCGGATCGAAGCTCGCGGCAGATCGGCTCACGGCGCTCAGATCGAACAACTTTACCATCTCGTCGAGCGTGAAGATCTCCTGATCCCCGTGAGACCAGCCGAGCCGCGCTAGGTAGTTGAGCAGCGCCTCGGGAAGAAATCCGTGTTCGCGGTATTCGAGCATGTTCACGGCGCCGTGACGTTTCGACAGCTTCGCGCCGTCAGGTCCGTGGATCATCGGCAAGTGCGCGTAGGCAGGAGGCTGCACTCCGAGCGCGCGCAGCAGATTGATCTGCCGCGGCGTGTTGTTGACGTGATCGTCCCCGCGGATTACATGCGTGATGCCCATGTCCGCGTCGTCGACGACCACCGCGAAGTTGTAGATTGGCGTGCCGTCGGAGCGGCGAATGATGAGATCGTCGAGCTCGGTGTTGTCGAAAACGATCCTGCCCTTCACGAGATCATCGACGACGACTTCGCCGGATGTCGGGTTCTTGAACCGCACGGCCGGCGACACGCCCGGGCGCGGCGGCGCACCCTCGCGGCAGCGTCCGTCATACCGCGGCTTGCGGCCGGCCGCTACCGCCTCCGCACGCATCGCGTCGAGCTCCTCGCGGGAGCAGAAGCAGTGATACGCCTTGCCCTCCGCGAGCAGCCGATCGGCGACCTCGGCGTAGCGCGCTAACCGCTGCGTTTGGTAGATCGGCGGCGCGTCCGGCTCGAGATGGACCCAGGCGATCCCCTGCAAAATCGCGTCGATCGCCGGCTGCGTCGAGCGCTCCCGATCGGTGTCCTCGATCCGAAGCAGGAATTGCCCGCCGTGGTGACGGGCGAACAACCACGAGTATAGAGCCGTGCGAACTCCGCCGATGTGTAAATAACCCGTGGGGCTCGGGGCGAAGCGAGTGCGGATGGTCATCGGCTGCCGTAGGCGGTCTCGGGAAGGCCAAGCCTACTGGACATAGGCGAAGCAGCGCAAAGCCCGGCGGTCCTAGCTAGACCATCGGGCCCGTCCGGTTGTGGCGACTAGCCGGAGATCCGGCGGCGGCGCGAGGCAGCGCCGAATGCCAGGAAATGAAAGACAACTGTAAAGATTTCCGACGACAGTTGACACCTCGATCTCCAGGGGTGGCGATCACCAACCTGCGCTACGTCGTCGTCGATGGGCAGGGCACGGCAACACGACCTTGGAGCGGCGACGGTAACCAGACGACTCAGGGATCGACCAACGAACCGGGCCTTTCCGTGTGAGATGCGCTCTGAACTCGTTCAGATCATCGACAGCCGACGCGAAGGAGTGTGCGTCGAATCGTGGAACTGATCACGTTCGTAGATTTAATATCCGCCCATGGCAGCACTCAAGGAAAGAATCCGTTGGCTCTTGGCAGGGTCGCCGCTCGAACGGCCTGCTAAAGCCGTTTGGAACATGGTTAATCGGCACACTCCCAGCCGCTACGATCAGCAGACCGAGGAGATCATTCGGACGCACTCCCAAAGCCATTGGAACTGTGCCGACGTCGGCGCAAACGTCGGCGACATTTCGGATTTGCTGCTGCGGTACTGTCCGACCGGCACTCATTATCTCTTCGAGCCGATTCCGGCGAACGCGGATCTCCTTCGGCGCAAATACCGGCGTTCAGCCAACGTCACCATATTCGATGATGCCTTGAGCGATCGCGCTGGGACGACCACATTTCACTACAACATCGCGCATCCGGCCACGAGCGGCATCAAAGAGCAGCGATACTTCACGAAGAACAACAAGATCCAGCTGATCGAAGTGAAAACGGCACGCATGGATGACAAGCTTCTTACCGCACAAGTCGATCTGATCAAAATCGACGTGGAGGGCGCCGAGCTCCTCGTGCTCCGCGGCGCGAAGGAAACGATCGTGCGCTGCAAGCCGTTAGTCGTGTTCGAGCACAGCCCGTACTCGGCCCCGTACTATGGCTATGGCGCCGAGGAAATGTTCGGATACTTCGACGACGTGGGCTACGGCATCTACTTGCTGGACGACTTTCTAGCCAATCGACCCCCTCTGGCGCGTGAGCGTTTCGTCAAAGACTCGAAGGAAGCCCGGGAATGGTATTTCGTTGCGAAGCCGATCCAATGATCGCGAACATCAGATCGCTGCGGTCGCGTTGCATGAGCGACATAATCAGCGAACGGATCGCGGGACAGCTCTGCCTCGCGAGCGAAGATCGTCGGCGACATGACTTGCCAATTGGCCGGGCGTAGACTCCGGAGAAAACACTCCAAAGGCGCCTATGATTCCTGCCGCGCGATTGACTCCAGGTCCCGGTTTTCGCCCCCTCAAGGCGCTGTTCTATTACGGCATGCGCCTTTTGCCGCAAGCAGGTGCGCGCCGAACGGTCGCACGCCTCGCAGCAGGCGCCGTCGGCCTCCTACATCCGATGCGCTCGTTGCGCGCGGCCGTGACACCCGCGGGCGGAATGAGCGTGCCTGACGTCGTTGCGGCGCTGCGCGCGGAAGGATGCACGATGGCGGAGCCGATGCTGTCGCCTGCGCAGATCGCCGACGTCTACAAGTTCCTCGAGAAGAAGCCGATCGTCTCGCCAAAGGGCAAGGTCTTCACGATAGATACCGTTCCCGACGACGTGCGGCGCGCGTCCTACCCGCTCGACGTCGTGCTGAGGGCGCCGCACCTGGTCGACGTCATGAACCGCAAGGACGTGCTCGACGTCGCCGCGCGCTATCTCGATTGTCGGCCTACGATCTCGGGCGTAGGTCTGCATTGGTCGCTCCCGTCGAAGACGGGCGATTGCACCGTGCAGGTGTTTCATCGTGACCCCGACGACTGGCGGTTCCTCAAGCTATTCGTCTACCTGACGGACGTGGACGAAGGCGCGGGGCCCCACGAATACATTCGCGGCTCGCACGTCCATTCCGGGCGGTTACGGTCGAGCCCGTATCAGGACGAGGAAGTGCTGTCCCGTTACGGAGCGTCGAGCGTGGAGCGGGTCCTGGGCCCTGCAGGCACGACCTTCATCGCAGACACTTGGGGCATCCACAAGGGCCGAGTCGCGCAAACCCGGCGGCGACTGATCTTCCAAGTCACCTACTCAATCCTGCCGGTGTTGAAGTGCGAGTACCGACCAGTCGCCATTCCGCGGCGCGCCGACATCGACGCCTACACGAATCGCCTGCTCATCGCGTGATTCCGGGCTGCTGAACGGGCGAAAGCGCCGACCGCCGCCCCGTTTCGACGGCTTCGACGCAAATGCCCTCGAACACCCGCGCCGCGGCCATGAACGAGAACTGACTCTCGACCAAGGCTCGGGCCGCGCCTGCTATCGCAACGGCTTCGTCGTTGCGATCCAGCAGCTGGCAAATCTGTGCGGCCAGCTCTGCCGGTTGATCGGCTAGGAGGTAGTGCTTGCCGGCTAGCAACGGCAAACCCTCCACACCGATGGTCGTAGAGACGACGGGACAACCACTCGCCATTGCTTCATAGGCCTTGATGCGCGTTCCACCGCCGACCCGGAGTGGGATGACATAGACGCTCGCGCGCCGAATGTAGTCGCGCACGTCATCGACAAAGCCAGTGAACGACCATGCGAGGCCGCGTGCCGCCGCACGTTGCACGAGGGCGGACGGCGGAGCGCGCCCCACCACGGTCATTTTCGCCTCCGGGACGCGTGCGGTTATCAACGGCCACACGTCATCCATGAAGAACGCGATGCCGTCTTGATTCGCCATCCAATCCATCGAGCCGGTGAACACGATCTCGCGGCCTCGAGGCGGAGGACGATAGTCGAAGTAGTCGAGATCGACGCCAGTAGGGATCACCCGAACGCTGTGGACGCCATACTGCTCGCGAAAGAACTTTTCGTCGCGCGCAGAGACGGCAACGACTCGGTCGAAGCGGGCCAGCGTTTGTTTCTCGAATCGCCACATCTTTCGGAATTGGTTTTCCCATAACAGTCGTCGCAGGCCGCGCGCGACGGACGCATGTCGAGCGAAGATCTCGGACTCGACGTTGTGTGTGAAAAGGACACTCGGGGTGTCCACACGTGCGGTGAGCAGCTCGGCGGCGTGCGGGAAGTCAACGACCAAGACCGCGGGCTCGAGCTCGCGAACTGCGGCTTCGATCGTCTGCCTGCCGCTCGTGGAGCGATCGCTCGCGACGGACACAGGCACGCTCGACAGCAAACGCATCGCCCGCAGAGCCGCATGGCCCGAAGACCTCGGTGTGGCCCAAGAGATGAACCGGTCGCAGATCGCGGCGAGGTTGCCGCTATGAGTGTCGATCGGTCCGGGGGGCGCAGGCGAAAGGAGAATGACTCGGAAGCGTCCGCCCTTTAGGCCGCGGAGAATCTGACCGGTCCGGATCTTTCCGCCCGAATCAGCCGGAAACAAGAAACGCGATGAGATGAACAGGAGGTTCCCGATCGTCATACCGCCGACCGGGCCTTCGCTGCGCTGGATCGGGCTGATCTCGTTCGACTGAACGGGACGCCTGTCACTTCGCGTGCGTCATGGCTGAAACAGGCGAATGAGGTTGCGCCCACGATGACGGAAAGTCTATCGCAAACGTGGACGTGAGTGCTGAGACGTATCTCCGGAAGCCGGCGACTAACGCGCCACGAGGGCGGTTGGAGGATTTGGAATGGTGGTGCCGATGCTGGCTTTGAAGTCGGCGACGATCATCCAGCCCGGATTTCCGCCCGCCCGAAAGTTGTAGGCACCCACGTCCGCTGTGTCGCGCGGGTTGCCATTGAAGTCGAAGGCGGTCACGTATTGAGCCGCGGCGGCGCCAATGAGCGCGCTTCCAGTTTTCGGAAACACGTCGATCGGTGGAGCTCCGTTGTAATTGGCCGCGACGAAATCGGCAGCAATTCCGTGGCCGTTCGCATAACCCGAGCTCGCTCCAGAGATCGAGCCGACCCCGACGTTGCCTGCAAGGGTTACCAGGCTGAGGTTGCCGCTGATCAACCGAATGGCCGTACCCGTTTCCGAATACACCGCGTTGTTCGCGATTATCACGCTGCCGGTGACGCCGCGCACCTCGATACCGTTGCCGTCGCTCACGACAGTGTTATGAACGACCTCCTGGTTCGCGGGGCTGCCGGATTGATGCGGCTGCAACCCGATCGTGCCGAGCACGATGTTGTTGCGAATGATCGAGTCGGCAGCCGATTGAATAGCGAAGTCGTTGGACCGCCAGATCACGTTGCCCTCGATAATATTCGGCGGCCCGTTGCCAACGGTGCTGTAGGTGAGGATTCCCGGATAGTTCGTGTCGTGCACGACATTGTTGCGTATCGTGTTACCGGCGCTGCCTTCTTTCAGCTCGATTCCGTCGCCTTGCTCGACGTCCGCACCGTTCGTGTGATGGACGTGATTCGACTCGATTACGCTGTTGATGACGCGGCACGCGTTGGTGTTACAGCCGAGGTACATTCCCTCGCCGGTTCCGTGCGTGTGGTGGATATTGTTGCGCCGTATGATCAGACCTTCGTAAGTGCCGCCGGAGTTCGCGGAGATTCCGACGTCGCCGGTCTCGTAGACTTCCGAGTCTTCGATCGTGACGAAGTTGGACTCCATGAGCCGGATGCCGTGCGAACCGCCATGAAAGTGCAGATTCCGCAATATCAGGTAGCGCGAGCCCTGCACCTCCACGACGTTCTGATTCGGCGTCGCCATATCGATCAAGGCAGTCTCGCCCGCCTTACCGCGAATGACGATCGGCTGTGCGGACGTTCCGACGGCAGTAACCGCGAAGCGCGTATTGAGCGCGTAGATTCCACCTCGCAGAACGAGCTCATCCCCGGG
>DASQOL010000029.1:0-6454 GCA_035644475.1 Gammaproteobacteria bacterium | reverse complement strand
GAGGCGCTGAACGGCGGGATCACCACGCTGCTCGACTGGTCGCACGTGAACAACACGCCGGAGCACGCGGACGCCGCAATCCACGGCCTCAACGAGGCCGGCATCCGCGCGATCTACGCGCACGGGCCGCCCGTCGGCGCGAGCTGGTGGGCGTACAGCTCGCACGAGCATCCCGAGGACATCCGCCGGATCCGCAAGCAGTACTTCAATTCCGACGACCAGCTGATCTCGCTCGCGCTTGCGGCGCGCGCGCCCGGCAATACCACGCCCGACGTCGCCCGCCACGACTGGCTGCTCGCGCGCGATCTCGGCATAAGGATCAGCGTCCACGTCGGCATGCGTCTCACGGGCGTGCACGTGCAGCATGTGAAGACGCTGAATGACCTGGGCCTCATGGGCCCCGACACCACGTACATTCACTGCACGGATTCGACCGACGAGGAGCTCGACCTGATTGCGAAGACCGGCGGCACGACCTCGGTGGCGCCGTACGTCGAGATGCTCATGGGGCACGGCGTGCCGCCCACGGGTCGCCTCGTCGCGCGCGGCATGCGGCCGTCGCTTTCCATCGACGTGGTCTCGAGCGTGCCGGGCGACATGTTCACGCAGATGCGCACCGCGCTCGTGCAGGAGCGAATCCTCGCGTTCACCGACACGCCGGACATCGCGTTCTCGCCGTCGCTGACGCATCGCGACGTGCTCGAGTTCGCCACGATCGACGGCGCGCGCGCCTGCGCGCTCGATCACAAGATCGGCACGCTGACGCCGGGCAAGCAGGCCGACATCGTCCTGATCCGCACGGACCAGGTGAACGTTGCGCCGGTCATCGACCCGGTGGCCACGGTCGTGATCTGTGCCGATACCTCGAACGTCGACACGGTGTTCGTCGCGGGCAAGATCGTGAAGCACCGCGGGGCGCTGGTCCGGGTCGACATGGCGCGGCTGTTCGACCGTTTGAGCGCCGCGCGCGACTACTTGCTGTCGCGCGCCGGCGTGATTCCGAAGTGGATTTTGTCGCGGCGCGACTGAGCGACGGACCGAAACCGCCCGCGTGCGTCCGTGGCCAGGCGCCTGCCCCGGCGAGCTCTGGGAGCTGCCGTTTGCGTTTTGCGGGCGTGCGTGGCCGAATATGCGCCCCGCGAGGGCCGTTCGCCCCGTATCGAGCACGCCGTGCCCAAGACCACCGCCCCCAAAATCGGTTTCGTTAGCCTCGGTTGCCCGAAGGCGCTCGTCGATTCCGAGCGGATCCTGAGCCAGCTGCGGGCCGAGGGCTACGAGACCGCCCCGGACTACGCCGGCGCCGACGTGGTGGTCGTCAACACCTGCGGGTTCCTGGACAGCGCGCGCGCGGAGTCGCTGGACGCGATCGGCGAGGCGCTCGCCGAGAACGGCCGCGTGATCGTCACGGGCTGCCTCGGCGCCGAAGCGGAGACGATCCGCGCGGCGCATCCGAACGTGCTCGCAATCACCGGGCCGCATCAATACGAGGCCGTCGTGCGCGCCGTGCACGACGCGGTGCCGCAGCCCCACGACCCGTACGTCGACCTCGTGCCGCCGCAGGGCGTGAAGCTCACGCCGCCCCACTACGCGTATCTGAAAATTTCGGAAGGCTGCAATCACCGCTGCAGCTTCTGCATCATCCCGCGGCTGCGCGGCGACCTCGTGAGCCGCGAGGCTGGCGACGTGCTCGGCGAGGCCGAGCGGCTCGTGCGCGCGGGCGTCAAGGAGCTGCTCGTGATCTCGCAGGACACGAGCGCGTACGGCGTCGACATCCGCTATCGCGAGTCTTTGTGGCGCGGCCGCAAGATCGCCGCGCGCATCACCGACCTTTCGGCCGCGCTCGGCGAGCTCGGCGCGTGGGTGCGGCTGCACTACGTCTATCCGTATCCGCACGTCGACGACCTCATCCCGCTGATGGCCGACGGCAAGCTGCTGCCCTATCTCGACGTGCCGTTCCAGCACGCGAGCCCGAAGATCCTGAAGGCGATGAAACGGCCCGCGGCCGAGGCGAAGACGCTGCAGCGGATCCGCGAATGGCGCGCCGCGGTGCCCGAGCTCACGATTCGCTCCACGTTCATCGTCGGCTTCCCCGGCGAGACCGAGCAAGACTTCCAGATGCTGCTCGATTGGCTCGAAGAGGCCGAGCTCGACCGCGTCGGCTGCTTCCGCTATGAGCCCGTGCGCGACGCGGCCGCGAACGCGCTGCCGAACGCAGTGCCGGAGGAAGTCAAAGAGGAGCGCTGGCACCGGTTCATGGCCGCACAGCAGACGATCAGCGCGCGGCGCCTCCAGCAGCGCGTCGGCACGGAGATCGACGTGATCGTCGACGAGCGCGACGGCGAGCAGGCGCTCGGTCGGTCGACGGCCGACGCGCCGGAGATCGACGGCCGCGTGTACTTGTCGCTGCCCCACGGGCCGGCCGGCAAAGGCGCCAAGAAGCTCGCGCCCGGAAGCATCGTGAAGGCCCGAGTTACCCGCGCCGACGAATACGACCTGTGGGCCGAGCCGACTACGCCATGAATTCCGCTTCCGTCGCGACGCCGGCCCTGGCGTCGATCACGATCGCGGCGCTCACGCCGAGCCCTCCGCGCCGGTCCCCGAGAAGCGCGTGCGGTAGGCGGACGGGTTCAGGCCGAAGCGCCGCTCGAACGCGCGCTGGAACACGACCGCACTCCGATAGCCGACCGACGCCGCGATTTGGTCGACGCGGCTCGCGGGCTGCGTGAGCCGCGCGCGCGCCGCGTCGAGCCTGATGCGCTCCACGAGCGCCGCGGGAGACGCGGCGAACAGCTCTCGGCAGCGGCGCGTGAGCTGGCGGGGCGACAGCGCGACGCTGCGCGCCAGGGCCTCCACAGAGAGATCCGCCTCGAGATGGCTCGAGATGTGCGCAACCAGATTGCCCATGCCGTTGCTCGACTTGACCTGAAACTTGAGCGGCTCGGAGAACTGCTCCTGCCCGCCGGGCCGCTTGAGATACACCACGAGCTCGCGCGCGACCGTGAGCGCGACCCGCGGGCCCAAGTCCTCCTCGATGAGCGCAAGCGCGAGGTCGATTCCCGACGTGACACCCGCGGACGTGTAGTAGCGGCCGTCCTTGATGAACAGCGCGTTCGGCTCGACCGTGACCCGCGGGAAGCGGCGCGCGACGTCGTCGGCGAACCGCCAGTGGGTCGTCGCGCGGCGGCCGTCGAGCAGCCCCGCGTGCGCGAGCGCGTAGACGCCCGTGCACACCGACGCCACGCGGCGAGTCTTCGGCGCGCGCGCCGCAAGCCAGTCGCTCGCCGCGCGCAGCCGCTTAGGGTGACGCAGCCCGCTGCCTCCCGGCACGATCATCGTGTCGAGCGGCGGCGCATCCGCGAGCGCCGCGTGCGGCCGGATGATCATGCCGGACTCCGCGCTGCAGGCCTTGCGCGTGAGGCCGAGCGTCACGAGGTCGTAGACCGGCCGCTCCGTGCCGTCCACCGCGGGCGTCGCGAACGCGTCGAGCGGCCCCGCGAGATCGAGCGCGGTGACACCGTCGAACACCAGGAAGCCAATGCGTCGTTTCGTGCCCATGGGCGCATTGTGGTCGCGGCCGCCCATGGCCGCCAGGACATTGATCCGACGATTTAGGACATCTAACGGCGCCCGCCGAGCAGTGAGCCGAGCAACCCGCGCATCAGCGCGCGGCCGGCCTGCGAGCCGATCGCGCGAACGGCGCTCTTCGCCACGACCTCCACGAGCCCATCCGATTGGCGCCCGCCGCGCGGGCCGCGCCGGCCGAACAAGATGTCTTCAGTGGCGCTGCGCTCGGGCTGCGGCGCAGTCGGTTGCGGCACCGAGCGGGGCGCGCGCTGCGGCGCCGGAGGCTCCGGCTGTCTCTGTTCGACGCGCGCCTTCAGAATCTCGTACGCCGACTCTCGATCGACCGTCTTCTCGTAGATGCCGGCGACCGGCGACGCGGCCGCGAGCCGCCCGCGCTCCCCGTCGTCGATCGGTCCGATCTTGCTGCCCGGCGGCACGACGAACAACCGCTCGGTGACTCCGGGCCTGCCCTGCTCGTCGAGCAGCGACACGAGCGCTTCGCCGACGCCGAGCTCGGTGATCGCGTCGAGCGCGGCGAATTTCGGATTGGGCCGCATCGTCTCCGCCGCCGCCTTCACCGCCTTCCGGTCGCGCGGTGTGAACGCGCGCAGCGCGTGTTGCACCCGGTTGCCGAGCTGGCCGAGCACGGCGTCCGGGATGTCGAGCGGATTCTGCGTGACGAAATACACGCCTACGCCCTTCGAGCGGATCAGGCGCACGACCTGCTCGATTCTCCCTAGCAGCGCCTTCGGCGCGTCATTGAAGAGCAGATGCGCCTCGTCGAAGAAGAACACGAGCCGCGGCTTGTCGGGATCGCCGACCTCGGGCAGGTGCTCGAAGAGCTCCGCGAGCAGCCACAGCAGGAATGTGCCGTAGAGCTTCGGCGCGCTCATGAGCTGCTCCGCCGCAAGAATACTCACGACGCCCTTGCCGCTCTCGGTTTGCAGCAGGTCGTCGATGTTCAGCATCGGCTCGCCGAAAAACTGCTGCGCGCCTTGACTCTCGAGCACGAGCATGCCGCGCTGGATCGCGCCCACCGAGGCGGCCGACACGTTGCCGTACTCCGTGGTGAGCTCGGCCGCGTGGTCTCCGATGTGCTGCAGCATTGCGCGCAGATCTTTGCTGTCGAGCAGCAGCAAGCCCGCGTCGTCGGCGATCTTGAAAGCGATCGTGAGCACGCCTTCCTGCGTGTCGTTCAAGTCGAGCATGCGCGCGAGGAGCAGCGGACCCAGGTCGGAGACGGTGGCACGCAGCGGATGGCCGCGCTTGCCGAAGACGTCCCAGAAGGCGACGGGGCAACCTTCGTACCGCAGCTCGAGGCCGAGCGCCTTGGCGCGCTCCGCGACCTTCGCGTTGGCGCCACCCGCCGCGGCGATACCGGAGAGGTCGCCCTTCACGTCCGCGAGGAACACCGGCACGCCGATGCGCGAGAACTGCTCGGCGAGCGATTGCAAGGTCACGGTCTTGCCGGTGCCCGTGGCCCCGGTGATCAAGCCGTGGCGATTCGCGAGCGAGGGGAGCAGGTAGGCCTCGATCGCGCCGTTCTTGGCGATCAGCAATGGGTCGGTCACGGCGACAATCTAGCGCAATCCCGCCGCAGCCGCAGCGGAGCCGTCGACGTCAACGCCGCGGCGGCGGAGGTAAGTCGGCCGGCGGCGTGAGGTCGAAGCGCTGCTTCCCGGTGGCCGGATCGATCGAACGGTCGTGATCGGCGCACAAAGTGATCTCGTTCGCCAGCCTCTTCGCGCTGCGACGGTACACGGCCGTACGCCGGTCGGGCGCCGTCAGCACGTCGGGCGCTTCGGTGACCACTTCGAACTGCAGCGTGTTCGTGTCCTTCTGCGAGATGCGCTCGGTGATCCGTACGCCCTTGCCGATCGGCATCGATCCCTGGAACACCGCGGGGTAGGCCGCGAACGGATTGATGCCGATCGTCTCGACGACGAGCGTCTGTCCTTCCCACCGACCGACCGACGTGCCGGTATTCGTGGGCTCGACGAGCTTCGGCAACGGTGTGCCGTCGGTGTAGATCCGCCTGATCAGGCCGCCCTCCTCGGTCAGCGTTACGCGGCCCGGCGTGAACAGAAACTCGACGGCGCCGATGAACCCGCCGCTGGACCCGGCGAACTGCGGCGGCCGGCAGTAACGCAGCGGATCGGGGTCGGTGTCCTGGCCACGCGCGGCGCGAACCTGCCGGAGCAGCCCCGGCTTGAGCGGCGGCGGGCTGGCAAGCCACGCCTCGACGAAGGGCAGATCGGTTGTCCACCAGCCGCTCCAGTCGGGCAGCTTGTCGAGTGCCGCATAGGCCCCACCGCCGGTCTGCGCGAGGGCGGCGCCGCCGAGCGCGAGGGCGGCGCTGCCGAGCGCGGCACGTGCGAGTCTACCGAGCCGCGCAATGCGAATCATTGCGGCGGGACGGCCGGGACGGTCGCGCCGGCGCCGCCTTGGCCGTCGACGCCGGCCGGACCGCCGGCGCCGCGCGTGATGCTGCCGTCGGCGTGCGTGGCCGCGCGGAAGTGTCCGCCCGCGCGGCCGTCAGTGAGCGGCCAGTACTCGACCGTCAACTCTTCGCCGGCGGCCAGCGTGTCTTTCGTCCAGCCGCGCCGCATCAACACGTTGGTCGAGCCATTCTCGAACGCGTAGAGCTCGTAACCGGTTTTTGCGGCGGGGCTCGGCACGTACACCCAGATGAACACGTGCGGATTCACCCACTCGATTTTGGCGACGGTACCTTTGACGGTTACGGTGCGTGTGCCGTCGAACATCGCGTAGGAATGGTGAGCGCCCGCGGTCGACGCGACCGCAACGGCAGATGCCGCCGCGGCGGCGGCCAACGCTTTACGGAGTGTCGTCATCCGGGTCCCCACCATCGCGCGCCGATCATGGGTGC
>DASQOL010000028.1:0-48146 GCA_035644475.1 Gammaproteobacteria bacterium | reverse complement strand
CGGCGGCGCCGATGTGGTGGCCTTGCACCTTGTCGCAGTGCATCGCCTCGAGCATCTGCAGCGTGGCGCCGTCTTCGACGCCCTCGGCGCAAGCCCGCATCTTGAGCTTGTGCGCGAGATAGACGAGGCCCTCGACCATCGCGCGCGCGTCCTCGCGCAGACGCATGTCGTTGATGAACTGAATGTCGAGCTTCACCTCGCTGAACGGCATCCGATAGAGATGCGTGAGCGACGACGCGCCCGTGCCGAAGTCGTCCAAGCAAAGGTTGATGTTCTTCACGCGCAGCCGCGCGAGGATGTCGAGCGCCACCGCCGGGTCCTGCATCGCCGCGGTCTCCGTGAGCTCGATGGTGACCATCGACGGGTCGAGGTTGTTCTCGCGGATCAACGTGAGCAGGCGATCCGGGAAACCGAGGTCGCCCAGGAACTGCGCCGACAAGTTCACGCCGAGCTCCATGTACAGACCGTTCGCGAACCAGACGCGCGCCTGCTCCATCGCGGCGCGGAACACGAAGTCGGTGACCTCGATGATCAGGCCGCTCTCCTCCGCGAGGCCGATGAAGTCCTTCGGGTAGAGCAGCCCGTACTCGGGGTGCTCCCAGCGGACGAGCGCTTCGGCGCCCTCGATGATCCAGCGGCCCGGGCTCTTGAACGTGGCCTTCGGCAAGTAGTGCACCACGAGCTGGCCTTGCTCGCACGCCTGGCGCAAGTGGTTCGCGGTGATCACCTTCTTCTGCGACTTCAAGCGCACGAGCAGCACCTCGAGCTCGTCGAGCGCGATCGGCTTGCAGAACGAGCCGGCGATGTCGACGCCCATGGAGATGCCGAGCTCGGACGCCGTGGTCAACACGCGGCTGTCGAGGCCGCTCGCGATAAGCACCTTCGGGCGCCGGTCGAGGCCCGCGAGCTCGCGCAAGAGCTCGATGCCGTCGCGGCCGGGCATCTGTAAGTCGAGCAGCACCACGGTCGGAGAAAACCCGACGACCGTCGCAGCGAACTCGAGCGGATCGGTGAGGACCTTGATCTCGAAGCCCAGGTCTTCGCCGACCTGACCGAAGAACGTGCCGACGTCCGGATCGTCGTCCATGACCAGCAAGCGGTTCTCGTTCATTGGCGTAATCCTCGAGAGAGTGCGCGTTAGACCGCGACGCGGGGCAACGGCATGGCAGCCGCCGCCGCGGGTCGTTCGCGGTTCCAATGGTCGACGAGGCTCGGAATCTCCGCGGGCGGCACCGCGCGGCTGATGAAAAACCCTTGGCAGCGGTCGCAGCCCATGATCGCGAGCATGTCCAGCGCCGCTCGGTTCTCCACGCCCTCCGCGCAGATCGTCAACCCCAGGTTGTGGCCGAGCTCGATCAGCGAGCTCACCATCGTGTTGGCCTCGCGGCTGTGCGGCACGTTGATCACGAGGCTCTTGTCGATCTTCATCTCGTTGAACGGCATCTGATAAAGCTGAGTGAGTGACGAGTAGCCGGTGCCGAAGTCGTCGAGCGAGAGACCGATTCGCTTCACGCGCAGGCGCGTGAGGATGTCCATCGTCGTGGTGGGGTTCTGCATCGTCGCGGTCTCGGTGATCTCGAGCGCGAGCTGACTGCCGTCGACGCCGTGCTTCGCGAGCAGCGCCGCGATGCGGTCGGGGAAGCTCAAGTCGGTGACGAGGCTCGGCGGCAGGTTCACAGCGCACGACATCGGCAGCCCTTGATCGTTCCACTCACGAACTTGGCGCAGCGCGAGGCCGAGCACGACGCTCGTCAAGTCGGCGATCGAGCCGCTGCGCTCGGCGAGCGGCACGAACTCGTCCGGCATCACGACGCCGAGCCGCGGATGCTGCCAGCGCGCGAGCGCCTCGACGCCGTCGATGACCCAACCGTGGTCAGTGCGGGTCGCCTTCGGCTGGTAGTAGGGGATGATCTCGCCGGCGGCGATGCCGCGGCGAAGATCGGCCGCGCTGAGCTCTCGGTCCTGATTGAGCACGGCCGCGAGCTTGGTCTGCAGGTCGTGGGCGAGCACCGGCTTCGGCAGCTTGCCGCACATCGTGAGACCGTAGCTCACGCCGAGCTCGTAGGCAGTCACGAGCACGCGCTCGTCCACGCCGCTCATCAGCAGGATCGGGGACTTGCAATCGCGGGCCGCGAGCAGACGCAGCAGCTCGAGGCCGTCCGTGTCCGGCAGGTGCAGATCGAGAACGATCAGGGTCGGACGGAAGGTGTCGACGAGCGTCAAGAACTCGGCCGCGGTGCCCGCGCTCGCCACGGAGTAGTCGAGCTTCTCGGCGACGGCGGCGATGAAGTCGACGACGCCCGGCTCGTCGTCCACTAGGAGCAATCGATTGACGTTGTCGGCCATCTGCGGTCGCGAATGTGAATGGAGCACGCGGCGATATGCGGTAGCCTGCCGGGCGCTCGTTAGCCGTTCTATCGACAGGCGCTCACTTTTCTTAATCTGTCCGGGCGGGTTCGGGTTTATGTAAAGCGGCGGGCGGCGCGCCAGCGCGGCGGGCCGTCGGAAAGGTGCCAACGGATCGGGCAGCGCAGTTAGGGACAGACCCTTGGGCGCGAAGCGCAGCTCGTCGCGAAGCGCCCAGGCAGGCGCGGCGTGCCGCCCCGCGGCGCCTACTAGGGTCAGTCCCTAATGGTGACCCGAGTACCAGTTCACGGCGAATTGGACGAGCTGCGGCGCCGTGCGCAGGTTGAGCTTCTTCTTGATGCGTTGGCGGTGCGACTCTACCGTCTTCACCGAGAGATTCAGCGTCTCCGCGATCTCGCGCGTGGTCTTGCCGCGGCCGATGAGGTTCAGGACCTGCAGCTCCCGGTTGCTCAGGCGCTCGATCGGGTCGGCGCTCTGCTGGCGGCCCGTGACCGCAAACCGCTCGATCATGCTCGCGCCGACGCGTTCGCTCACGTAGATGCCGCCCGCGAGCACCCGCCGCACCGCAACGAGCAGCTGCTCCGCGGCGGCCTGCTTCATGATGTAGCCGTTGGCGCC
Source organism: Gammaproteobacteria bacterium (assembly GCA_035644475.1). Taxonomy (GTDB): domain Bacteria; phylum Pseudomonadota; class Gammaproteobacteria; order Steroidobacterales; family Rariloculaceae; genus FEN-1219. The sequence goes on along the minus strand of DASQOL010000028.1, from coordinate 45,161 downwards.
TGCGCTCAGCAGCCTCTCGGCGTAAATGCTCTCGTCGTGCATCGACAGAATCAGGACCGGCAGTTGCTGGTACTTATTGCGGATGTCCTTGACGAGCTCGAGACCGTCGCTGTCGCGCAGCGACAGGTCGAGTATCACGATGTCGGGGGTAAGCTTGCTTAGCGTGATCCGCGCCTCCTTGACGTCGGCGGCCTCGCCGCAGACCTTGAGATCCGGTTCCTGCTCGATCAACTGCACCAGCCCCTGACGGACGATCGGATGATCGTCGACGAGAAATACGCTGCGCTTCCCGGTGTGTTCCGCCATGTTTTTCCTTCGATGCCCTCTTGTTGGTCTACGCGGAGCAGCGTGCGGCGGATAACCACTCCGCCGCCTTCCTTTGCTCCGTTATCGAACGCGAACCGGTGCCAAACACGACGCGAGCCGCGAGGGACGCGACGGCGAGCCAAGCGACCGCCCGGAACCGTGCTGCCGGAGCGCTCCCCCGCCGCTCCAGCGCACAAAAAACGTGGTTAGTCTCAGTATGTTGGAGAAAGCCGCTACGCGCTATAGGGGAAGCCCTGATCGCCGGAAATGATCTCGGTCAGAAGGACATCCGCCGCGGCGGAAGGGATGGAGCGGGCTGCGGGAATCGAACCCGCGGCTCTAGCTTGGGAAGCTAGGGTATTGCCACTATACGAAGCCCGCTCGTCGAACGAAGTTTAATGCCTTTTCGACTTCGCTCAAGCTCCGATCTCGCTACTCGTCGCATGCGTACCCCGGCGAGCAACAGGTCGTGACACCTCGACGACCGAGCTAGGCCCGCATCCCGTCGAAGTGTTAGCTTGCGGTCCCGCACTCCGAGCCGGACCACCCAGGACGCGCGCGACCTTGACCGCAATCCACCTCCGCAAAGTCCGCAGCTTCGTGCGCCGGGCCGGCCGCACTACCCCCGCACAACGGCGCGCGCTCGACGAGCTCGGCCCGCGCTTCAGCGTGCCCGACGTGCCTGAGCGGCTCGACGTCGTCGCGCTGTTCGGCCGCGATGCGCCGCGCGTGCTCGACATCGGCTTCGGCGACGGCGAGGCGCTCGTGACGTGCGCCGCCAACAACCCGGGGGTGGACTATCTCGGCGTCGAGGTTCACGAGCCCGGCATCGGTCATCTGCTGCTGCTGCTCGAGAAGGCGCTGCTCACGAACGTGCGCGTGATCGGCCGCGACGCCGCCGACGTCTTGCCGCAACGCCTGTCCGACGCCGAGTTCGACGCGGCCAACTTGTTCTTCCCGGATCCGTGGCCGAAGAAGCGTCATCACAAGCGCCGGCTCGTGCAGGCGCCGTTTCTCGCCGAGATCGCTCGCGTGTTGAAGGCCGGCGGATTATTTCATCTCGCAACGGACTGGGCGGACTACGAGCGGCACAGCCGCGAGCTGCTCGCCGCGCGCCCCGATCTCGAGCCGGTCGCGCACCACGATCTGCGCGACGATCCGGTGGCGTTCCGCCCGCCGACGAAGTTCGAGCGGCGCGGCCTCCGCCTGGGGCACGACGTGTTCGACTTGTACTACCGCAAGCGCGCGGCCACGCCGTAGCGACGCGTGCGTCGGATCACGTGCCCGGTTGCTCGGCGCCTCCGCCGGACTTCGCCGCCGTCCCCACCGACGCGTCGATGAGGCGCGCGCGCATCATGAGCCAGAACAGCACGATGCCCGGCACGGCGGCGAGCGTGGTGAGCACGTAGAACTCCACGTAGCCGAAGCGCAAGATCAGCGCGCCCGCCGTCGCTCCCGTCAGCACGCGGCCGATGATGCTGGCCGCGGCCGAGAACAGCGCGAACTGGAACGCGGTGTAGCGCAAGTCGCACAGCGCGGAGAGGTACGCCACCACGGCGACCCCGCCGATGCCGCTCGCCAAATTCTCGAAACCGATCGCCCCCGCCATCGCAAGATTCGAGTGGCCCGCCGCCGCGAGACCCGCGAAGCTCAGGTTCGAGACGGCCATGAGCCAAAGGCTCAAGAGCACGGCGCGCTTCATCCCGAGACGCGCATACAAGATGCCGCCGAGGAAGATGCCGGCGAGGTATGCCCCGAGCCCCGACCACACGTCGAAGACGACGATCTCGTCGTTGGTGAAGCCGAGATCGTCGAAGAGAAGCCGAAACGTGAGATTCGCGAGCGTGTCGCCGACCTTGTGCACCAGGATGAACAGCAGGACGAGCAGCGCTCCCTTACGCCTCAGGAACTCCACCACCGGCCCCACGATCGACTGGACCACGTCGGCCAGGCCCCGGCGCCCCGCGGGCTCGCGGTGCCGCGGGGGCTCACCGAAGATCAGGCCGACGGCCATGCCCGGCAGCGCGAAGACCGCGCAGGCGATGTACGCCGCCTGCCACCCGAAACGCGCGGCGATCACGAGCGCAAGCGAGGCGGCGGCGACAGACCCGATGCGCCAACCGTATTGCGACATGCCGGAGCCGACGCCGAGCTGCCGCGGCTCGAGCGACTCGATCCGATACGCGTCGATGACGATGTCGTAGGTGGCGCCCGCGACCGCCACGAGGATGGCCGCCACTGCGGCCGCCATCAGATGCGATTTCGGATCCACGAGCGCGAGATTGACGATCGCGGCGGCGGCGAGCACGCCCGCGAGCAAGAGCCATGACACCCGCTGCCCCAACCGGCCGATCACGGGCAGCCGCACGCCGTCGACCACCCACGCCCAGGCCCACTTGAGGTTGTAGGCGAGGAACGCGAGCGAGAACGCGGTGATGGACCGCTTGTCGATGCCGTCCTGCGCCAGCCTCGTTGTAAGCGTGGCCGCGATCATCGCGTACGGCGCGCCGGACGAGAGCCCCAAGAACAGTGCGGCGAGTGGAGCGGCCTCGGTGTACTGGCGGAGAGCAGGCGGCAACGCGCTGCGCCATCCTCCCGGCTCCATCGACCGCTGCGTTGTGCTCAACAGGATGACCCCGGCGCGCGAGCGCCATGGACTCGATGATGCCGAACGGCCGGCTCTTGGAACAACTCGCGCCGTCGTCGCGGCACTAGAGCTGCCAATCGTAGTCGATCGTGAGCGGCGCGTGGTCCGAGAAGCGCCGGTTCTTGTAGATCGCGGCGCCTTTGATCGCGGCGCGCAGCGCGGGGCTCACGACCTGGTAGTCGATGCGCCACCCCACGTTCTTCTCCCAAGCGCGGCCGCGGCTCGACCACCACGTGTATTGATCCGCCGTTTGGTTCACCGCGCGAAACGCGTCGACGAACCCGCGGCCGTCGAACAGCGTGTCGAGCCAAGCGCGCTCCGGTGGAGTGAACCCCGGATAGTCCTGAAGTGCGCGCCAATTTTTCAGGTCGATCGGACGGTGCGCCATGTTGAAGTCACCGCAGAATACGAACGGCAGGCGGTGGCTCGCGAGGTCCGCGAGCCGCCTGTCGAACGCGGCGAGGAACCGGAACTTGGCTTCCTGCCGCGCCGGGCCGGAGGAGCCCGACGGAAAGTACGCGCTCGCGATCGCAACGGAGCCGAAGTGCGCCTCGAGATAGCGGCCTTCCGCGTCGAGCTCCGGCACACCGATGCCGCGCACCACGTTTACCGGCTCGCCACGCGAGTAGATTGCGACGCCGCTGTATCCTGGTTTCTGCGCGGCGTGCAGCACGCGATGAAAGCCGCGCGCCTCGAATGCGCGGTCGGCGAGCTGATGATCGTGAGCCTTGAGCTCTTGCACGCAGAGCACGTCCGCGCGCTGGCGCGCGAACCAGCGGAAGAATCCTTTGCGTGCCGCGCTGCGCAAACCGTTCGCGTTAAAACTGATCACTCGCACGGGGGAAAATCGGCCGATCGGAAAAGAAGCGCGCTATCATAGCCAAACGGTTCCGGACCCGATGGATGAAAGCCTACAAGACAGAGTTTCTGGAGCTGGCGTTGGAGCTTGGAGTTCTGCGTTTCGGCGAATTTACGCTCAAGTCGGGACGCGTTAGCCCCTATTTTTTCAACGCCGGACTGTTCAACACCGGTTACGCCGCGGCGAAGCTCGGCCGCTGCTACGCGTCGGCCGTCGCCACGCTCGACATCGAGTTCGACATGTTGTTCGGCCCCGCTTACAAGGCGATCCCCATCGTCGCGCTCGCCGCCGCCGCACTCGCGGAGCATCACGACGAAGACTACGCCTACGCGTTCAACCGCAAGGAAAAGAAAGACCACGGCGAAGGCGGGATGATCATCGGGGCGCCGCTCGCGGGCCGCGTGCTGATCTTGGACGACGTCATCACGGCCGGCACGGCCGTCCGCGAGGTGCTCGATCTCGTCCGCGCAGCGGGCGCGACTCCGGCCGGCGTGCTCGTCGCCCTGGATCGGGAGGAGGTGGGGCCGAAGAACCGCATCTCCGCGGTCCAACAGCTCGAAACGGAGCTCGGCGTGCCCATACGCAGTATCGTGTCGCTCACCGACCTCATCGACCATCTGGAGGAAGACAAGGATTTCGCCGACCACCTGCCGGCGGTGAAGGCCTACAGGAACAGATACGGGGTGACCTTGGAGCGTTGAGCGCCGCTCGGAGTGAGAGCTGCGTTGCAGTTTGGTACGGATTCGCCCTTTCTTCGGCCAGAAGTTTGGTATATCTAGGGACTGAACGGATTAGGTAGGTTACATAATTGGCCCCGTCCCGCCTCCTTTGCTCGCTCGCGCTCGCGGCGCTGTCCGTGCCGGCGCTGTGCTCGGCACAGCAGCAGTCGGGGGCCAAGCTCTATCGGTGGGTCGACGCGAACGGCGAAGTCCACTACACCGACTCGATTCCTCCGGAGCAGTCGTCCCGTGATCGCACCCTGATGAACAACCAGGGCGTGAAGGTCGGATTCGAGGAGGGCGAGATCACCCCGGAAGAACGCGCCGAGATCAACCGCAGGAAGGCCGCAGCGGATGCGGAGGAGCGCGCCAAGGCGGAGGTCCAACGCCGGGACCGCATGCTGCTCGAGACCTATCTATCGGTCGCCGATATCGAAGACTTGCGCGACCGCAGGCTCGAGCTCCTCGAGTCGCAAATCAAGGTTACCGAAGCCTACCTCGGCAACCTGCGCAAGAAGCTCGAAGGCCTGCAGAAGGAAGCGGGCAAGTTCAAACCGTACGCCACGGCCGAGAACGCTCCGAGCATTCCGGAGAACCTCGCCACCGAGATCGCCCGCACGACCGCGTCGATCACCAGTTACGAGCAGACGCTCGCGCGCACGCGGGGAGACCAGCAGAACCTGCGCGCATCGTTCGACGGCGACATTGCGCGCTTCAAGCAGCTGAAGAACAAGGGCTAGCTCAGCCGCGGCCCGTGTGGCCGAAGCCGCCGCTACCGCGCGCGCTCTCCTCGAAGCTCTCGACCACCTCGAACTCCACCTGCACCACCGGCACTACGACGAGCTGCGCGACGCGCTCGCCCGGCTCGATTCGAAACGCCTGCGCGCCGCGATTCCAGCACGAGATCATGAGCTCGCCCTGGTAGTCGGAGTCGATGAGCCCGACCAAGTTGCCGAGCACGATGCCGTGCTTGTGACCGAGCCCCGAGCGCGGAATGATCAGCGCGGCGAGCTTCGGGTCGCCGATGTGAATCGCGATACCCGTGGGAATCAGCGCGGTGGCGCCGGGCGCGAGCTCGAGCGGCTGCTCGAGGCAGGCTCGCAGATCGAGCCCGGCCGAGCCGGCCGTCGCGCGTTTGGGCAGCGGGAGATCGCGCCCGATGCGCGGGTTCAAAATCTTGAGGTCGACCTTCACGATCAGCCTGCGCGTGACGACGGCCGCGCGTCGTGCCGCCCCGCGCGATAGCGCTCCGCGATCAGCTCGATCAACCGGCGCGCGAGCATCGGCTTCGTGCCTTCGCCGAGCGCAACCTCGCCGCCGGGCCAGAACACGGTGAGCGCGTTCGTCTCGCGATCGAAGCCGCAGTCGGGGCCGACCTGATTCGCGGCGATCATGTCGACGCGCTTCTTTTCGAGCTTCTCGCGCGCATACCGCGCCACGTCCTCCGTCTCCGCCGCGAACCCCACCGTGAACGGCGGCTTCGGCAGAGCCGCGACGCTCGCGAGCGTGTCCGGCGAACGCACGAGCGCGAGCTCCATCTCGGGCGAGCTCCGTTTGATCTTTTGGCGCGCCGGTTTCCGCGGCCGATAGTCCGAAACGGCCGCGCAGCCTACGAAGATGTCGGTGTTCGCGATTTCTTCGTGCACGCGCTCGTACATCTGCTCGGCCGTCTCCACGTCTATGCGCCGCACTCCGGCGGGGGTGGGAAGGGCGACGGGGCCGCTCACGAGCACCACGTCCGCGCCCGCGTCGCGGGCGGCAATCGCGACGGCGAACCCCATCTTCCCGGAGCTACGGTTCGTGATGTAACGGACCGGATCGATGGCCTCCCGGGTCGGCCCCGCCGTGATCACGACCCTGGCGCCGGCCAACGACTGGAGCGGCAGCCGGTCTGGGAGCTCGAGCAGCGCGCTCACGATCTCCATCGGCTCGACCATCCGCCCCGGACCGGTTTCGCCGCAGGCCTGATCGCCTTCCGCCGGCCCGAGGAAACGCACGCCGCGCGAGTCGAGCACGGCACGGTTGGCTTGCGTCGCGGGGTGCGCCCACATCGCGTGATTCATGGCCGGGGCCACGACGATCGGCGCCGTGGTCGCGAGGCAAAGCGTGGAGAGGAGATCGCCGGCGAGGCCCGCGGAGAGCGTCGCCAGAAAGTCGGCCGTCGCGGGCGCGACGACGACGACGTCGGCCCAGCGCGCGAGCTCGATGTGACCCATCGCCGCTTCCGCGGCGGGATCCCAGAGATCGTCGCGCACGCGGCGCCCGGAGACGGCTTGGAGTGTGACGGGCGTCACGAATTGGCGCGCGCCCGCGGTCATCACGACTTGTACTTCGCAGCCGCGCTCGGTGAGCCTGCGCACGATCTCGGGAGTCTTGTACGCGGCGATGCCGCCGGTGACGCCGAGCAGGATGCGCGTAGGTGTGCCTCGTTCGATTGCGGCCATGCTCGGGAGTCTCCGAGCCTCGAAGCTTACGCTCGCTCCGCCGCGAGTCGCCACTGGCGAATCGGCCTTTTCTTATGTCCTCGAGGACTAATCCGACAAGCATTGCGCGCGGCCCGTCGTCCACCATGGGACATGCGGGAACGGAGGGCGACATGACATTTCGCGACTGGCCGCGCTCGGAACGGCCGCGCGAGCGCTTGCTCGAGGCGGGCCCGAAGGCGCTGTCGGACGGCGAGCTCCTCGCCGTCCTGATCGGCACCGGCGCGGCCGGCAAGAACGCGGCCGAGCTCGCCCGCGCGCTGCTCGAGCATTGGGGCGGGCTCGCGCCGTTGCTCGCGACGAGCGCGCCCGAGCTCGCGCGAACCCGGGGCGTCGGCCCGGCCCGCGCGGCGAGGCTCGTGGCTGCCGTGGAGCTCGGGCGTCGCTATCTCGCGGCCCCGCCGGAGCCGCGCAGCGCGTTCGACGCGCCGCTCGACGCGGCGCGTTTCTTGAAGGCGCGGCTCCTCGATCTGCCGCACGAGGTGTTCTGCTGCCTGTTCCTGGACACCCGCCACCGGCTGATCCGCTGCGAGGAGCTGTTCCGCGGCACCGTCGACGGCGCCACGGTCTATCCGCGCGAGGTCGTCAAACACGCCCTGCAGCACAACGCGTCGGCCGTGATTCTGGGCCACAACCACCCGTCCGGCGTGTCGGAGCCGAGCGAGGCGGACCGCAGCATCACGCTCAAGCTCGCAAAAGCGCTGGCGCTGGTGGAGATCCGGCTACTCGACCACCTCGTCGTGAGCCGCGGCGGCCACGTGTCGCTCGCGGAGCGGGGGTGGATTTGAGGAAAATTAGGGACAGGTTACTTTTCGCGGGGAAATCGGCATGCCCCCACGCGCAGCGCGCAAGGGACAGGTTACTTTTTTCCCACTGGCCGCCAGCTACTTGCGAGGGTTCGCAGGGAAAAAAGTAACCAGTCCCAGCCTTGCCGAACACCACGGCCAGCAGGTATAGTCCCGCCCCTTTCGAGAACCCCCCGTTCGAGGATCCAGCGATGTCGAAGGTTTGCCAAGTCACCGGGAAACGGCCGATGTCGGGCCACAAGGTTTCCCACGCGAACAACAAGACGAAGCGCCGGTTCCTGCCGAATCTGCACACGCAGCGCTTTTGGGTGGAGAACGAGAAGCGCTTCGTGAAGCTCCGGGTGTCGCGCAGCGGCTTGCGAATGATCGAGAAGGTCGGCATCGAGCAGATCGTCGCCGACCTGCGCGCCAAGGGCGAGATCTGACAAGGCGGCCAAGGAATAGGAGACGAGCATGCGCGAGAAGATCCGATTGATGTCCTCGGCCGGCACGGGCCACTACTACACGACCACGAAGAACCGGCGCTTGCACCCGGAGAAGATGGAAGTGATGAAATACGACCCGCGCGTCCGCAAGCACGTGGCCTACAAAGAGACCAAGATCAAGTAGCCCGCTCCGTCAAACGGTTCCCGCAAAAGAAAAACCCGCCTCGAAGGCGGGTTTTTCGTTTTCGGTCGCACGGGCGCGGGTCAGGCCAACGCCGATTCCCTCATCTTGCGGAACGACCGCAAGTAAGCGACGAAGTCCTGCAGGCCCTGAATGCCGCTCTGCTCGGCGCGCGCGCACCATTCGCGGAAGTCGGCGAGCAGCCTGTCGTTGCTCTTGTGCGCGCCTTCCCACAAGCTCTTGAGCTCGTTGCGGTACTGGACCACGGTCTCGAACCGGGGGTGCCGCGCGAGCAGCTCGGCGAGCCGCGCGCGCGAGCGATCGTCGAGCATGTGCGGGTGGCGGCTCAAGAGCTTGCGGGCCGCGCGCACCACGGAGCTCGAGCGCACGCCCAAGCTGTCGAGCTCGCGATGAAGCACTGGCAGCGTGACGTTCAACGTGTAGTGCCTGAGCACGTGCATGCGATTCACGATGATCGCGCGCAACTCGTCGATGTCCGGCGTGGTTGCGGTGACGTCCTCGAGCTGCGGCGGCGTGGCGACGCGTCGAATCGTGGCGAGCCCGAAGAACTCGAACGCCTTCAAATGCAGCCAGCCCATGTCGACCTCGTGCCGCCGCATCGAGAAGCGCGCCGACGTCGGGAATGCGTGATGGTTGTTGTGCAGCTCCTCGCCGGCCACGAACAACCCGATCGGCCACAAGTTCGTCGACGCGTCGTCCGTCTCGAAATTCCTGTAACCCTTCGCATGGCACAGGCCGTTGACGACGCCGGCCGCGAGCAGCGGCATGTTCACGAGCTGCAGCGCGATCATGATGATGCCGGGAACGCCGAACAGCACGAGGTCCGCGACGATCAGCAACGAGATGCCGAGGAAGCTCATGCTCGTGTGATCGTAGAGACGGTTCTCGAGCCAGTCGTTCGGGGTGCCCTTCGCGTACTTCTCGAGCGTCTCGGGCTTGCAGGCCTCGGCGCGATAGAGCTCGGCGCCCTCGAGCAGCACTTTCTTCAGACCGAACAGCCGCGGGCTGTGCGGGTCGCCTTCCTTCTCGCAGTGGGCGTGGTGCTTGCGATGCACGGCGACCCATTGGCGCGTGGAAGCTCCCGTATTGATCCATAGCCAGAAGCGGCAGATGTGGCGGATCACGGGATGCAGGTCCACGGCGCGGTGCGCCTGGTCGCGGTGGAAATAGAGGGTCACGGCCATCATCGTCGCGTGCATCCAGAGCAGCGTGACGACCACGTAACCCGTGATGCTCAGATTCGCCAGACCGTAGAAGTGAGTGTAGAGAAATTCCACGTCGTCGTGCCTCGTGTCCTTCCTGGCGGGCGGAACACCCGTTACATGCGGTCGGTCAGGGACCGAGTCAATATAGCCGATCGACGCAGGCTACTCCATTGGACCTCCGGCCCCGCGTGCGCACCGTCACGAAAGACCGGCAGGCGCTGTCGACGGCGTCCCACCCGTCGTAAGCTTGCGCGATGCCCGAGCTGCCCGAGGTAGAGACGACGCGACGCGGGCTCGCTCCGTACGTGGTCGGCAAGTCGATCGCCACCGTCGAGATTCGCGAGCCGCGGCTCCGCTGGCCGGTGCCGAAGAGCCTGGCGGCCAAGCTCGAGGGGCGGCGGATCGAGGCGCTCGATCGCCGCGGCAAGTACCTGCTGTTCGACACGGGCGCGGGAACGCTGCTCGTGCACCTCGGCATGTCCGGCAGCCTGCGATACCTGCCCGAGCCGCGGGCGCACGGTGCGCACGATCACATCGACGTCGCGCTCGAAGGCGGCGGCTGCCTGCGATTCAACGATCCGCGCCGCTTCGGCAGCTGGCTGTTCACGACCGCGCCCGATCGCCATCCGCTGCTCGCGTCGCTCGGACCCGAGCCGCTCGGCGCGGACTTCACGGCGGACTACCTCTGGCGCACGAGCCGCAAACGCACGGTCGCCATCAAGCAGCACCTCATGAACGGCCATATCGTCGTGGGCGTCGGCAACATCTACGCGAACGAGGCGCTGTTCCGCGCCGGCATCCACCCGGCACGCCCGGCCGGCCGAGTCGCGCGCGCGCGCTTCGAGCCGTTGGTCACCTCGATCCGGGCCGTGCTCAACGACGCGCTCGAGGAAGGCGGCACGACGCTGCGCAACTACGTCGGCGGCGACGGGGAGCCGGGGTACTTCCGCCAATCGCTCAGGGTCTACGAGCGCGACGGCCAGCCCTGCGTCGTCTGCGGCACCGCTATCCGACGCCGTGTGCTTGGCCAGCGCGCGACCTACTTCTGCGGGAAGTGCCAGCGTTGAGCCGTCCCTGAGCTGCGGCGAGACGCGGGTGCCTCGGCCGCGGCACGCGACTTCGCCGGCCTTCGGCCGGTTCCCTCGCCACGGCGCGTTCGCCGGGGTCCAGAACGCGGTCGTTTAGTTGTTGCGCTTCGTAGAGACGGTGTGCCGCCGCGTTCTGGATGCTCGCCTGCGGCTCGCCCCCGGGCGCTGCGCGCCCGGGCTCCGCGGCTCTCGGCGCTGTGGCTCGGCTCGTCGCTACCGCCGCGGCCGAGGCACCCGCGTCTCGCCGCAGCTCAGGGACTTGGTGCTAGCGATTGCCCCAGCGGGGCGCGGTCAGTCGCCGAGGGCAACGCCTTCGCGGCGGGGGTCGACGCCGCCCCAGAGCACGCGGCCGGTGGGCGTGTAGTCGATGGCGATGGCGTGCAGGCCGCTGTTCATGTCGCGGACCGCGACGGTGTGGCCGAGCTTCTCGAGCGCGGCCTGGTGCGCGGCAACGTCGGTGCCTTGCTCTAGCTCGATCGGACCGTCTTGCGCGAGGAAGTGGGGCGCTGCGACCGCTTGCTGGACGTCGAGCTTCCAGTCGACCACGCCGATGATCGCCTGCGCCACGAAGCCGATGATGCGCGTGCCGCCCGGCGAGCCGACGAGCAGCCGCGGTCGGCCTTGCTCGTCGAGGACGAACGTGGGCGCCATGCTCGACAGCGGCCGCTTGCCGCCTTCGATTCGGTTGGCGACGGGCTTGCCGTCGACCGTCGGCTGATATTCGAAATCGGTAAGCTGATTGTTGAGCACGAAACCGCCCACCATGAGCTGGCTGCCGAACGTGCCCTGCACGCTCGTGGTCATCGCGACGGCGTCACCGAACCGGTCGGCGATCGAGAAGTGGCTAGTCGACGGCTTCTCCGAAGGCCCGCTCGCCGCGAAGCTCCAGGCCACCGCGGGCGCCGGCGTGCCGGGCTGCACGGCCGGCAGCGCCTTCTTGTAGTCGATCAGCGCGGCGCGCCGCGCGAGGTAGTCCGGCTGCAACATCGCGGCCACGGGCGCGGGCACGAAGTCCGGGTCGCCGAGGTAGAGATCGCGGTCGGCGAACGCGAGCCGGCTCGCCTCGGCGACCAGATGGATCGCCGTGGCAGGGTCGTCGCGGAGCTCGCCGAGCTCGAACGAGCGCAGGGTGCCCAAGACCTGCTGCGTGGTGACGCCGCCCGACGAAGGTAGCCGCGGGCCGCAGACGCGCCACTGCCGGTACGGCGTGCACAACGCCGCCGACTCGTGCGCCTTGTAGGCCTTGAGGTCGTCGACGGTCATGCGACCCGCGCGCACGGAGTTGCCTCGGACCTCCGCGGCAATCGCCGCCGCGAGCTCGCCCGAGTAGAACGGCTCGACGCCGCGGTCCGCGAGCAGCCGCAGCGTCGCCGCATACTCCGGATTCTTGAGCCGATAGCCGACGGGGTGCGGCTCGCCCGCCGCGTCGTAGAGATAGCTGCGAAAGCGCTCGCCGCGAGCGAATCGCTTGAAGCCGTTCAGGAGCGAGTACAGACGCGGCGAGATCTCGAACCCCTCGTCCGCGAGCTTTAGTGCAGGCGCGGACAGGTCCTTCCACGGCAGTCGGCCGTGCTCGCGGTGCGCGAGCTCGAGCATCCGGAGCACGCCCGGCACGCCGACGCCGAGCCCGCCGACGCCAACGTTGCCGAACGAGGCGGCGCGACCGTTGTCGGCGAGGAACATGTCGGGCGTCGCAGCCGCGGGCGCGGTCTCGCGGCCTTCGTAAGCCGTGAGAGCGGCGTCGCCGCCTCCGCTCGGCGCTCGGAAATACAACATGAACGCCCCGCCGCCGATGCCCGACGATTGCGGCTCGACGAGCGACAACACGAGCTGCACGGCGATGGCCGCGTCCACGGCACCGCCGCCGGCGCGCAGAATCTCGCGGCCGGCGGCGGACGCATAGGGGTTCGCGGTGACGACCATCTGCGTCGAGGCGCGGACGGGTGCGGTTTGGCGCTCCGGGGCCCGCGCCGCCTGCGGGGCGCCTTGAGCCGCCGCCTCGTGCGCACCGGTCGCGAGCAGGATCGCGGCGAACGCGAGCGACGCCGCTCGCCCCAAGCGCGAGCCCAAGCGTGACGAAGATCGGCGGTCGACCGGTCGGCCGGGGGAGTGTGAATCCGCCGCCCTCATCGCTTGGCGAATTTCGCCTTCAAGCGTTCCGCGACGAGCGGATGCACGAACGGGCTCACGTCGCCGCCGAACTCGGCGATCTCGCGCACGAGGCTCGAGGAGATGAACGTGTGCTGCTCGCTGGGCGTGAGAAAGATCGTCTCCACACCTTCGGTCAAGTGGCGATTCATCGTCGCGAGCTGGAACTCGTACTCGAAGTCGGAGATAGCGCGCAACCCGCGAATGATCGCCTTGAAGCCGTTTTTGCGCGCAAAGTCGACGGTGAGCCCTTGATAGCCCGTGACCGACACCTCCGGAAGGTCGCGCAGCACCTCGTGGGCGAGCTCCACGCGTTCCTCGAGCGGGAACAGCGGCGCCTTCTTCGGGCTCGCCGCGATCGCGACGACGACGCGGTCGAAGAGCCGCACGCACCGCCGCACCAGCTCCTCGTGGCCGCGCGTGATCGGGTCGAACGTGCCCGGATACATTGCGCCAATCTTCACGTCGCGAGCGCCCCGCGGGTGGATGGAGCCGGCATTGTAGCCTTCGCCCGAAGCGCGTTCATACGGCGGCGCCGTCCACGCGCAGCAGCCCATACTCGACGGCGCCGGCGCGGCTGCGCTTCCACCAGTGCGCGCCCGGCACGTCGGGCAGGCCTAAGTCGGCGGGCCGCTCCACGTAGACGACTCCGCCAGCCGTGAGCCAGGCCGGCAACAGCTCGAGCAGCGGCCCCAGGGGCAACGCGTAGGGCGGATCCAGAAAGACGACGTCGAAGCGCGCGGGCGGGCTGCCGCGAAGCAGCGACGCCGCGTCCTGGCGCACGATCCGCGGCTTCACGTCGAAGATCTCGGCCTGCGACGCGAGCGCCGCGACCAGCACCGGATCTTGCTCGACGAACCACGCCTCGGCCGCGCCCCGCGACAGCGCCTCGAAGCCGAGCGCGCCGGTGCCGGCGTAGAGATCGAGGCAGCTCGCGCCCGCGATCGTCTCCATGAGCCAGTTGAACAAGGTCTCGCGGACGCGATCCGGCGTCGGCCGCACCTCGGTGCCGGCCGCGATCGGCACTCGCCTGCCGCGCCACTCGCCCGCGATGATGCGGACGCTGCCCGGCAGCGTGCGCCGGGCGTTGCTGCGCTTTGCCATGTGCGCAACACTACCAAACTTTCCCGCCGAACCTTTTCGCCGCGACGCTTCCTTTAGACGTTTCCTTTAGATGGCCGCCGATCCCAAAACCCCCGACGCGAAAACCGCGACGAGCACGGGCTTCTTCGCGAAGCTCAAGGCGCGCATCAACCGGGGCACCGCGTGGCTCACCGGCGACCTGCTCGGAATCGCGCAGCGGCCGCTCGACGAGGAGACGGTGGAGGAGCTCGAGACGCGCCTCTTGACCGCCGACGTCGGCGTCGACGCGACCACCTGGTTGCTCGACGAGATGCGGGCGCGCAATCGGCGCAGCGCGGCGCCGGCCGTGGAGCTGCTCCGCGAGACGGCCGTCGGTCTCATGCGCACGGTCGAGGCGCCGCTCACGATCGACCGCACGCGCAAACCGTTCGTAATCCTCGCCGTCGGCGTCAACGGCACCGGCAAGACGACGACCGTCGGCAAGCTCGCGCAACGGCTCAAGTCCGGCGGCTGCTCGGTGCTGCTCGCGGCCGCCGACACCTTTCGCGCCGCGGCGGTCGAGCAGCTCGAGGAGTGGGGGCGGCGCGCGGGCGTACCGGTCGTGGCGCAGGCCCCGGGCGCGGATCCGGCCGCGGTCGTGCACGACGCGTTGGTCGCCGCCCGCGCGCGCAACGTCGACGTGGTGCTCGCGGATACGGCCGGCCGGCTGCACACCGCGAGCGGGCTGATGGACGAGCTCGAGAAGATCAAGCGGATCGCCGCGCGGTTCGACGCGAGCGCACCGCACGAAATCTTGCTCGTGCTCGACGCGAGCCAGGGGCAGAACGCGCTCGCGCAAGCGCGCAAGTTCCACGAGCGGCTCGGCGTGACGGGGCTCGCAATCACCAAGCTCGACGGCACCGCGAAGGGCGGCATTCTCTTAGGCATCGCTCGCGAGCTGCGCGTGCCGATTCGCTTCGTCGCGGTCGGGGAAGGCGTAGAAGATATCGACGAGTTCCGCGCCGAGGACTACGTGCGCGCGTTGATCGGCGAGCGAACGGCGTGATCCGCTTCGACAACGTCCACAAGCGCTACCCGAACGGACGCGAGGCGCTGTCCGGCGTGACCTTCAGCCTCGAGCGCGGCGAGCTCGCGTTCCTTACCGGGCCGTCGGGCGCCGGCAAGAGCACGCTGCTCCGGCTCGTCGCACTGATCGAGCGGCCCACACGAGGCACGGTGCTCGTCAACAACCAGAACACCGCGCGCCTGCCGCGCCGCAAGATCCCCGGCTTCCGGCAACGGCTCGGGGTCGTGTTCCAGGACCACAAGCTGCTCCACGACCGATCGGTCTTCGACAACGTGGCGCTGCCGCTCGTGATCGCCGGTGCAACCCGGCGCGAGACCGAGCGGCGCGTGCGGGCGGCGCTCGATCAAGTCGGGCTGCTCGGCCGCGAGACGCACCCGCCGATCACGCTGTCGACCGGCGAGCAGCAACGCGTCGGAATCGCGCGCGCGGTCGCCGGCCGGCCCGACGTGCTCATCGCCGACGAGCCCACCGGCAACCTCGACCCGGAGCTCTCGCGCGAGATCATGCAGCTGTTCGCGCGCTTCAACGAGGTCGGCGTCACCCTGCTCATCGCGACTCACGACCTCGAGCTCATCGAGGGGATGCCGCACCGGCGCCTCAAGCTCGTCGACGGCCAGCTCGCGGCCGACAGCGGCAAGGCAGCATGAGCGCGTTGCTGCGTGCGCTCGGGCGCTACGTCGACCTCCACCTGCAGAACTTCGTCGATGCGCTGCGGCGGCTGGCCGGGCAACCGTTCGCCACTCTCATGACCCTGCTCGTCATCGCGATCGCGCTGGCGCTGCCGGCCGGGCTCAGGGTCACGTTGAGCAACTTGGGCGCCGTCAGCTCGGCATGGCAAGTCGCCGCCGACTTCACGGCCTACCTCAAATTGGAGGTCGGGGCGGACCGGGCGCGCGCTCTGGCCCGCGAGATCGATGCGCGAGACGACGTCGCGCAGGTGCGGCTCGTCGACCGGGCTGCCGCTCTCGCCGAGTTCCGCGAGCGCTCCGGTCTCGGCGAAGCGCTCGCCGAGCTGGACGGCAACCCGCTGCCCGACGCCCTCGTGATCCGGCCCACGAGCGGCATCGACGCCGACGTCGCCGCCGTGGCGGCGGCCATCCGCTCTCTGCCCGAAGTGGACCTCGTGCAGGTCGACACGGCTTGGGTCGCACGCCTGCGAGCGATCCTGGCGCTCGCCGGGCGGGTGGTGAACCTGGCAACGGTCCTGCTCGCGGTCGCGGTGGCGATGGTCGTCGGCAACACCATCAGGCTCGAAATCAACCAGCGCCGCGTCGAGATCGAGGTCACCAAGCTCGTGGGCGGGACCGACGGCTTCATTCGCCGGCCGTTCCTCTATCTCGGTCTCTGTTATGGCCTAGGGGGGGCCGTCCTCGCCGCGGCCCTGATCGCCGTAACGCTGGCGCTGCTCGCTGCCCCGGTCCGGACCCTCGCCGGGCTCTACGGCAGCGATTTCGAGCTCGCCGGCCTATCGCTCAGGGAGCTCGCGATCCTGATCGGCGGCGGCGCGCTGCTCGGCTGGGCGGGGGCAGGACTGGCGACCGCCCGGCACCTCCGGGCGATCGAGCCGACCTAGCCTCCCGCGCACGTAGGGAACGGAACCGACCCTTAGCACTCTAATGGGCCGAGTGCTAATATCCGGCACGGGAGGTAAGGAACGATGACAACCACTACCGCACTAGCGCCCCGCCAGCCTGAGCTCATGCTCAGTGGCCCGCTCGGCAGTCTCGATCAGTACATCCACGCCGCCAATGCGATTCCGGTGCTCACCGCGGAGCAGGAGCGCACCCTGGCGATCCGCTTTCGCGACGCCAACGACCTCGAGGCGGCAAGAAGCCTGGTTCTCGCCCATCTGCGGTTCGTGATCCACGTCGCGCGCGGTTATTCGGGCTATGGCCTGCAGCTCGGCGACCTGATCCAAGAGGGTAACGTCGGCCTGATGAAGGCCGTGAAACGCTTCGACCCGAACGTCGGCGTGCGGCTCGTCTCGTTCGCCGTCCACTGGATACGCGCCGAGATCCACGAATTCGTGCTGCGCAACTGGAAGCTCGTCAAAGTGGCGACCACCAAGGCCCAGCGCAAGCTGTTCTTCAACCTGCGCAAGGCCAAGAAGCGCCTGGGCTGGTTGAGCAAGGACGAGACGGAGGCCGTGGCCAAGGACCTCGGCGTGACGCCGCGCGAAGTCAACGAGATGGAGCAACGGTTGAGCGGCCACGACGTGTCGTTCGACCCCGATCCCGAGGACGACGAGGACTACGCCCCGGCCGCCTATCTACCCGGCCCGCCGAACAGCGACCCCGCGCGTCTCGTGGAGCAGAGCGACTGGGATGCCGACGCCCACGACCGGCTCGACGGCGCGCTCGAGAAGCTCGACGCCCGGAGCCGCGACATCTTGGCGCGCCGCTGGCTGACCGACGACAAGGCCACGCTGCACGAGCTCGCCGCGGAGTACCGCGTGTCGGCCGAGCGGATTCGGCAGATCGAGGCGAGCGCGATCGCGAAGCTCAAGACTCAGATGGTGCCGGCGTAGTAAGGGCCGGCGGTTTCAAGGCCAAATAGGAAGGGCGCATCGCCATCGCGATGCGCCCTTTGCTTTTTTCCGTCGAAAGAAAATTTAGGGTCAGACCCCCAAGGGGGGTCAGACCCTGCCTAGCTCGTGGTCAGCGGAACGAAGGTGAGCTCGACGCGGCGGTTCTGCTGGCGCCCTCCGGCTGACTCGTTGGACGCGATCGGCCGCGACTCGCCCTGGCCGACCGTGATCATGCGATCACCCCGCACGTTGCGCGTGCGTATGTACGCCGCGACCGCGCCCGCCCGCCGCTCCGACAGCTGCTGGTTGTACGCGTCGCTACCGGTGTTGTCGGTATGACCCGCCACCTCGATGACCGTCTGCTCGAACTCGTTCGCGACCGTAGCCACGGAGTTCAGGACGTCGAAGAAGCTGGCGTTCAGGTCGGCGCTGTTGGTTGCGAACGTGATGTTGCCGGGCATGTTCAGGGTGATGTTGTCGCCGATCCGGGTCACGCTTACGCCGGTCCCCTCGAGCTCGGCCCTGAGCTTCGCGTCCTGCCGGTCCATGTACGCGCCGACGCCGCCGCCGGCCAAGGCTCCCAAGCCTGCGCCGACGAGGGCGCGCTTCTTTCGCTCCATCGAGCTGTCGCCGGTGATCAGTCCGGCGACCGCTCCGGCCGCGGCGCCGATCACGGCCTGCCGCTGAGCCTTCGCAGGCCTCTCCTCCCGCGTATACGGATCCAAGGTCGTGCATGCCGAGGCCACCAACGCACAGGTCACGCCGGCGACCACGACTTTCGACAACCCCTGAATCTTCATAAGCCGTACTCCTTAGCGCCCGTCTGAGGTGGGCGGGTATGATGCCAAGCCGAACCTGAACGAAACGTGACTTGACCCTGAAAACCAGCGACCCAAAGCCCGGCGGGCCCGGCCCGCGCCCTGGCATGCTTGTGCAAGTCTCGAGCCACGGCCGCCCAGGGTCCGCGGCTGCCAGGGGCCACCGATGTCGTCTGCGAAGCTCGTAGCCGTCGTCGAGGACGAAGTCGCGATCCGCGACAACTACCTCGCCGGGCTGCGTCGCCAGGGCTACCGCGTGGCGGGTTATGCGACCCGCAAGGAAGCCCTCGCGGGCTTCGAGAACCGCTTTCCCGATCTCGTGATCATCGACGTGAGCCTCGGCCCGGAGGTGGAAGGGGGCTTCGAGCTCTGCCGCGAGCTGCGGGCGCGCTCGGCGCAGCTGCCGATCATCTTCCTTACCGCGAGAGAGAGCGAGCTCGACGCGGTGTCGGGCCTGCGGCTCGGAGCCGACGACTACTTGACCAAGCGCGTCAGCCTCGAGCATCTGCTCGCGCGCGTCGCGGCGCTGTTTCGGCGCACGGAAGCGCTGCGCACGAACGACGCCCAAAGCGAACGGCTCGAGCAAGGCTCGCTGCGGCTCGATCGCGATCGCATGGCCGTCGAGTGGCGGGGCCAGGCCGTGCCCCTGACGTTGACGGAGTTCTGGGTCGTGCACGCGCTCGCGCTGCATCCCGGTCACGTGCGCAGCCGCGAGCAGCTGATGGCGGCGGCGAACGCGGTGCTAGACGACGGCACCGTGACGTCGCAGATCAAGCGGATCCGCTCGAAATTCCTCGCGCTCGACCCCACGTTCGACGCGATCCAGACCGTTTATGGAATGGGATATCGCTGGCAGTCGAGTTGAGGGCGCCTCACCCGCCGCGAACCGGTGCCGGTGCGCCGATTGACGCGGCATTCGGCCCTTTCATATAGTTGATGCTGGCGCAGGCCTGCTCCGGTCAAAGAAAAGGGCCCCTTCGCGGCAGATCGATTGGCCGACGGCTTGACGGCTCCAGCATCGTAACTGCCAGCCAAGCAACGAAGAAATTGACAGCGGAGCCGACGGCTGATCGCTAGGTAGAACCATGACTGTACGCGCGGAAAAGAAGAACGTCCGAACCGGCCTGCCGCCGGCGTACGGACTCTATCGACCGGAGTTCGAGCACGACAGCTGCGGCGTCGGTTTCGTCGCTCACATCAAAGGGCAGCGCAGCCACCAGATCCTGCAGGATGCCGATCACCTGCTCTGCCGCATGGACCATCGCGGTGCGCGGGGCGCTGAGCCGAACACCGGCGACGGCGCCGGCATCCTCACTGCGCTGCCGCACGAATTTCTCGCGAAAGTCGCGAAGCGCGAGCTCGGCGCCGACCTTCCCGCCCCGGGCTCGTTCGCCGCCGGGAATGTTTTTCTGCCGACCGACGGGCGCGAGCGCGAGCACTGCAAGGGCGTCGTCGCTCAGCTTTGCGCCGAGGAAGGCCAAAGGCTCATCGGCTGGCGCGTCGTTCCAACCGAGCCCGAGATAGCAGACTTGGGCGAAAGCGCGCGCGCCGCGATGCCGCATATCGAGCAGCTGATCGTCGCGGCCGGCGCCGACGTAGCGGGCGACGAATTCGAGCGCAAGCTGTACTTGATCCGCAAGCGCGCCAGCCATCGGCTGCGCGGCGACGCCACGCTGAAGCAGGCCAAGCATTTCTACGTCTGCAGCCTGTCGAGCACGACGCTCATCTACAAGGGCATGCTCACGCCGGGGCAGCTCAAGAATTTCTATCCGGATCTCGACGACCCGGACTACACCACGCACCTCGCGATGGTGCACTCGCGCTTCTCGACCAACACGTTCCCGAGCTGGGACCGCGCGCAGCCGAACCGCTTCATGTCGCACAACGGCGAGATCAACACGCTGCGCGGCAACATGAACGCGATGCGCGCCCGCCAAGGCGTGGTCAAGAGCGGGCTCTACGGCGACTCGCTCGCGAAGCTGTTTCCGATCGTCGAGCCCGATTGCTCCGACTCCGGCACGTTCGACAACGTGCTCGAGTTCTTGCTGATGACCGGCCGCTCGCTCCAGGAATCCGTGATGATGATGATTCCGGAGGCCTGGCAGAAGAACGAGCTGATGCCGGAGGCGAAGCGCGCCTTCTATGAGTATCACTCGTGCTTGATGGAGCCGTGGGACGGCCCCGCGTCGATCGCGTTCACCGACGGCAAGTACATCGGCGCCGTGCTGGACCGCAACGGCCTGCGCCCAAGCCGCTATTACTTGACCAACGACGACCGCGTGATCATGGCGAGCGAGGTCGGCGTCGTGCCGATCAATCCCGCGCACGTCAAGGCGAAGGGCCGCCTCGAGCCCGGCCGCATGTTCCTGATCGACTTCGAGCGCGGCCGCCTCGTCCCCGACGAGGAGCTCAAGAGGGAGATCGCGAACCGCCGCCCGTACGCGCAATGGCTCGAGGAGAACCGGCTCGCGCTACGCGACGTCGTGACCCAAACGCAGGCGCCCGAGCACATCGATAGCGCCACGCTGCTGCCGCGGATGCAGGCGTTCGGCTACACCACCGAGACGCTGCAGTTCATGCTCCAGCCGATGGTCAAGGAGCACCGCGACCCGGTGGGCTCGATGGGCAACGACAGCGCGCTCGCGGTGCTGTCCGACAAGCCGCGAATGCTCTACGACTACTTTCGGCAGCTGTTCGCGCAGGTCACGAACCCACCGATCGACTCGATCCGCGAAGAAGTCATCATGTCGCTCGAGTGTTACGTGGGCCCGGAGGGCAACCTCCTCGACACCACGTCGAAGCACGCAGAGCGCCTGCGCTTGCGCCAGCCGATCCTCTCGAACGAGGAGCTGGCCGGCATCAAGAGCTTGAACCATCGCGGCTGGAAGTCGTTGACGATCGACGTCACGTTCCAACGGAGCGACGCGCCGGGCGGCTTGCAGCGAGCGATCGACCGGATCTGCGCAGAAGCCGAGCGCGCCATCGACGACGGCTACAGCATCATCGTGCTGTCCGACCGCGCCATCGGCCCCGACCGCGTGCCCGTGAGCTCGCTGCTTGCGTGCGGCGCTGTGCACCATCACCTCGTCGCTCGCGCGAAGCGCACGCGGATCGGCATCGTGCTCGAGACCGGCGAGGCGCGCGAGGTGCACCATCACTGTCTGCTCGTCGGCTACGGCGCCGACGGCATCAACCCGTACCTCGCATTCGAGGCGCTCTGGCAGTCCCGCGACGACGGCCTGCTCGACGGCGCCGCCGACATCGTCGGCGATTATCGCCAGGCCGTGGCCAAGGGCATGCTCAAGGTCATGGCCAAGATGGGCATCTCGACGCTGCAGTCCTACAAGGGCGGGCAGATCTTCGAGGCGCTCGGGATAGCGGACGACGTCATCGAGCGCTGCTTCCACGGCACCGTGAGCCGCCTTCAGGGCGTGAGCTTCGCGGTGCTCGAGCAGGAGACGCTGCGGCGTCACGCTCTCGGCTATCCGCAGGACCCGGCCGACAAGTTGCCGTCGCTGCCGAACCCGGGCGAGTTCCATTGGCGTTCCGCCGGCGAGCGGCACGCGTGGGACCCGCAGGCGATCTTCTCGCTGCAAGTCGCGGCGCGTCGCGGCGACAGCAACGCGTACCGCAACTTCGCGGATCACATCAACGCAGAAGCAAGCAAGAACGGCGCGCTGCGCGGCCTGCTCGAATTCAAGACGGCGGCGAAGCCGCTCGCGCTCGACGAGGTCGAGCCCGCGAGCGAGATCGTGAAGCGCTTCTGCACCGGCGCGATGAGCTTCGGCTCGCTGTCAGCGGAAGCGCACGAGACGCTCGCGATCGCGATGAACCGCCTCGGCGGCAAGAGCAACACCGGCGAGGGCGGCGAAGACTCGGCGCGCTACGTCCCGCTGCCATCGGGCGACTCGCGCCGATCCGCGATCAAGCAGATCGCGTCGGGCCGCTTCGGCGTCACGATCTGGTACCTCGCGAATGCCGACGAGCTGCAGATCAAGATGGCGCAGGGCGCGAAGCCCGGCGAGGGCGGCGAGCTGCCCGGCAAGAAGGTCGACGACAACATCGCGCGGATCCGGTACTCGACTCCGGGCGTGGGCTTGATCAGCCCGCCGCCGCATCACGACATCTACTCGATCGAGGATCTCGCGCAGCTGATCCACGATCTCAAGAACTCGAACCCGGCGGCGCGAATCAGCGTGAAGCTCGTGTCCGAAGTGGGCGTCGGCACGATCGCCGCGGGCGTCGTGAAAGCGCACGCGGATCACGTGCTGATCTCGGGCGACAACGGCGGCACCGGTGCGTCCCCGCTCACGAGCATCAAGCACGCGGGCTTGCCTTGGGAGCTCGGCATCGCCGAGACGCATCAGACGCTGGTGATGAACGACCTGCGGAGCCGTGCCGTGCTGCAAACGGACGGCGGCTTGAAGACCGGCCGCGACGTGGTGATCGCCGCGCTGCTGGGCGCCGAGGAGATGGGCTTCTCGACGGCGCCGTTGATCGCGCTCGGCTGCATCATGATGCGCAAGTGTCACCTCAACACTTGCCCCGTGGGCGTCGCGACCCAGGATCCGGTGTTGCGCAAGAAGTTCGCGGGCCAGCCCGAGCACGTCGTGAACTATCTGTTCATGGTGGCGGAGGACGCGCGCCAGATCATGGCGAGCTTGGGTCTACGAAGGTTCGTCGACCTGATCGGCCGCGTCGACCTATTGCAGCCGCGCAAGGCCATCGACCACTGGAAGGCGGACGGCCTCGACCTCACGCCGCTCCTGATGCCGGCGCTCAAGCCGCACGACAGCACCGAGGTGTACTGCACGAAGAAGCAGGACCACGGCCTGAACCTCGCGCTCGACAACAAGCTCATTGCGCTCGCGAAG
The DNA here is from genome assembly GCA_035644475.1 of Gammaproteobacteria bacterium. Lineage (GTDB taxonomy): Bacteria > Pseudomonadota > Gammaproteobacteria > Steroidobacterales > Rariloculaceae > FEN-1219. Next base: position 21,905 of record DASQOL010000028.1, on the reverse strand, counting down.
CAGTCGATCCTGTATCGCAAGAAGACGCGCAAGGAGCTGCCCATCGTCAACACCAACCGCGTGGTCGGCGCGATGCTCTCCCACGAGGTGGTCAAGAAGTGGGGCGCCGACGCGCTGCCCTACGACACGATCCGGTTCAAATTCGCGGGCACGGCCGGCCAGAGCTTCGGCGCGTTCTTGGCAAAGGGCATCACGCTCGAGCTCGAGGGCGACAGCAACGATTACGTCGGCAAGGGGCTGTCGGGCGGCCGGATCATCATCTACCCCCCGAAGGACAGCACCTTCGCCGCCGAGGACAACGTGCTGATCGGCAACGTTGCGCTCTACGGCGCCACGAGCGGCCGTGCGTTCTTCCGCGGGCGCTCGGCCGAGCGCTTCTGCGTGCGCAACAGCGGCGCGAAGGCCGTCATCGAGGGCGTCGGCGACCACGGCTGCGAGTACATGACCGGCGGCCGCGCGGTGATCCTCGGGCCCACGGGCTTGAACTTCGCGGCCGGAATGTCCGGCGGCATCGCCTACGTCTGGGACGTCGCCAAGGACTTCGCCACGAAGTGCAACACGGGCACCGTCGACCTCGAGGCCGTGGAAGAGGACGAGGACATCGTCGAGCTCAGGGAAATGCTCGAGCTGCACAAGGAATACACGGGCTCGACGGTCGCCGCCGCGATCCTCGACGAGTGGCCGATGTCGATCAAACAATTCGTAAAAGTCATGCCTACCGACTACAAGCGTGTGCTCACGGAACGCAAGCGGCACGACGAGGAAGTGGAGCAGACGATCCGCGACGACGAGACCGGAACGTTCGTCGCACACGCCCGCTAGTCGCCCTCTTACATAGCCCGATCAGTCCAAGAAAGTCTTCAGCATGGGTAAGCCGACCGGCTTCATGGAGTATCCCAAGAAGAGCGTTCCGTATCGGGACGCCGCCGAGCGCTTGGGCGATTTCCGCGAGATCTTCAGCAACGCGCCCGAGGAACATTTGCGCAACCAGGGCGCGCGCTGCATGGACTGCGGCGTACCGTTCTGCCAGTCGAACGACGGCTGCCCCATCGACAACCTGATCCCGGAGTGGAACGACCTGGTCTACAACGGCCGCTGGCGCGACGCGCTCGAGCGGCTGCACAAGACCAACAACTTCCCCGAGTTCACGGGGCGCACCTGCCCCGCGCCGTGCGAAGGCGCGTGCGTGCTGGGCATCACCGATCCCGCGGTAACGATCAAGAACATCGAGAACGCGATCATCGACCGCGGCTTCGCCGAGGGTTGGGTGACGCCGCAGGTTCCGGAGTCGCGCACGGGCAAGCGCGTGGGCGTGGTCGGCTCCGGCCCGGCGGGGCTCGCCGCGGCCGAGCAGCTCAACAAGGCCGGCCACACGGTCACCGTCTACGAGCGCGCGGACCGCATCGGCGGCTTGCTCATGTACGGCATCCCGAACATGAAGCTCGACAAGCAGGTCGTGAACCGGCGTGTCGACCTCATGCGCGCCGCCGGCGTCGAGTTCGTGACCAACGCCGACGTCGGCAACACCAGGGACGCGAAGGAGCTCGCGGCCAAGCACGACGCGTTGCTGCTCGCCACCGGCGCCACCAACCCGCGCGACCTGCCGATCCCGGGCCGGAGCCTGGACGGTGTTCATTTCGCGATGGAATACCTCACGGCGAACACGAAGAGCTTGCTCGACAGCAACCTTGAGGACGGCAAGCTCATCCACGCCAAGGACAAGCACGTGATCGTGATCGGCGGCGGCGACACCGGCGCCGACTGCATCGGCACGGCGCTCCGGCACGGCTGCAAGAGCCTGATAAACCTCGAGCTGCTCGACCAGCCGCCCGAAAAGCGGGCCGCGGACAATCCGTGGCCGCTGTGGCCCAAGATCCGCCGCACCGACTACGCGCACGAGGAGTCGATCGCGCGCTTCGGCGCCGACCCGCGCAACTACGCGGTGGTGTCGAAGGAGTTCGGCGACGGCGACGGCCGCGTCGTGAACGTGCGCATCTCGCGGATCGAATGGCAGCTCGGGAGCGGCGCGCCGAAGATGGTCGAGGTCGACGGCAGCAGCGAGACGCTCGAGGCCGATCTCGTGCTGCTCGCGATGGGCTTCTTGGGCCCCGAGGCGTACCTCGCGAAGGCGCTCGGGATCGAGCTCGACGCGCGGTCGAACTACAAGGCCGCCCACGGCAGGTTCGCGACGAGCGTGCCCGGCGTGTTCGCCGCCGGCGACTGCCGTCGCGGCCAGTCGCTCGTCGTGTGGGCGATCAACGAAGGGCGCGGCGCCGCGCGAGCGGTGGACGAATACCTGATGGGCGCGAGCCTCTTGCCCGCGCCGAAGATCAGCTTGGGCGGCACCACCGGCTAAACTTCGGGATATGGTGCGCGTCAAAACACCTAAGGAAGGGAAGGATGTTCGGTCGCAGGGCTCTCGAGAAACCCAGGGAAGCGGAAGCGCTACGCGGTCGCGCTGAGCCGATCCAGATCCAAAACCGCCACTTCGTCCGCGGCACGCCGCTGAAAGCCCCGTTCCCGGCGGGTCTCAAGCAAGCGCTGTTCGGCATGGGCTGCTTCTGGGGCGCGGAGCGCGCGTTCTGGAAGCTCGACGGCGTGTACACCACCGCCGTCGGCTACGCGGGCGGCTACACCGAGAACGCCACTTACGAGGAGCTCTGCACGGGGATGACCGGCCACACCGAGGTCGTGCTCGTGGTGTACGACGAAACGAAGCTCCCTTACACCAAGCTGCTCGAGGCGTTCTGGACGTCGCACGACCCGACGCAGGGCATGCGCCAAGGCGCCGACATCGGCACGCAGTACCGCTCGGCGATCTATTGCTTCGACGACGACCAGCTCGAGCAGGCCGAGCGCAGCCGCGATCGTTATCAGCAGCTATTGGCCGCGCGGCGCTTCCCGAGAATCACGACCGAGATCGCGCCGGCGCCCGCGCTCTACTATGCCGAGGACTACCACCAGCAGTATCTCGCGAAGAATCCCGGCGGCTACTGCGGCCTCGGCGGTTGCGCGGTCGCCTACACGTGACGCCGAGGACAGCGATCTCGCCGGGAATCTCTGTTTTGGCGCGGGCCGTGCATCGCATCCGCCACGCGCGGGCCCCGAGGCTATCCAGTCCAGTCTGACGGTTAAGCGACTCGCCGTGTCATACCGGCCGCGCGCCGGCGACTACCTGCTCATGAGCCTCTCGCGATCCGTCCCGCACGACAGTGTCACGGCAGACACCGAGTCCGCGGTTACACCGAACCAGGACGATCTCTATGCCAGAGCGGCGGCGGCGCTCGGCCCGTCGCTCGCTCGTCTCGCGGCCGCCTACGAGCTCGATCGCGCTCACCGGGAGGACCTGCTCCAAAACATCCATTTGGCGCTCTGGCGCAGCTTCGCGACGTTCGACGCCAAATGCTCGTTGCGAACCTGGGCGTACCGCGTCGCCCACAACACCGCAGCGACTCACGTGCTCCGACACAAGCGCGCGCGGCTGTCGCAGCTCGTGAGTCTGGAAGAACTGGCTGAGATGCCGGACGAGGCGGATCACGAACGGCTCGTCGACGAAGCAACCGTCATCGAAAGGCTCCGCACGCTCGTTCGACGTCTCAAGCCGATCGACCGCGACGTGCTGCTGCTCTATCTCGAGGGCATGGAAGCCGCCGAGATCGCCGACGTCGTTGGAATCTCCGCGAGCAACGTCGCGCAAAAGGTTCATCGGACCAAGAAGTTATTGCGTAGCCATTTCCAATCCGGAGACGATCATGCCGATCGACAGTGACAACGATCTGCGCACCCTGTGGCAAGGACAGGCCGCGGCGACGCCCCCTCCGACCCCGCAGCAACTCCGCGCGCGCGCGGAGCGGTTCGAGTCGCAGACGCGGCGCCGTTACGTCCGCGACCAAGTCTCCTTCGGGCTCGTCGCGATCGCGTTCGCGTGGGGGGTCTTCGCCATGGACGGCGCGTTGGTCCGCTTGGGCTCCGCGATGCTGCTCGGCTGGGCGCTGTACGGGATGTACGGCCTACGACGATTCGCCGCGCCGCTGCGGAGCTCGCCGCAGGCGAGCGGGCAAACGTGCGCGGCGCACCATCGCCGCCAGCTCGAGCGGCAGAGGGACGTCGTGCGCTCGTGGCCGCTCGGCATGGGGCTCGCCGTACCGGGCTTCGTCCTCTGTGTCCTCGGTTTTCCGCTCGGGCCGAACCGTCTGCCCTGGCCGCCCGCGATCGCGCTGATCGGCATGTTCGCGTTCGTCTATGTCGCCACGCTGATCTACGGAAAGATGCTCGCCGGAAAGTGGCAGCGCGAGATCGACGGGCTCGCCCGCGACGCCGCTAGCGGGCCGTAGCCTTCGGCAGGAGCACGCTGAACACGACGCCGCTGCCGTCGGGCAGATCGTCGGCCTCGACGCGGCCGCCGTGGAACTTCGCGATCAGCGCGACGACATGGAGACCCAGGCCCAAGTGCGGCCGGCCGTCACGTTTATCGCGGATCGACACGAGCGAGTCGAAGAGCTCGCGTCGCATCTTCGCCGGCAACAACGGACCGCGATTGGTCACGCTCAGCACGAGCTCGCCGGCGCTCTCGCCGAGCGCCACCTCGATCGTGCTGCCGGGCGCGCTGAAGCTCGCGGCGTTGTCGGCGAGCTTGTCGAGCAGCTGCGCCATGAGCTCGCCCGAGCCGACGATCGCGGCGTTGCGGGCTTCGACGCGGCACGCGAAGGTCCGGTCCTCGTACACGTCGCGATAGGCCTCGCAGCACGCCGTCACCACGGCGCCGAGATCGAACCGCTCGGCTTGCGTGCCCTCGATCGCCTGCTCGAGCTGCGTGGCCTCGCTCATCGCCGCGAGGATCGCGTCGAGGCGCCCGGCGCCTTGGCGCAGCCGCGCGAGGTACGCCTCGGCCGCCGGCGCGACCTGCTCGTGCTCCAAGTTGTCGAGGGAGGTCGTGACGACCGCGAGCGGGGTCCTTAGCTCGTGCGACAGCTTGCTCGCGAGCGTGCGCAAGTAGTCGGTGTGCTCGCGCAAGCGCTCGAGCAGATGCGTGAAGCTGCGCGCGAGGTCGCCGAGCTCGTCGGCCGCTTGCGCCCCCGGGATGCCCGTGCGGATCTCGCCCCGCGGGCCGAGCGCCGTCTCCGCCGCTTGAGCGAGCCGGCGCACACGGGCCGTGAGCCAGGTCGCGTAACCGAGCAAGCCCAGGGCCACGAGCACGCTCGCGAGCACGGTCAGCGAAATGAGGCGCACCAGCGCGCGGTCGGACAGCGTGCGGATCGGGTCGCTCGCTTGCTCGAGCAGCACGGCGCCGGCCGGCCCCGCTGCGCCCGCGAGCGGCACCGCGGCGGCGACGATCGCCTCGCGGTCGGGGCCGCTCTCGTACCATGCGGTCGTCGCTTCGCCCGCGAGCGCGCGCCGCGCGGCGGGCGCGGCGATACGGCCGGCCGGTTGCTCGGCGGGATAGGGCGGGTCGTCGCGCCGCAACCCGACGCGCAGGAGGCGGCCGACGAAGCTCGCCGGAGCCGCGTCCGTGCGCCGCGGGTCCACGCGGCCCGCATCCGCGAGCACCCAGCCGTCGGCGTCGAGGATACGCACGCGGCCGCCCGCGCCGGCGAAGCGCTCGAGCAGCGTCTGCAGCTCCGGGGTCTGATAGACGAGCCGGCCCGGAGCGTTGGTGGCCTTGTCCCAGGTGGCCGCGAGCTCGCCGTAGACGCCCGATCCGCGGTCGACCTCCACGACGCCGACGCCCAGCGCCGCGCCGACGAGCACCAGCGGTACGCGCACCTCGACCGAGTAGCCGTGGGCCGTCTCCTGCCACGAACCGAGCACGCGGCCGTCGTACGCTTCGCTCGGCGCGAACGCATCGGGGGCGGTCTCCTGCGCGCGAAACGCGCCGGGCGCGCCGGTCGCGAGCAGCAGCCAGTGGCGGACGCCGGGCTCGGGCTCGGTGACGAGCACGAGCCTGTCGCCGTACGGCATCTGCCCGGGGCCCGGTTGATACACGACGTCGCGGTCGCGAACGTCCACGAACAGATACACGAACCGCCCGTACACGCCGGCCCACAACCGATGACCGCCCGCGAGCTCGATCGGCGCTTCCGCGGGCTGCAGCCAGTCCTCCCGCGCGGCGTCGACGGACGGCTCGGCGCGCAGCGGCTCCGCGTAGATCGTCGCGGCCGCGCCGTTCCCCGCACAGCCCTCGGCGCAGATCGGCAGCGTTTCATCCTTGAGCGACGCGGCCACGGTCGTCGCCGTCGCGACCAACGACTGCTCGAGCCCGCCGCGCAGGGCACCCTCCATCTCTTGGACATAGCGGAACGCGGTCCAGGGGAGGACCAGCGTCAGCACGGCGATCGCGAGCAATTGGAGCCGCAGCGACACGGCGTTAGGCGCTCACCTTTCCGCGGATGTCGACAACGGCACTTCCCCGCTCGCCGTGAACGGCACCCGGTTCTCGAATCTGCGGTCGAGGATCACGTTGCCGAAGATCTCGTAGGGCAGCGCGTTGGCCGGACCCTGCAACACACCTTGCAAGCGCGATAGCGAAGAGATCGTGTCGCTCTCGACCTGGATCTGCACGGTCTGCTGCGAGAGCGCGGGCACCGTCACGGGCTGCGACGTGCCACTGAGCTGGCCCTCGCCCGCGACCCGCAACGTAAACCTGATCTCCTTGATCGCGAGCGGCTCGGTGTCCAGGTTGTCGACGTAGAGATCGACCTGAAAGCGCTGACCTTTCCCGGTCGCGCCGAGATGCCGCAGGTTGATCACGCGAATCCGCGGCGCGGCCGTCGCCGCCGGCGCCGGGGCGCAACCCAAAAGAGTCAGCGCGAGGGCGCCCGCGGCCCGGAGCGCGGCTCGGCGGCCGGCCCGCTCGATCGAGGATCCGCTCATTCTCAGCTCTCCCGCGACACGCCCACGGCGCATTCTAGTTCATGGCCGCGCGCTTATACTGCCGACTCTGCCGGTCGGAGCAGTGGATGCGTAATCAGAACTCCCGTCGCGTGGCCGTCATCGGCGGCGTCCGAATCCCCTTTTGCCGCGCGCATACCGCATATGCGCGTTCCTCCAACCAGGACATGATGACGGCGGTGCTCCAGGCGCTCGTCGCGAAATACGGCTTGCGCAACCAGCGGCTCGGCGACGTCTCGCTCGGCGCCGTGATCAAGCACTCGCGCGACTTCAATCTCGCGCGCGAGTCGACGCTGTCGTCGGGCCTCGCGCCGCAGACGCCGGCGTTCGACATCCAGCGCGCGTGCGGCACGAGCCTATCGGCCACGATCCTGATCGGCAGCAAGATCGCGTCGGGTCTCATCGACTCCGGCATCGCGGGCGGCACCGACAGCATCAGCGACGTGCCGATCGTGTATCCGGAGGGCTATCGCACCTTGCTGCTCGAGAGCGCGCGCGGCCGCTCGCTCGGCGCGCGGTTGAAGCCGTGGCTCGCTCTGCGCCCACGGCACTTCAAGCCGGTGTTCCCGGGCGTCATCGAGCCGCGCACGCACTTGTCGATGGGCGAGAGCATGGAGCTCACGGCGAAGCAGTGGCACTTGACCCGCGAGGAGCAGGACCGGCTCGCGCTCGCGAGCCATCAGAACGCCGCCAAGGCATACGCGGAAGGCTTCTACGACGACCTGCTCGTCGAGTTTCAAGGCGTGAAGCGCGACAACAACCTGCGCAAGGACACGAGCATGGAGCAGCTCGCGAAGCTCAAGCCGGTATTCGACCGGAGCCCGTCGGGCACGCTCACCGCCGGCAACAGCACGCCGCTCACCGACGGCGCGTCGGCCGTGCTGCTCTGCTCCGAGCAGTGGGCGCAGGAGCGCTCGTTGCCCGTGGCGGCATATCTCACCTACGCGCGCGAAGCGGCCGTCGACTTCGTGAACGACGAGGGGCTGCTGATGGCGCCGGCGTACGCGGTCTCCGCCATGCTCCAAGACGCCAACCTGGCGCTCCAGGACTTCGACTACTACGAAATCCACGAGGCGTTCGCCGCGCAGACGCTGGCGACGCTGAAGGCCTGGGAGTCGGACGAGTTCTGCCGCACACGGCTCGGGCGCGACCGCGCGCTGGGCTCGATCGACCGCGCGAAGCTCAACGTGAAGGGCGGCAGCGTCGCCGTGGGGCATCCGTTCGCGGCGACCGGCACGCGGCTCGTCGCGACGCTCGCGAAGCTGTTGCAGCAGCGGGGCCGCGGCCGCGGCTTGATCTCGGTCTGCACCGCGGGCGGCATGGGGGTCACCGCGATCCTCGAGGCCGCCTAGCGGCTCGGCCGTCCCTCGGCGAGGTCGCGCGCTAGTCGTCGGAGCTGTCCGAAACGACCTCGATGCGCTCGGCCCGACTGCGCCAAGTCTCCGCGGCCTGCGGCTTGACGAACAGGGTGACCACCTCGGGCGACGCCCGGCAGACCGCCGTCTCTATGCGGCCGACGCACTGCTCGATCTCCTTGCTGCTCAACGCCTCGTGGAACTCGAGGCTGAGGGCCGCGACCACCTGATTCGGGCCCAGCTGCACGGCCAGGACTCCGTTGGCGCTGCGGACGCCCGGATCCTCGCCCGCGACGCGCAAGATCGCGCGGCGGATCTGCGCGTGCGCGGTCTCGCCGATGAGCAAGCCCTTCGTCTCGCGCACCAACAGCAGCGACGACACGAGGAGCACGAGTGCGATACCAATCGACGCGGCGCCGTCGAGCCTCGGGGCATCGAACCCGTGCGCAGCGGCGATGCCGGCCGCCGCGATCAGCAGGCCAAGAAGCGCCGCGGAGTCTTCGAACAGCACGAGGAACGTCGTCGGATCCTTGCTGTTCCGAAACGCGTCGGCGTACGTCTGCGCGCCCTTGGTCGCGCGGAACGCCTTGAGCCCGAACCACCACGACACGCCTTCGAACGCGAACGACGCGCCGAGGACGACGTAGTTCATGACGGGGTTGCGCAGCGGCTCCGGGTACAGCACGTGGATCACGCCCTGATAGCCGGCCACGGCGGCTCCAACCACGAGCACCTGCACCGCCACGATGAAGCTCCAGAAGTAGAGCTCGCGACCGTGGCCGAACGGATGGTTGGTGTCGGCGGGTCGAGCAGCGCGCTTGATGCCGTACAAGATGAGCAGCTCGTTGGTCGTGTCGACGAGCGAGTGCACGCCCTCGCTCAGCATCGCCGAGCTGCCGGTGACCGCCGCCGCGGCGAACTTCACGGCCGCGATCGCGAGATTGCTCGCGAGCGCGGCGTAAATGGAGAGTCTCGCGGCGAGCTGTGGCGACATCGATCTACTCGACGCAGTTGCGAGGCATTCCGAGAATGAAAGAGCAGCACGCCGAACGCAACTCGGTCGTTTTCGCCCGGAGGCCTAGCGTTTTTCGGAACGGTTCTCGGGCGCGGCAAGGTTGGGCCTGAGCTCGGCGATGAACGCGCGCGCCGCCGGTCCGGGCGGCGCGTCCTTGCGGTACACCACCTTCATCGGCATCACCATGCTGCGCGGCACGTCCGCGACGCGGATCTTCACTAGCGTTCCGGCGTCGAGGTCGGCTTGCACCATGTGCAGGGGCATGTGGCCCCAGCCCAGTCCCTCGCGAAGAAACGCGTGCTTGGCGCCGAGGTCCGCGAGCCGCCAAGTCAGCGCGGAGAGCACGGAGTACTCGCGGCCCTGCGAGAGCGTGGTCCGGTCGGTGAGCACGAGCTGCACGTGCTTTTGGAGAGCTGCCTTCGAGACGACCCCGCGCATCGCGGCGAGCGGGTGAGCGGCGCCGACGACCGTGACGAACGGAACGTCCAGCAGCGGCTCTTCCTGAAGCTCGTCGAGCACGATCGGCAGCGAGCCGATGACGCCGATGTTGCAGCTGCCGTCGAGCACCGGTTTGATCACTCCGCCGAGCGCTTCGACGTACAGCCTGAGCGCGGTGTGCGGGAAGTTTTTGCGCGACTGGCTCGCGGCCTTCGTCAAGCGCTGCATCGGGTACATCACGTCGACGGCGACCGCGAGCTCCGGCTCGAGCCCTTCGCGCATCGCACGGGCACGTGCCTTGAAGCCGTCGATCGCGTCGGCGACCGAGCGCGCGTCGACCAAGAGACTTCGCCCTTGGTCGGTGAGCTTCGGGTAGCGCTCCGAACGATCGAACAGCTTCACGCCCAGCTGCGCCTCCAAGTTCGCGAGCGTTTGGCTCACCACGGATTGCGCGCGCCGCAGCTTGCGGCCGGCGGCCGAGAAGCTGCCCTGGTCCGCGGCCGCGACGAACGTCCGCAGTTGATCGAGGGTCAGGCCGTCGAGCATGTCTATCGCCTCTGACGATACTTGATATCGAAATATATAGGCTTCTCAGATGGGTGGCGAGACCCTACCTTGTCCCCATCGATTCGAAGGAGATTCGCATGAACCAGACAGCAACGATCGAGCGAGCTCGGGACCAGGCCGTCGTTACGCCGCTCCTGCGGGAGCCGGCGGCGCCGACCGAGGTGCGGCGGATCGTCCACCGGACGGCGGGCCGGAAGCGCGGCCCGATCACGCGTCTGATGAGCCCGTCCGACCTCGGCGAGATGCTGAAGCCGTTCGTGTTTCTCGATCACGCCGAGGTGCCGTACACGGGGCCGGAGCTCGCGGGAATCCACCCGCACTCGGGCATCGCGACGCTGACGACCGTGCTGCAAGGCGAGTTGACGTACGAGGACACCACCGGCAAACGCGGCGAAGTTCCGACCGGCGGTCTCGAGTGGATGAAGGCCGGAGGGGGCGTCTGGCACGACGGCGGCGCGCTTCCGGGCGATCCGCTGCGCGTGTTCCAGCTCTGGGTTGCGCTACCGGCCGCTCAAGAGAACGCGCCGCCGGAGAGCCAGTACATTCCGCCGCACGAGGTGCAGGAGGACGGGCCTGTGCGCGTGATTCTCGGCCGGCACGGAGACGCGCGGAGCGTGATCCGCGCGCCGGAAGGCATCGACTACTTCCATGTGCGGCTGAACGACGGGGAGCGCTGGAGCTACACCCCGCCACGCGGCTATGACGTCGCATGGCTCGCCGTCGACAAGGGTCGGCTGCAGGCTTCGCAAGCCGTGAGTGCCGGGCAGATCGCGGTCTTCGAGCAAGGCGAGGACACCGTCGAGGTGCGCGCGGAAGGACCGACTTCGTTCGTCTTCGGCGCCGCGATCAAGCACCCGCATCCGCTGGTGCTCGGGTACTACTCGGTTCACACGAGCGCTGCCGCGCTCGCTCGCGGCGAAGCCGAGATCGATCGGATCGGCGAGCGGTTGCGCGCCGAGGGCCGGGCTTGAACATCATCGCATCACTCATTCATCTACGGAGATCGCCATGAACACTACTTCTGCACGCAACACTCTTCCCCTCGGCTCCGAGACCGGGGCCGCGTCCATCCAGACACTACGCAACGCCGCGGAGCTCGCAGGCCGCGTGCTGCTCGCAGTGCTGTTTCTGGTGACGGGCGTCGTAAAGATCGGTAGCTACGCGGCGACGGCAGGCTACATGGCGTCCGTGGGCTTGCCGAGCGCGCTGCTACCGGTGGTGATCGCCACGGAGATTCTCGGCGGGCTCGCGATCGCCGTGGGTTGGCAGACGCGCATCACGGCGTTCCTGCTCGCCGGCTTCACGCTGCTGTCCGCGCTGATCTTTCACAACGATTTCGCCGACCAACTGCAGCTCGTGATGTTCTTGAAGAATGTGTCGATCGCGGGCGGGTTTCTGCTGCTCGTCGCGAATGGCGCGGGGCGGCTGAGCGTGGACGGCCGAGCGAAGTGATCGTGCGCTCGCGGCGCGGGCGCGGCCGGGCCGCACCCTCTCAGTGCTGACGCCCAGGCTCCGAAAAAGTAGCCCGTCCTATCTTGCGGCGAGGACGAGGGCGTAGGACACGAGCAGCGGCAGCAACAACGCCGCGAGCAGCGTCGAGACCAACACGATGCCGGCTACGTCGTCGGCGTCGCGCTGGTAACGCGCCGCGAATAGATACGTGAACACGGCCGCCGGCATCGTGCCTTGCAGCAACAGCACGCCCTGCGCGATGCCGGTGAGGTGCAGCAGCTTGCCGACGCCGAGCGCCGCGACCAACGCGATGCCGAGGCGCGCGGCGCCCAAACCGAACGCGCGCGGCAGGTTGTGCGTTCGCAAACCGCCGATCGTGTAGCCGAGCGCGAGCAGCATGAGCGGGATCAGCAACCCGCCCAAGAGCTGCGCCGTGTTGTCGAGCCACTTCGGTAGGCCCACGCCGAGCGCGAGCACGAGCGCGCCGGCCACGGCGCCGTAGATCACCGGCGTGGTCAGCAGCGTCCTGCCGATCGGCTGGCGCGTTTGGAGCAGCGGCACGAGCGTGAATTGCGCGACCGAGTTGGTCACGTAGACCGCGATGGCCAGTCCGAGGCCCGCCTCGCCGAACGCGAACAGGCAGAGCGGCAGGCCGAGGTTACCGGTGTTGCCGATCGTGAGCGCCGGCAGGTACGACGTCAGCGGCAGCTTCAGCGCCTTGAGCAACCCGAGCGCGAGCACGGCCGTGACGGCGAGCAGCGCGATCGACGCGCCGACCATCGCCACGAATTGCTGCAAAGGCAGCGTGAGGTTCGCGAGGCTGTCGAACACGAGGCACGGGCCGGCGAGATTCATGATCAGCCGGGTGACGAACGCGATGTCGAACGGCGCGCCGACCCGGCGCCACAAATAGCCGATGCCGGCGATCGAGAACACCGGCAGCAGCACCGCGGCAACTTGCGAGATCACAGGGGGGAGATCGCAGGGCGAAGATCAGTGCGGAACGAGGCCATCGAGGTTGTGGACAAACGGTCGGCGCCACGCGGCGGGCTCGGCGAAAGTCTGACAGAATAGCCGCTCGCCTCCCACTTAGGCTCTGATGCTCGGTCAGTTCCTCGAGATCGCGGTCGCCACCCGCCCGCTTGCGGCGGCGTTCGAGTTTTACCGGGCCCTGGGATTCAGGGCGATCCCCGTCGGCGATCTTCTCGCCGATTCCTACGCCGCGTTCTTCGACGGCGCGGTCGCCGTCGGGCTGCACGAGCGCGACGGCGCGAGCCCGGTGTTGACGTTCGTTCGGCCTCGACTGCGCGACTACGTTCGCCCGATCCAGCGGCTCGGCGTCGAGATCGAGCACGCGCATCTCGCCGACGACGAGTTCAACTGGATCGGCTTCAACGATCCGAACGGCCAAGCGATCGTGCTGCTCGAGGCGCGCACGTTTCCGCCGGGCGAGTGGGACCCCAAGAACGTCTCGGCGTGCGGCGAGTTCCTCGAGTTCAGCGTGGCCGCGGACTCCCTCGAGGTATCAAGGGGGTTCTGGGAGGCGTTCGGGCTCAAAGAGGTCGCGTCGGGCGACGCGCCGCATCCCTGGCTGCGCCTCGCGGGCCACGGCCTCGTCCTCGGCCTGCACGCGAGCGGGTTCCGCTCCGGACCCACCTTCAGGAGCGCCCACGTGGACGCGCGTCTCGAATACCTACGGGCGAAGAGCCTGAGCGCGCGGGCGGGCAGCCCATTTGCCGACAAGGATCGCTCGATCACCGTGGTCGCACCGGACGGAATGCCGATCCACGTGTTGGAGACGGTCGCGTCTTGAATCCGCGCACCCGCGGAGGATAAACGTCTGGTGTCAGACACCAAGGGTGTCAGACAGCGGGAGTGCCAGACATCTTGCGGCCTCAGTCGGCGGCGCGGGCGTTGACCTCGGCGAGCGCGCCGCGCACGCGGGCGTGCAGCGGGCTGTGGCGCGGGAAGTGCGTGAGCAGATATTCCATCTGGTCCGCGAGCACCCTGCGGCCCTTGAGATAGATGTACTCGGCGTAGGTCGGCGTGAACGGCACGGCCACGAGCTGCACGTGCGCCTCTTCCGGCGTGCGGCCGCCCTTGTGGTTGTTGCAGCGCCGGCAAGCGGTGACGACATTCGTCCACGCGTCGCGCCCGCCGCGGCTGATCGGCGTGATGTGGTCGCGCGTGAGCTCCGAGGTGCGGAACTGCTGCCCGCAGTACATGCACAGATTCGCGTCGCGGCGAAACAGCGTGCGGTTGTTCAGCGGCGGCGTGTAGCGCTCGCGGTTGCGCTCGAGCGTGCGCGTGTCGCCTTGCGTGGCGATGATCGAGTTGACTTCGATGATGCTGCGCGCACCGGACTTGGCGCAGTACCCGCCGCGAATTCGGTAGAGCGTGGAGCCGCAAGCGTAGGCGACTTGACCGCTGTGATAGAGAATCGCCGCCACTCGATAGTCGATCCACTCGAGTGGCATTCCCGCGACATCGGTCCGCAAAACTTCTTGGCTCAGCGCGTGAAAATGGCCTTGCATGCAACACCAGAGACGCTGGTCGAACTGCGCAAGTTTCCCCGAGACGAGTCCAATATTCAATGGCCTACGTTTCATCCTTGTGTCATCATCGGGCGATAAGACCAGAATAACCAACGCACAACTCGTCGCGTTGTCGATCCGCAACGCGAATTCGCCGAAACAAGTCACGGGAGCTCGCGATGCCGCTCACGATCGGTGTGGTCAAGGAAACCGAAGCTCACGAAGCCCGGGTGGCCTTGACCCCTGACGTGGCCGCAAAGCTCGTCGAGCTCGGTGTAACCGTGGCGATGGAGCGCGGCGCGGGCGAGCGCAGCCATTATCCCGACGCCGCGTATCGCGGCGTGCAGTTTCACGGCTCGGCCGCCGAGGTGCTCGCCGCCGCGGGAGGGCTGCTCAAGGTCCAACCGCCGACGCTCGGGGAAACCGACGCGCTCATGGCCGGCGCCGTCGCGGTCGGATTCATGCAGGCGCACACGCACTTGCCGCTCGTGCGGCGCTTTCAGGAGCGGCGGATCACCGCCTTCTCGGTGGAGCTGATTCCGCGTATCTCCCGCGCGCAATCGATGGACGCGCTGTCGTCGCAGGCCGCCGCGGCGGGCTACAAAGCCGCGCTGCTCGCGGCGAACGCGCTCGACAAGTTCCTGCCGATGCTCACGACTGCCGCGGGCACGATCCGGCCGGCGCAGGTGCTCGTGATCGGCGCAGGCGTTGCGGGGCTCCAGGCGATAGCGACGTCGCGGCGGCTCGGCGCGATCGTCGAGGGCTACGACGTGCGCGCCGCGACCAAGGAGCAGATCCAATCGCTCGGCGCCAAATTCGTCGACACCGGCGTCGCGGCCGAAGGCACGGGCGGCTACGCCCGCGAGCTCACGGATCTCGAGCGCGCCAAGCAGCAGGCGATCCTCGACAGCCACATCGCGAAGGCCGACGTCGTGATCACGACCGCCGCGATCCCGGGCAGGGCCGCGCCGCGCATCATCTCGAAGGCCGCCGTCGAGGCGATGGGCGCCGGCGCCGTGATCGTGGACCTGGCCGCCGAGAGCGGCGGCAACTGCGAGCTCACGGTCGCGGGCGAGACCGTCGTCACGCCGAACGGCGTGAAGATCCTCGGGCCCAAGAACCTGCCGTCGGAGCTCGCGCGGCACGCGAGCCAGATGTACGCGCGGAATTTGCTCAACTTCCTCCAGCCCGCCGTCAAGAAGGGCGAGCTCATCATCGACTGGCAGGACGAAGTGTTCGCGCAGTCGGTGCTCACGCACGACGGCGCGGTGAAGCACGCGGGCACGGCCAAGCTGTTGGAGACTGCGAAATGAGCGGGGACGTTCAATGATCGACGCTTCTTATGATTGGCGCCTCATATGATTGACGGATTCATAGCGCTCTACATCTTCATGCTCGCGGCGTTCACGGGCTACGAGGTGATCTCGCGCGTGCCCGTGATCCTGCACACGCCGCTGATGTCCGGCTCGAACTTCGTGCACGGCATCGTGCTCGTGGGGGCGATGGTCGCGATGGGCCGGGCGAGCACGCCGCTCGAGATCGGCATCGCGTTCGTGGGCGTGGTGCTCGCGGCCGGCAACGCCGTCGGCGGCTACGTCGTCACGGAACGGATGCTCGAGATGTTCAAGAGCAGCAAGGGCAAGAAATGAGCATCGGAGCCGACACGTTGATCCAGGCGAGCTACTTCGTGGCCGCGGGGTTGTTCATCTTCGGCCTCAAGCGCATGAGCTCACCGGTCACGGCGCGCGGCGGCATCGTCTGGGCCGGCGTGGGCATGCTCGTCGCCACGCTGATCACGTTCTTGAAGCCCGAGATGCACAACTACGTGCTGATGACGGTCGCGATCGCGGTCGGCGGCATCGTGGCGTGGGTGTCGGGCAAGCGCGTGGCGATGGCCGACATGCCGCAGATGATCGCGCTCTACAACGGCATGGGCGGTGGCGCGGCGGGCGCGATCGCGGCCGTCGAGCTGTTCGCCGGCGAGGCGCACGGCGTGGCGCAGCTCGCGCTCGGCGTGCTCGGCGGGATCATCGGCTCGGTGTCGTTCGCGGGCAGCTTGATCGCGTTCGGCAAGCTCCAGGGCCTCATCAAGCGCAGCTTCCGGTTCCGCGGCCAGAACTTCGTGAACCTGATCCTGCTCGCGGTCACGGCGCTCGTGGGCGCGATCCTCGTCGTGCACGGCAGCGGCGGCCTGCCCGGCCACGTGGTCGCGCTGTTCGCGCTCGCGCTCGTGCTCGGCATCACGATGACGTTGCCGATCGGCGGCGCCGACATGCCGGTGGTGATCTCGCTCTACAACGCGCTCACCGGTCTCGCCGTCGCGTTCGAAGGCTTCGTGCTCGACAACGCGGCGATGATCATCGCGGGCACGGTGGTCGGCTCGGCCGGCACGCTGCTCACGCAGCTCATGGCGAAGGCGATGAACCGCTCGCTCGCCAACGTGCTGTTCAGCGGCTTCGGCGACACGGCAGCCGCGACCGGCAGCACCGAGGTCAAGGGCGCGATGAAACCGATCGACGCGGCCGACGTCGCCGTGATGATGGGTTACTCGGAGAAGGTGATCGTGGTGCCGGGCTACGGCATGGCCGTCGCCCAGGCGCAGCACAAGGTGTGGGAGCTCGCGCAGGCGTTGATCGGCCGCGGCGTGGCCGTGAAGTTCGCGATCCATCCGGTCGCCGGCCGCATGCCGGGCCACATGAACGTGCTGCTCGCCGAAGCCGGCGTGCCGTACGACATCATCTACGACCAGGAAGAGATCAACGCCGAGTTCGAGACCGCCGACGTCGCGCTCGTGATCGGCGCGAACGACGTGGTGAACCCGGTGGCGCGCACCGACAAGTCGAGCCCGATCTACGGCATGCCGATCTTGAACGCGGACAAGGCGAAGAACGTGATCGTGATCAAACGCGGTCAGGGCGCCGGATTCTCCGGCATCGAGAACGCGCTGTTCTACCTCGACAACACGCGGATGCTGTACGGCGACGGGCAGGCGAAGGTGGCCGAGCTCGTGCAGGCGGTGAAGACCTTGTAAAAAGCGCCGGTCGGCGCCGCTAGGAGTCGAGACTCATGCACGACCAGAGTCGCTCTCCGCAACCGTCCGAGCAAGAAGAGCCCGACAGCCCCGCGCGTCGCCGCCAGCGGAAGCGCACCGGGCTGCTCGTGCTGACGACCGTGGTTCTCATCGACGGCTCCTACCTGCTCGTGCTCGCGCTCAGCGAAGGAGCGCGACTCACGCTCGGATCCGCGCTCCCTGGGCTGCTGCTCTTGACGCCGCTACCGGCGATCTTGTCCGGGTTGATCTGCTTCGGGATGACCCGCGGCTCCGTGTTCACCGCCAACGCGGGCGAGACGGCCGCGTGGGTCATATTGGTAACCTCGCTGGTGTTCGCGCTTTTGAAACTATCGAACGTCCGCACGTTCGGAAACGAAATGGACGGTGCGGTCGTGGTCGTGGAGATGCTCGTCACGGGCGTCGTCGCGGCGGTCACGCTGATTCTCTGCGCCACCTTCGCGCGGCTCGCGTCTCCGCGCGGACGCTGAGGCGTCCCGCGCCAAGGCGCAGCGCACATCGGGCCCCGCATTGCGGCGCCCTCGCGGCTCGCTACTTCGCGCGCTTCAAGACGCTGCCGATCTGCGCGGATGTCTCCACCGTCGAGCAGTCGAGCGGCAAGAGCTGGTCGAACGGCGCGAGCTGCAGCGTCTGCTTCGGCACGGTCCACGGCCCGGTGAGCACCTTCGGGTCCTGAACCGTGGCCTCGATCTCGAGCGTGCTCGCATCCACGCGCCGATAGCGCTCGGTGATGTGCAGCGCGTCGGAGTGAGACGACACGCGGCCTTCGGCGAACATCCACGTGTCGTCGGTGAAGTTGGTCACGTCGACGACGAACGTGTCGCCGTCCCAGCGGCCGACCGCGTCGCCGCGGTAGGTTGGCGGCACTTCTTTGCGATGGGGTCGGCCGTCGGTCGGAACGAGCTGATAGTCGTGAAACGTCTCCGACAGCATCACGACCATCTTCGGCGTGGCGATGATCTGCCCGACCGCGCCCACGTTCCAGAGGCGAACGTTGAGCGTGCCGAACGCGGTCCCAACGCATTTGAGCGTGGGGTCGTCCTGGTCGCTCAGAGTCTTGGCGTGCTCGGCGGCCTCGGGCTTGTAGAAGCTCGTGAACGACGGCGGAGGCGTCGCCCCGGCGGCAGGCCGCGGCGGTCCGCCGCCGCCACCCCCGGGACGCCGGCCGCCGACGTCCGCACCACCCCACCACACTCCGGAGAGGTCGGGATGGCCGTCAGCCATGCGCGGCACTGCGCCGGCCGCGGCCGGCTTGGCGTCGGCCTGCGCGGCCGCGATGTTGAGCGCGCCGGGCGCAAGCCACAACAGAGCGGCGCCCGCGAGCGGCGCAGCGAGCTTCGTGAGAGGACGAGTCATCGGCGAATCCTCCGCGCGCGTCAGCGCGCTGCGGGCGCTTCTTGGGGGCCGAACAATCCGAATACCTTGCCGTCGGCCGTGGTGAGTTGCCGCATCATTCCGATGGTCTCCGGGGCGCGGCCTCTGAAGCCCGCGATGGTGACCTCGGCCCCCGTCTTGATGATGTCCGGCGAGTAGCCGTTGCGGATCATGCCGCTCGGCGTCCCGGCCTCGAATGCCCAATGCTCCACGTCACCGGCATCGTTCTTCACGTCGACATAGAACCACGAATGTGGATTGGTCAAACGGACCGTGACGATTACACCGTGAACGGTGATCGGCTGGTTCATGTCGTAGACGGCGGAAAACGAATGGTGCGCGGCGACCGGCGATAACGCGCCTACGCCGAACACCGCGCAGGTCAGCGCGGTCAGTGCGAATCTCTTCATGGCGGCCCCTCCTTCCACCCTGCTGCCATTCTCCACGCCCGCCGGCCGGTTGCAAAGGATTCGCGCACGGCGGGACGCAACGTCACCTCGGATCAGTCCAGCGCGGCGGCGAACTCGCGCACGATCTGCGCGGCCGGCTTGACCTCGTGAATCCCCGCGACCGACTTGCCCGCCTGCCAATACTCGCTGCTCGTGTCGTCGGTCATGAGCGATTTCTTGAGCCGCCGCACCGAGTTGAGCGCGTACCAGGTGCGCATCCAGTGCTTCGTCTTGCGGCCTTTGAGCATCCAGCGCGCGAACGGGCCGGCTTTCGTGCCGAGCCGCTCGACATAGGCGTTGCGGATGACGGCCACCGGAACGCCCGTGAGGCGCTCGGTGAGCACGATGTCGTCCTCGCCCGCATCGACGATAGCCTGTTTGTAGGCGTCGCTGGCCTTGCACTCGGGGGTCGCGATGAACCGCGTGCCGAGCTGCACGGCAGCGTAGCCCAGGCGCAGGGCCTGAGCGAACTCTGCCGGCGTGCCGACGCCGCCCGCGCTCACGATCGGCTTGCCGAAGGGCGCGAGCTCCTCGAACAGCGCTTCGGGCGAGCTCGGCCCGGCATGTCCGCCCGCGCGCGAGTTGACGGCGATCAAACCGTCGACGCCGCCGTCGACGCCCTTCTGCGCCCACTTGCGCTCGGTCACGTCGTGGTAGACCACGCCGCCCACCGCGTGCACGCGCTCGCAAACCCACTTCGGGTTCCCTAGCGAGGTGATGAAGAAGCGCACGCCGTCCTCGAGCGCGCCGTCGATCCAGCGGCGCATCCGATCGAGATAAGCCTTGTTGCTCGCCTCGATGAGCGCGTTGAAACCGATCGGCTTGCTGGTCAGCGTGCGGATGTAGCTCAAGCCCGCGCGGAATTCGTAGCCGTGCACGTAGGTCAGCGAGATCGGCTGCACCATGCCGAGCCCGCCGGCCTCGCTCACGGCGGCGACGAGCTCGGGGTTCGAGCACGGATACATCGGTCCGCAGATGAGCGGGACCTCGACGCCGGCCTGCCGCGTGAACGCCGTCGCCATCGGTCAGCCGGCCTTGGGTCGCACGGGACCGAGCCGCCAGCGCACGTTGCCTGTCGCGACCAGCGCGCCCTCGCGGTCGAAGCATTCGGCCAGGACGTCGAAGTCGCGGTCCTCGGTGACGTTGGCCGGCACCGCGACCTGCGCGACGGCGCGGATCGTGCCGCGCGCCTTCTTGTGGTACGTCATCGAAAGAGTCGTGACGATGCCGCGCACCGTCGGCGGCATCCCGGCGAGCATCGCGAGCCCGCTCGTCATCTCGGCCAAGTTCATCAGCGCGATCGCGTGCACGGAGCCCAAATGGTTGCGGTTCGAGCGGCGGTCGGGAATCTCGATGACGGCATGGCCCGGCTCGAGCACGCGGATGCGCGCGCCCACGGAGCCCGAGTACGGCACCGCGAAGCCGAACAGCTTGGCGAAAAGCCACGGTCCGCAGGGCAACGGCGCGAGGCGGCGCCAAAGGTCGAGGAGCTTCGCGGGGTTCATTCGCGTCGCCGGTAGCCCGCGCAGCGAGCTAATTCGAGGCCTGCAAGGCAACCCTGATGATCGTGTGCGGCGGTAGCGGGCGCGCCTTCTTGGGATCGGCGAACGTCGGGTATATCCCGGCCGGCGACCTGACGGACTTCGGCGCGCCGTTGAGCGTGATGGTGTCGACGGTCATCTTCGCGATGACCTGGTTCGGCGGAGCCTGCGGAGCGCGCACGAGCGTCAGCGTCAGCGGCGTGCCCTTGGGCAGCATGATGACGCCTCGGAACATCGACGGCTCCGAAAGCTCGGCCTTGTAGCGGCGCGTTTCGTCCAGCGACAAAAGATCGATCGGCTCGAGCGTCGAGATCGTCAGCGCGAGGCCATTGGGCAGCGTGTCGGTGATGAGCACGACGCCTTCCGGCGGAGCGTCGGGGATCGGGCCGAGGTCGTAGCGGAGCTGACCGTCGACCGCGCACCAGTCGAGGCCCGGCGGGGGCACGCCGGTCTTGCGCTGGAAGGCACACGCATCGCCGCTCATCTTGACCAGCTTGCTCTTGCCGATCACCGCCTGCTGCTCGACGCGCGGATCGGGAGCGGCGCGCGAATCGAGCCACGCCGCCCTCGTCTGGCGGTAGAGGTCGCGCATGTCGCCCATCGCCTGGTCGAGCGACAGCGCATCGGCAGCGAGCGCGCTCTGATCGAGACGCGCCGTGCCGCGCGCGCGCGACGCTCGCAGCGCGCGTCCCGCCTCGCCGAGCGACGGCGGGCACGCGTTGACGGCATCGTCGCCCAGGTCGCCGAGCGGATGCCGGCGCGAGATCTTCTGCAAGTCATTCATCGTGAGCGGCGCGCTGCCGTGCCAGAAGGTAATCGTCTGGAATCCCGTGCTGTCCGGGTTCATGGGCCCGTACTCGCACTCCACGAGCTGCGCGCCGCGCGCTTCGAGCGCGGCGAGCTGCCGGATCGCGGCGTCCCGGACCGGCAGCGGCACGCTCTGCTCGACGGCTTTCTGGTAAGCCTGCGCCGTGACGCGCACGGTGCGCTGCGCATGCACGCCGACGTTCGCGCGGTGATCCGTGGCATGCCATTCGATGCGCTCATCGAGCAGCTTGACGAGGTTCTCGCGGATTTTCTTCGTACGCGGGCTGCTGCAACCCTTGTCGATCTCCACGCCCATCGCGAGCATGTTCGGGTCGAACGACCACGCGCCGAGACCGAACAGGCTCAGCGCCATGAACTGCGCGCTCGGGAACGTGCCGGTCGCACTGTCCGTGTT
>DASQOL010000027.1:0-18338 GCA_035644475.1 Gammaproteobacteria bacterium | reverse complement strand
CGCGTCCGCGGGGCCGGCATCAAGGTCTGCTGCGGCGGCATTCTCGGCATGGGCGAGACGCGCGCGGATCGCATCGGGTTGCTCACGACCCTCGCCACGCTCGACCCCCAGCCCGAGAGCGTGCCGATCAACGATCTCGTGCCCGTGCCGGGCACGCCGCTCGCGGCCGCCGAGCCGCTCGACCCGTTCGAGTTCGTGCGCTCGATCGCCGTGGCGCGGATCCTGATGCCGCGCTCGCACGTGCGCCTGTCCGCCGGCCGCAGCGACTTCAGCGACGAGCTCCAGGCGCTCTGCTTTTTCGCCGGCGCTAACTCGATCTTCTACGGCGAGAAGTTGCTGACCACCGGCAATCCCGACTGCGAGTCCGACCAGCGGCTGTTCGCGCGGCTCGGCCTGAAGCCCGAGCCCAGCGCAGCGTCGTGAGCGCCCGATCGGGCGTCCCCCCGAGCGTCGCATTCGCACTCCCCGATAAGCGGGCCGCGCGCCGCGGCTTCGACGCCGCCGCCGCCACCTTCGACGACGCTTCCTTCGTGCACGACGAGACGCGCGCGCGGCTGCTCGCGCGGCTCGATCTAGTGCGGCTCGCGCCGCGGACGGTGGTCGACCTGGGGTGCGCCACGGGGCGCGGCGCTCGCGCGCTCGCCGAGCGCTATCGCGACGCGGTCGTCGTGGCCATTGACTCGAGCGCGGCGATGCTGCGCGCCGCGCGCGGCGCGGGCGCCCCCGTGGTGGCTCCATTTGTGGCCGTCACTGGCGACGCGGAGCGGCTGCCGCTACGCGACGGCGCCGTGCAGCTCGTCTGCGCGAATCTCACGCTGCCGTGGTGCGATCCGCGCGCGCTGTTCGCCGAGGCCGCGCGCGTGCTCGAGCCCGGCGGCCTCCTGCTATTCGCGACCCTAGGCCCGGACTCGCTGCAAGAGGTCCGGCGCGCGTGGTCGGGCGTCGACACGCAGATCCACGTTCACGCCGCGTTCGACATGCACGATCTCGGCGACCTCGCGCTCGCCGCGGGGCTGGCCGAGCCCGTGATGGACGTCGACCGGCTCGAGGTCACCTACGCCGAGATCGAGGACTTGGTCCGCGACCTGCGCGCCTGCGGTGCGATGAACGTCGCGGCGGGCCGCAGGCGGGGGCTCCTGGGCGTGCGTCGCTGGCGGGCGTTCGAGCGCCGGCTCCACGCAGAGCGGCGCGAGGGCAGGTTCGCGGTCACGATGGAGCTCGTGTTCGGCCAGGCCTGGGGCCGCGGCGCCGTGCGCAAACGCGGCGGCCCGCCGGGCGAGGTCGCCGTCGCCGTCGAGCGGATCGGCCGGCGGTCCTGAGGCGCGCCGCGCGTGCGCACGAGGTGGCCGCCGCATGAGGCTTTGCTCGCCCTCTTGGCCGAAGGTCTTACCCTTTTTCCACCCGGGGGACGGCCCGCGCCGGCGGAGCCGCACGGCGAGTCTGCTAGAATTCGCGCGCACGCCTGAGCGCGTGCGCCGCCCCGACCCAATAGACGCAGGAAGCATGACTATCCGCATCCGTTGCATTGCCATCGCGTTGGCATGGCTCGCGCTGAGTTGCGCCGCCCCCGCCCTCGCCGACTTCAAGCTCAACATGCCTCGAGGCGTCACGGCCACGAGCCGCGAGGTGTACGACCTCCACATGCTGGGGCTGTGGGTTTGCGTGGTGATCGGTGCGGTCGTCTACGGCGCGATGGTGGTGGCGATCGTCCGCTTCCGAAAGTCCGCGCATCCGACCCCGGCGAAGTTCTCGCACAACACGACCGCGGAAGTGATCTGGACCGTGATCCCCGCCGCGATTCTGGTCGCGCTCGCGGTGCCCGCTGCCGAGACGCTGATCAAGATGAAGGACACCCGCGACTCGAAGCTCACGATCGAGGTCACGGGGTACCAGTGGCGCTGGCAGTACGACTACATCGACGAAGGCGTGCGGTACGTCAGCGCGCTCGCCCGCAGCAGCAACGCGGCGCGCCGGCTCGGCTCGGGAATCGATCCGTACACCGTGGAGAACTACCTGCTCGACGTCGACCGGCCGCTCGTCGTGCCCGTCGACACCAAGGTGCGGTTGCTCATCACGTCCGCCGACGTCGTGCACGCCTGGTGGGTCCCCGATCTCGCCGTCAAGCAGGACGCGGTGCCGGGCTTCGTCCGCGACGCGTGGTTCGAGGCGGACACGGAGGGCACCTATCGCGGCCAGTGTGCCGAGCTGTGCGGCCAGGACCACGGGTTCATGCCGATCGTCGTCGAGGTCGTGAGCAAAGAGAAATACGCCGCCTGGCTCGACGAGCAGAAGCAGCCGTCGCAGTGACAACGCAGGGACGCAAGGAACGGACGAAATGAGCACTGTCGTAGACACCCACCACGACGATCAGCACGCGAGCCGAGGCCTCGTCCCCTGGCTCATGCGCTGGATCACGACCACCAATCACAAAGACATCGGCACGCTGTATCTGCTGTTCGCCCTGGTGATGTTTTTCGTGGGCGGCTCGATGGCGATGGTGATCCGTGCCGAGCTGTTCGAGCCAGGCCTGCAGTTCGTGAACCCCGTGCGCTTCAATCAGATGACCACCGTGCACGCGCTGATAATGGTCTTTGGCATGATCATGCCGGCCTTCGTCGGCTTCGCGAACTGGCTCGTGCCGTTGATGATCGGCGCCCCCGACATGGCGCTGCCGCGCTTGAACAACTGGTCGTTCTGGCTGTTGCCGTTCGCGACCGGCCTGTTGCTGCTCACCTTGTTCCTGCCGGGCGGCGCGCCGGCCGGCGGCTGGACGATGTATCCGCCGCTGGTGCTGCAAACCGGTGACGCGTTCCCGTTCCTGATCTTTGCGGTACACCTGCTCGGCATCTCGTCGATCATGGGCGCGATCAACATCATCGTCACGATCATGAATCTGCGCGCGCCCGGCATGCCGCTGCTCAAGATGCCGATGTTCGTGTGGACCTGGCTGATCACCGCGTACCTGCTGTTGCTCGCGATGCCGGTGCTGGCCGGCGGCGTCACGATGCTGATCACGGACCGGTTCTTCGGCACGAGCTTCTTCTCGGCGGCCGGCGGCGGCGACCCCGTGCTGTTCCAGCACATCTTCTGGTTCTTCGGCCACCCCGAGGTCTACATCATCATCCTGCCGGCGTTCGGCATCGTCTCGGAGGTCATCCCCACGTTCGCGCGCAAGCCGCTGTTCGGCTATGCCGCGATGGTGTACGCCACGGCGAGCATCGCCTTCCTGTCGCTCGTCGTGTGGGCGCACCACATGTTCACCACCGGCATGCCGCTCGCGGGCCAGCTGTTCTTCATGCTCACGACGATGATCATCGCGGTGCCGACCGGCGTGAAGATCTTCAACTGGACGGCGACGCTGTGGAAGGGCTCGCTCACGTTCGAGACGCCGATGCTCTACGCGCTCGCGTTCCTGTTCCTGTTCACGCTCGGCGGCTTTTCGGGCTTGATGCTCGCGCTCGTGGCGGCCGACATCCAGTATCACGACACGTATTTCGTCGTCGCGCACTTCCACTACGTGCTCGTGCCGGGCGCGGTGTTCGGCGCGTTCGCGGGCGCGTACTACTGGATGCCGAAGTGGACCGGGCACATGTACGACGAGAAGCTCGGCAAGCTGCACTTCTGGCTCACGGCGATCTTCACGAACGTCACGTTCTTCCCGCAGCACTTTCTGGGCCTCGCGGGCATGCCCCGCCGGATCCCGGATTACGCGCCGCAGTTCGCGGACTTCAACATGATCTCGAGCCTCGGCGCGTTCGGCTTGGGCTTGTCGCAGCTGATCTTCGTCTGGGTGGTGATCAAGTGCATCCGCGGCGGCCCGAAGGCCATGGCGATGGTCTGGGACCATCCGTCGGGCCTCGAGTGGACCGTGCCGTCGCCGGCGCCGCATCACACGTTCAGCGAGCCGCCGGAGATCAAATGAGCGGCCCGAGCCTCCGTTCGCCGGAGACCGACGCCCGCCGCGTCGGCCGGCGAGACGCCGCGCTCGCCGCGAAGATTCGCGGCAACACGTGGCTGCTCGCGGGGTTCGCCGTCGCGTTCTACTTGGGCTACATCGCGTGGAATTTCTTCCGCGGGCCGCTCTGATGACGAGCGCGGTCGCCCACCCTGACCGGCGCCTGCCGTGGAAGCTCGCCGGGCTCGTCGCCGCGATGTTCGCCTTCGGCTTCGCGCTCGTGCCGCTCTACGACGCCTTTTGCGCGGCCACGGGCCTCGGCGGCAAGACCGCCAACGCCGCCTCCGCGCCCATCGTGGCCGCCGCCGACTCGACGCGCACGGTGCGCGTCGAGTTCCTGGGATCGGTCGCGCGCGGCGCGCCTTGGGATTTTCGACCGGCCGTGAGCCATCTCGACGTGCACCCAGGCGAAACCTACGTCGCGCGCTTCGAGGCGCGCAACCGCCGCGATGAGCCCGTCGTGGGGCAGGCCGTGCCGAGCATCGCGCCCGGCGAGGCCGCGCGCTACTTCAAGAAGTTCGAGTGCTTCTGCTTCACCACGCAGCCGTTCGCCGCGAACGAGGCGCGCGAGCTGACCGTCGCGTTCGCGCTCGACCCGGCGCTACCCACGGACGTGGATACCGTGAGCTTGTCGTACACGTTCTATGCCGTTTCTAGAGTAGGGATTGCTGAATGAGCAACGCCACCGCCTCGCACGACGCGCACGCCGCCGCACACGCCGGACACGGGCACTACTACGTGCCCCACGGCACGCACTGGCCGATCATGGGCTCGATCGGCCTGTTCACGCTGTTGGGAGGCACGGCCCTCTGGCTCAACGACTTGAGCGCCGGCAAGTGGATCGCGCTGCTCGGAGTCCTGCTCGTGATCGGCATGATGGTCGGCTGGTTCGGCACCGTGATCGGCGAGAGCGAAGGCGGGCTCTACAACAAACAAGTCGACTCGTCGTTCCGCTGGGGCATGAGCTGGTTCATCTTCTCGGAGGTGATGTTCTTCGCGGTGTTCTTCGGCACGCTGTTCTACGCGCGCCAGCTCGTGCTCCCGTGGCTCGCCGGCGAGGGCGACAACTTCTTCACGCATCTCCTGCTCTGGCCTGGCGCGGAGAACCTGTGGCCTTCGACCGGCCCGGTGAACGGAATGATCGAGCGCGTCAGCGCCTGGGGCATTCCGACGCTCAACACCGCGTTGCTGCTCTCGAGCGGCGTGACGATCACGATCGCGCACCACGCGCTGCGCGCGAATCACCGCGGCCAGCTGATCTTTTGGCTCGCGGCGACCTTCATCTTGGGATTCGTCTTTCTCGGCATGCAGGTGAAGGAATACATGCACCTTTACCTCGACGAGAACGTTCGCCTCGACACCGGTATCTACGGCAACACGTTCTTCTTCCTCACGGGGTTCCACGGCCTGCACGTGACGCTCGGTGCGATCATGCTCGTCGTAATCTGGCTCAGGGTCGTGCGCGGCCATTTCACGCCGCAACGGCACTTCGCGTTCGAAGCGGTGGCCTGGTACTGGCACTTCGTCGACGTGGTGTGGCTCGGGTTGTTCTTCTTCGTCTACTGGGTCTGAGCACCGCGGGGGGGCGCGCCTGCGGCGGTGCTCAGCGTCCTAAGCCGTGCGGCGCGATCCAACCCAAATGCCACGCGAGCAACAGCAGCGAGAACAGGAGCACGGATAGGCTCACGCGCAGCGTCAGCGCCTTGAGCAGCGCGTCCGAGTCGTCGCGCCGGAACGCGGCGACCGCGAAGCCGAGGCACACGAGGATCACGATGAAGAGGCCGATGACGATCAAGCCGCGCTCCGCCTACCGGACTGAAGGCGCCTAGTGTGCCCGCCCTACCGCCGCCGCGCAGCCTGATCGCGGTCGTCGCACTGCTCGCGCTCGGCGCCGTGCTCGCGCGGCTCGGCGTGTGGCAGTGGCAGCGCGCGGCCGAGGCGCGCGCGATCGGCGAGCGGTTCGCCGCAGCTCTGGCCGACGCGCCGTTGACGGCGCCGCCGGCGGACGCGGATCGCGAGTCGTTGCGGTTTCGCGAGGCCGAGCTCCGCGGCGAGTACGTCCCTGACCGGCAGTTCCTACTCGACAACATGGTGCACGACGGGGTTGCCGGCTATCACGTGCTCACGCCGTGGCGCGCGGACGGCGGAGGCTGGGTGCTCGTGAACCGCGGCTGGGTGCCCGCGAATCCCGATCGCTCGGTGCTGCCGAGTGTGGTGCTCGACGCGGCGCCCGCGAGCGTGCGGGGCCGTATCGAACGTCTCCCTCGCCCGGGCCTCGATCTCGGCGGCGGCGCGGCCGACGGGCGCCGTACGGCGCCGGTCGAGGTCGTCGAGTTTCCGACCGCGGCCGAGCTTGGCCGTAGCCTGCGTCACGGCGTGCACGACTACCAACTCCTGCTCGACGCCGAGGAGTCAGCGGGCTACGTCCGCGACTGGGTTGCGCCGGGCCTGTCTCCCGAGCGGCATCTCGTCTATGCCGGGCAGTGGCTGTTGCTCGCGGGCGGCGCCATCGCGGCCTCGGTGGTGATCGCGATCCGTGGCCGCCGTAGCTAGTCTCGCCGGCGGCCGTTCTTGACCGAGCGCGCCCGAGGACTCGGCGTCCGCTCCGTCTCGCGGATGCGTCCATCCCAACGCCGTGCTAGATTCCCGCCATAAATAACAATGACACGGCGTGGAGACTGCTCGAACGCCGTGCTCGGAGCTCGAAGCCTGGGGGGTGCGGGTGCTTCGCCTTCGATTCGTCGGCTGTCTGACCTTACTTTGTCTCGTGACCGCCGTTGCGTGTGCGCTGGAGCCGCCCGACCACGAGCGTTGGCAGGCGGGCGTCACGGCTACGGAGTCCGCAATCGCTGCGAGCGACCCGAACGCCATCCAAGCGGGGCTCTATCAGGTTTTCGAGCAAGCGATCCGCATGCCCGATGGCGACCCCCGCCTGACCTCGACCAGTGAGTTGCAGCGTCGAGCGATAACGAGCATCGTCAGGCTCAACGGGCCGGCCGTCCCGGGAGTCTTCTACCGGCTCAACGAGCTCACGAAGGTTCCGGACGGTCTCGGCAATTCGGTCGCGCGGGGCCCGGCGCAAATCTTGTACACCACGTACATGGCTGCGCGCGAATTTGCACGCGCCCGAGCCGTCATGCACGACTTTGCCGATCGCGCCGCCGCCGACTTCGGGCCGGCGCATACCGCCGTGCTGCTCGGTCGCCGCCAAGAGGCGACGGCGGCGGCGGCCATGGGCGAGTTCGACTACGCGCTCCAGCGCCTCGATCAAGCGCTCGACGGCACGCAGCGCGCGTTCGGAGCGAAGTCCCTGCAATACCTCGAGGTCCTCATTGCGATCGCGACGGTTCACTCGCAGCGCAACGACCTCCCGGCGGCCATGCAGCGAGCCGATGAAGCTTCGGCGCTCGTGAAGACGCTGGGCGCTGCGGTGGCCACCGCCCCGCCGGTGACGGTGAGCAATGCGTTGGCCGAGGTCTATGAATCGGCCGGCGAAATCGAGAAGGCGCGCGACCTGTATGCGCGCGGCGATTGGGAAGAAAGTGTGGCGCTCGAAAAGTTCGCCGTTGCGGCCGTCGCGCAGTTCGCGCGGCTCGCGGACGTCAATGCCAGGCTCGGCGACACTGCAGCGGCGCGCCGTTACGTAACGCGGGCGACGAACCTGGGCCGACGCGTGGCCACCGACTGTCCGCAGTGCTACCTGGACGCGCTGTACGCGGAAGCGGGGCTCGACAGTGCCGCCGGCAACTTCGATGGCGCGGCCGCGGTGCTCGCGATCGTGGACGAGCTCGCGCCTTCCACCGTGACGGCGCCGTTGAATCGCATTCGCACCGCGGCGGCGTACGCCGCGGCCGGGCAGTACGATCGCGCCTTGCGCGACGCGGAGCAGCTGTTGCGCGTCGCCGATCCGAGATTGCCCGTTTATCCGGACATCGCGCGCGTGGTCGTGATCGCGGCGGCGTTGAAGAGCCCGCCCGAGGCGCGCACGGAGCTCGCGGAGAGCCTCGTGAAGAGCGAACGGGCCAAAGACCAGAGCCGCGAGCCCACGGAGGCGCTCTACGCGCTCGCTCTGAGCTACGCGGCCGAAGGCCGCTGGCGCGAGTCGGCCGAGCTCCAGGAACGCGTGCTCGCGGCGACCACGAAGCGGCGCCAGCTCGCCGCGGCGAAATGGCGTACGTTCGCGACGGCGCTCGAACGGAGCGGGCGCGAGGTGGAGGCAACCGCGATCCGAGCCCGCGTCGAGTCCGAGCAGGCGGCGCTCGCCGCGGCGTTTGCCGGTACGAGCACGCCCGGCGGCGTGCAGCTCGAGGAACACAGCGCGTTCGGCTACGACGTTGCGCTGACCGATCCCAAGTGGCAGAGATCCGACGGGGTAACGCTCGAATGGCCGCAGGCCACTTTTGCCGCCAGGTGGCGCCCCGAGCCCCAATCCGAGGCGGTTCTCCTCATCATGCCGTTGCCGTTGCCCGACGGCATCGACGCGGATGCAGCCACGGCCGGCTTGCTGCGCTTCTATCTTCAGGACCCCGCCATGCTGAAGCTGTGGACGAACGGCCGGCAGAACGGCTACGAGCTCCTGTCCACCTCGCGCGGCAAGTCGGGGCGTCCATTCACCAATCATTGGCGGTTTCTGCGCGAGGACGCCGCCGTTTATCTCGTCGTTAGTTCGGCCGTGGAGCAAGATTCTGGCGCTGTCGCGGCCGCCGCGAAGGCCATCGACGAGGTCACCGTCGGCCGGCGGCCGGATCTCGCACGTCTGACCGCCGCCGAGCGCAAGAACCACGGCTTCCTGCTGACCAAGGTCGGAATGGAGCTCTCGAAGTACGGCCGTTTAGAGGAGGCGCTCACCACGTTGGCCGCAGCGGGCGAGTTCGACGACAGCCTCGACCGGCGGCAGAACATCATCGTCGCGAACATGGATGCGCGCCACTACGACGCAGCTCTAGCCGAGATCGAGCGCTATCCGGGCGGAATCGCCGCGCATCCCCCGCTGTACCTGTGGCGAGCGCAGATCGAGCAGTCGCGCGCCAACGTCGACGCAGCTTTGGCGGACTATCGCGCCGGCTTTGCGACCGGCTTGCACGACGACGCCTACGTGTCTCTGTACGTGACTCTGTTGGTCGACCAAAAGCTCGGCGACGAAGCGCTGGCGTTTCTCGATCGGTACGGCGGCGCGGCGCCGTCCGTGGACATCGTGTCGTTGCAGGCGCTGGTGAGCTTTCGCTTCGGCGACCAGGTGCGCCTCGATCGCGCGCTGGCGCTGCTCGAGGACCCACGCAGGTCGAACCCCCAAGGGGCGTTGATGGCCGCGCTAGTGCACGTGCAAGCGGGCGGTCTCGACGAGCTGGCGGACTTCGTGGAGGACGTGCCGCCGCAGCTCGCCTCGCCCGACCTCTACTTGATGCTCGCCCAAGCGCAAGTCGGCGCGCAGCGCCTCGATGAGGCGCTAGAGACCGTGCAGCAAGGTCTTGCGGTGGCGCCGAACAGCGAAACCCTCAAGGCGCTCGAGGCCGCCCTTCAGAAGCGCGCCGCGCCGACCTTGTAAACTCGCCGCTCTCGGTTTTCCGTCGGGCGAGGTGGCGTCAGTCATGAGACATAAGTCGGCTGTCCCGTGGCTGGTCGGTGCGGTCTGTCTCGGCCCGTTTGCGCTCGCGTTGCTGGTCTTCTACGGCCCGTGGATCTTGCCGCCGTTGCCCGGTTCCCGCGTGCTGCTCGAGCCGCCGGTCGTCACTCCGGTAGGTTGGCTCGCCGACTCCGCAGGCGGCCCGTACCGGTGGTCCCTCATCTATGCAAAAATGACCCCCTGCGAGCCGCAGTGCGTTCGCGACCTCGACCGGTTGAGCCAGGTGCACCTGGCCTTGGGCCGAGACATCGACCGCCTGCAAAGGGTCTATCTTCACACCGGCGAGGCGCCGCCTCGCCGAGATAACAATAGGCCCGACGGCCCGCCGCTCCTGACGCGCCGCTTGGACGAGGCGCCGGGCGCGAGCGTCGCTCGCGCGCTCGACGCAGAAGACTTGGCAGAAGGGCGCGTCTACGTCGCCGACCCGCGCGGGAATCTCGTCGCGAGCTACCCGCCCGAGGTCGAGCAGAAAGAACTATTACGCGACCTCAAAAGGTTGCTCGCGGGATCGAATTGATGGGTTTGATGTTCCTGCGCCTCGCACGCTTCGGCACGGTGCTCGCGTTGCTCGTGGTGATGCTCGGCGCGTACACCCGGTTGTCCAACGCGGGCTTGGGTTGTCCGGACTGGCCGGGTTGCTACGGTCGACTCATCGTGCCCGATCACGCGAACGCCGCGCAGGACCTCATCGCGCAGCGCCCGCTCGAGGCGGGCAAGGCGTGGCGCGAGATGATCCACCGCTACCTCGCCGGCACGCTCGGCATCGTGTGCGTGGCGCTCGCAGCAATCGCGTGGCTCAACCGCAGGGACCCCGAGCAGCCGACGCGACGCCCGCTCGGCCTGGTTGCGCTCATCGTGTTCCAAGCGCTGCTCGGCATGTGGACGGTGACGCTGCTCTTGAAGCCGTTGATCGTCGTCGGCCATCTCTTCGGCGGTCTCGCGACGCTGGCGGTGCTCTCGTCGCTCGCGCGCTGGCGCAGCGCGAAGTTTCCGGCGCCCACGCCGGCGCTGCGCGCGCTCGCGATCGGCGCCGCCGCCGCGCTCGTGCTCCAGATCTTCCTCGGCGGCTGGACGAGCTCGAACTACGCCGCGGTCGCGTGCCCGGACTTCCCCACCTGCCAGACCAAGTGGTGGCCGCCGCTCGCCGACTTCAAGGACGGCTTCGTGCTCTGGCGGGGACTCGGCATCGACTACGAGGGCGGGGTGCTCGACCACCCGGCGCGCGTGGCGATCCACTTCACGCACCGGCTCGGCGCGCTGCTCGCCGGGCTCCTGATCGCGCTGCTCGGCGCGCGGCTCGCGTTTGCGCCCGCCACGCGGCCCGACGGCCTCGCGGTGCTGGCGGCTTTGGTCTGCCAGCTGACGCTCGGTGTTAGTATCGTGGTGTTCGGCTTTCCGCTGTACGTCGCGGTCGCGCACAACGGCGTCGCGGCGTTACTGCTACTCACCGTGATCAATGCTAACCAAAGAATTAGCGACACCTAGCCCACCGGCGATCGCGCGCTGGCGCGACTACTACACGCTCACGAAGCCCAGGGTCGTGCAGCTGCTGGTGTTCACCGCGATCGTGGGCATGTTCCTGGCGACGCCCGGGATGGTGCCGCTCGACGCGCTGATCTTCGGCAGCTTGGGTATCGGTCTCGCGGCGGCCGCGGGCGCCGCCGTCAACCACATCCTCGACCAGCGCCTCGACGCGCAGATGGCGCGCACGCGCAACCGCCCGCTGCCGACGGGCCGCCTGCAGGAGAAGGACGCGCTTGCGTTCGCGCTCGGGCTGGCGCTCGCGGGGCTCGGGATCCTCGCGCTGCTCGTGAACGCGCTCACCGCCGTGCTCACGTTCGTCTCGCTGATCGGCTACGCCGTGATCTACACGGTGTACTTGAAGCGTGCGACGCCGCAGAACATCGTGATCGGCGGTGCCGCGGGGGCCGCGCCCCCGGTGCTCGGCTGGACGGCCGTCACGGGGCACGCCGACCCGCACGCGCTGCTGCTGTTCCTGATCATCTTCACGTGGACGCCCCCGCATTTCTGGGCGCTCGCCGTCGCGCGCAAAGCCGACTACGAGCGCGCGGAGATCCCGATGCTGCCGGTCACGCACGGCGAGGCCGTCACTAAGTCGTTCGTCGTTTACTACACGATCCTGCTGCTGCTCGTGACCCTGCTGCCGTACCTCACCGGCATGAGCGGGCCGCTGTATCTCTTCGGCGCCGTGCTGCTCGGCGGCGGGTTCCTCTACTACGCGCTCCGGCTCAAGCTCACGGCGGGGACGACCTGGGCCATGCCCACGTTCGGCTATTCCATCGGCTACCTGATGGCGCTCTTCACCTTCCTGCTCGTCGACCACTACGTTCCGGCCGTCTGGCCCGAATAGCGAGCCGTATTGGACCTTCGTCGGCTGGCGCTCCCCCCGCGCGCATGCTCTCGTTGCGCGGCCGGCCTCCTTCGTAGATGATCGCCGCCCGCATCGATGGCCGACCCATGACCAAGCCGACCGAACCCGCAACCCCCCCAGCCTTCCACCAAAAAGGCTTCGACGATCTCGGCCTCGCCGCCCCGATCCTCGCGGCGGTTCGCGACGTGGGCTACGAAAGGCCGTCGCCGATTCAGCTCGCGGCGATTCCGCCGCTGCTCGAAGGCAAGGACGTGCTGGGCCAAGCGCAAACCGGCACCGGCAAGACGGCCGCGTTCGCGCTGCCGCTGCTCTCGCGGCTGGATCTCAAGCTCGCGCAGCCGCAACTGCTCGTGCTCACGCCGACGCGCGAGCTCGCGATCCAGGTGGCCGAGGCGATGCAGACCTACGCGCGCCATCTCAAGGGCTTCCACGTGCTGCCGGTCTACGGCGGCCAGGGCATGGACTTCCAGTTGAAGCAGCTGCGCCGCGGCGTGCACGCGGTGGTCGGCACCCCGGGGCGCATCCAGGATCACCTGCGTCGCAAGACGCTGAAGCTCGACCGGCTGCGGGCCGTGGTGCTCGACGAGGCCGACGAGATGCTGCGCATGGGCTTCATTGACGACGTCGAGGAAATCCTCGAGCACATGCCCGAGGACAAGCAGGTGGCGCTCTTCTCCGCGACCTTGCCGGATCGCATTCGCAAGATCGTGCACCACCACTTGCACGAGCCCGTCGAGGTGAAGATCAAGGACAAGACGGCGACGGTGACGTCCGTCGACCAGCGCTTCGTGGAGGTGCGCGGCTTCGACAAGCTCGAGGCCCTGACGCGGATCATCGAGGTCGAGGACTTCGACGCGATGTTGATCTTCGTCCGCACGCGCATGGCCACCACCGAGCTCGCCGAGAAGCTCGAGGCTCGCGGTCTCGCGAGCGCGGCGTTGAGCGGTGAGATGACGCAGCAGCTCCGGGAGCGCACGATCGAGCGGTTGAAGAGCGGCAAGCTCGACATCGTCGTGGCCACGGACGTCGCCGCGCGCGGCTTGGACGTCGAACGCATTACGCACGTGGTCAACTACGACGTGCCTCACGACGTGGAAGGCTACATTCATCGCATCGGCCGAACGGGCCGGGCGGGACGCAAGGGCAACGCGATCCTATTCGTGATGCCGCGCGAGCTGCGCATGCTGGCTGCGATCGAGCGCGCGACGCGCCAGCAGGTACGGCCGATGGATTTACCGACGCGCGCGGACGTCGTCGACCGCCGCGCGCTGCAGTTCAAGCAGACGATCACCGACGTGCTCGGTGCGCAGGACCTGGGATTTTTCACGGCGCTCGTCGACAGCTACGAGCGTGAGCACGCGAAGTCGCCGCGCGAGATCGCCGCCGCGCTCGCGTATCTCGCGCAGAAGGACCGGCCGCTGCAGCCGCCGCCCGACACGGTGCGGCGCGACAAGCCGCGGCACGACAAGCCGCCGCACGACAGGCCGCGCCACGAGCAAGCGCGGGACGACGCGCCGCGCGGCAAGAGTGCGGCGCGCGCAGCCAAGCCGCCGGGCAAGGAGCGCGCGCGGTCCGGCGCGCCGGCCAGTGGTCAAGTGCGGTATCGGCTCGAGGTGGGGCACGCGCACGGCGTGCAGCCGGGTAATATCGTCGGGGCGATCGCGAACGAGGCCGGCATCGACTCCGCGCACATCGGCCGCATCGAGATCTTCGACGAGTACTCCACGGTCGACCTGCCGGAGGGGATGCCGAAGGAGGTCTACAACCAGCTGCGCAAGGCTTGGGTGTGCGGGCAGAAGCTCGAAATCAGCATCCCTGGCGGTCCCAAAGTAAGCGCCACCCGGCCACCCCGCGCGCGTTGAGCGTCGCGACGTTGCTCGCGCCGGTCTGGTGCGCGCGGGTGCGCGCCCGCGGCGCTTACTGTGCGCCGGAATCCGGAGGCACGACTCTCTTGCGGGCGGCTTGGCGCTCCTGCTCTTCGGCGTTCCTTTTCTTCTGAGCGTCCTCGCGGCGTTTCTTGTCTTGCTTGTAGTTGGGTGTCTTGGGTCGGGGCATAGATCCTCACACGGTGTCGCCGACCGCCAGCTTGGACCGTTACGGCCCGATTTGCGAGTGCGCTGCTCGCCGACCATTACATTCAGGGCCGCCGCCCCGAATAATAGGCGCTAGGCGCCGGCCGGTTTTTTCCGGCGCCCGAGGCTCATGGACGTTACCGACATCATCGACCCTCTGAACGAGGCGCAGCGCGCCGCCGTCACCGCGGACGACCGCCCGACGCTCGTGCTCGCAGGCGCGGGCAGCGGCAAGACGCGGGTGCTCGTGCACCGGATCGCGTGGGTGATCCGCGTGAACGGCGTCGCCGCGCAGCACGTGCTCGCGGTGACCTTCACGAACAAGGCCGCGGCCGAGATGCGCGAGCGCATCGAGCGGCTGCTCGGCTTCCCGACGCGCAACCTCTGGATCGGCACGTTCCACGGCCTCGCGCACCGAATGCTGCGGATCCACGCCGCGGCCGCGGGCTTGAGCCCCGATTTCCAAATCATGGACACCGACGACCAGGTGCGCCTGATCCGCCGGATGCTCAGGAACATGGAGCTCGACGAGAACATCTGGGTGCCGAAGGAGCTCGGGTGGTTCATCAACGCGCAGAAGGACGAGGGCTTGCGGCCCAACGACCTGCGCGACGACGGCAACGCCGGCCGGCGGCAGATGATCGATCTCTACGCGGCCTATCAGAAAGCCTGCGCCGCGGCGAATCTGGTCGACTTCGGTGAGCTGCTACTCCGCTCGCTCGAGCTCCTGCGCGACAACGAGGACTTGCTGCGCCAGTACCGGGCGCGCTTCAAGCACGTGCTCGTCGACGAGTTCCAGGACACGAACGCGATCCAGTACCGCTGGCTCAAGCTGCTCGCGGGCCCCACCGGCATCCCGTTCGTCGTCGGTGACGACGATCAGTCGATCTACCGCTGGCGCGGCGCGCGCGTCGAAAACTTGCAACGCTTTCAGCAGGACTTCCCCGGCACGCAGCTCGTGCGCCTCGAGCAAAACTACCGGTCCACCGCGACGATCCTGAACGCCGCGAACGCCGTGATCGCGAACAACCCCTCGCGCCTGGGCAAGACGCTCTGGACCGACGGCTCCGCCGGCGCGCCGATCAAGCTCTACGCCGCGTTCAACGAGCGCGACGAGGCCGAGTTCGTGATCAACCGGATCCAGGACTACGTCGCGCAGGGCAACCGGCGCAGCGAGATCGCCGTGCTGTATCGCTCGAACGCCCAGTCCCGCGTCTTCGAAGAGGGGCTGCTCGCGGCCGGTATTCCGTACCGCGTCTACGGCGGCCAGCGGTTCTTCGAGCGCCAGGAGATCAAAGACGCCCTCGCGTATTTGCGCTTGCTCGCCAACCGCGACGACGACCCGTCGTTCGAGCGCGTGGTCAACACGCCGCCGCGCGGCATCGGCGCGCGCACCGTGGAGCTCGTGCGCGAGCAGGCGCGCGCGGCCGGCACCAGCCTGTGGCGCGCGGCCGCGGCCGTGGTCGCCGAAGACCGGCTGACGAAGCGCGCGGCCGAGTCGCTCTGGGGCTTCCTGAACCTCGTCGAGCAGCTCGACAAGGACACGCGCAATCTCGCGCTGCACGAGCAGGTGCAGCGCGTCACCGAGAAGAGCGGCCTCGTCGCGCACTACGGCAAGAACCCGGACACGGGCGGCGAGGCGCGGGTCGAGAACTTGGAGGAGCTCGTGACTGCCGCGCGCGAGGTGTTCACCGACGAGTCGTCGGAGCTGCCGCCGCTCGCCGAGTTCCTCTCGTTCGCCGTGCTCGAGTCGGGCGACGGGCAGGCCGAGGCGTATCAGGACTCGGTTCAGCTCATGACGCTGCACTCGGCGAAGGGGCTCGAGTTCTCGCTCCTTTTCTTATGCGGCTTGGAGGACGGCCTGTTCCCGCACCAGCGCTCGCTCAACGATGCCGCGGGGCTCGAGGAGGAGCGGCGGCTGTGCTACGTCGGCATCACGCGCGCGCGCAACGAGCTGTACCTCACCCACGCCGAGCAGCGGCGGCTGCACGGCGAGCAGAAGTACTCGATCCCGTCGCGGTTCCTGCGCGAGATCCCGGTCGAGCTCGTCGAAGAAGTGCGGCCCGCGATGGTCGTGTCGCGACCGCTGTACCGGCGCACCGAGAGCCTCTCCACGGCGATCGCCGGCGGGCTCAAGCTCGGCCAACGCGTGCGGCACGGCAAGTTCGGCGAAGGCATCGTGCTGCGGAGCTCCGGCAGCGGGGCGCACACGCAGGTCGAGGTCAACTTCGAGGGCACCGGCACGAAGTGGCTGGTCGTCGCCTACGCGAACCTCGAGGTGATGTAGCTCGAACGCGCCGAGCCGCGCGACTACTGGCGCGCCATCGCCACTCGGAAGCGCTCCTCCGGCGTGATCAGATGGTCGTGGTCGTCCTTCTCGAGGTCGATCTGCACCCAGTTGACCGCGCCCGTGAACTCGTTGTCCGACGCTCCGTAGTCGGGCGTGACGGGCGAGCCCGTCTCCTTGCCCACGTCGCAGGTCTCGTCGGCGGAGAACAGCATCGGCACGGTCATGTCGACGCGGCCCTCGCCGTCCTTCGCTCCGTCCACGAACAGCGACACCGTGCCACCCTTGCCGAGACCGTCGCCGTCGTACTTGAACTCCATGCGCACTTGATGCTTGCCTTCCGGGATCGGCTTCGTGCCCTCGGCGAAGTACTTCTCGATGCCGAAGAAGTTGTAGCAGTGCTTGAGCTTGCCGTTCTGCGCGTACAGGCTCCAGCCGC
Source organism: Gammaproteobacteria bacterium (assembly GCA_035644475.1). Taxonomy (GTDB): domain Bacteria; phylum Pseudomonadota; class Gammaproteobacteria; order Steroidobacterales; family Rariloculaceae; genus FEN-1219. Next base: position 1,570 of record DASQOL010000027.1, on the reverse strand, counting down.
CGACGCTGCCGCCGAGCGCGACGATCGCGCCGTTGGCGCCCGTCTTCGGCACGTCGATCTCGGCCGTCAGCGAGTACGACTTGTTATGCGTGACGACGAGCGAGTTCTCCGACAGACGCGACATGCCGTGGAACAAGATCTGAGAATTGCCTTTGATCAGCTGCGGGCGTCCCGCGAGCTCCGCGTTGAACCGCTCGAAGGTGCGGTCGTCGAGCGGCAGCACGCTGTACTTCGTGGCCTCGATGAGGAATAGCCGCTGCAGCTCGGCGAGCTTCTTCGGATTTTCTTTGGCGAGATCCTTCGACTGCGTCCAGTCGGCGTTGGTGTCGTAGAGCTCCCAGACGTCGTCGTCGAAGGCGCGCTTGTACGACCCGAGCCACGGCACGCCGTGGCGCGTGACCGCGGTCCAGCCCTTGTGATAGATCCCGCGGTTGCAGAACATCTCGAAGTATTGCGTCTCGCGGCGCTCCGCGGCTTTGGCGTCGTCGAACATGTAGAGCATGCTCGCGCCCTCGAACGGCGCCTGCTCCACGCTGTTAACGATCGTCGGCGCGGGAATTCCGGCGGCTTCGAGGATCGTGGGCGCGATGTCGATCACGTGGCAGAACTGCGAGCGCATCCCGCCCTTCGTCTTGATCCCTCTCGGCCACTGCACGATCGTGCCGTTGCGCGTGCCGCCGAAGTGCGACGCGACCTGCTTGGTCCACTGGTACGGCGTGTTCATCGCGTGCGCCCAGCCCACCGCGTAGTGGTTGTAAGCCTCGGGGCCGCCGAAGTCGTCGATCTTGCTCTTGAGGAACTGCGGCGTCTCGAGCTTGCTGAGCCCATTGAGCACCGCGACCTCGTTGAAGCAGCCGTTGGGCGTGCCCTCGGCGGAGGCGCCGTTGTCGCCGAAAATATAATAGATGAGTGTGTCGTCCTCGATGTCGAGCTCGGTGAGGGTATCGAGCAACCGGCCGATGTGATGATCGGTGTGCTCGAGGAACGCGGCGTAGATTTCCATCTCGCGCGCGAGGATCGGCTTCATCTCCTCGGGCATGTCGTCGTAGGCGAGGATCTCCTCGGGCCGCTGCGTGAGCACGGCGTTCTCGGGAATCACGCCGAGCTTCTTCTGGCGCGCGAAGGTTTCCTCGCGGACCTTGTCCCAGCCCTTGTCGAACTTGCCCTTGTACTTGTCGATCCACTGCTTCGGCACGTGATGCGGCGCGTGCGTCGCGCCCGGCGCGAAGTAGACGAAGAACGGCTTGTCCGGCATCAGCGCCTTCTGCTGGCGCACCCAGCCGATCGCCTTGGTCGTCATGTCGTCGGTGAAGTGGTAGCCCTGCTCGGGACCTTTGGTCTGCTCCATCGGCACGGTGCCTTCGTAGATGTCGGGATACCACTGGTTGGTCTCGCCGCCGATGAAGCCGTAGAAGTACTCGAAGCCGCCGCCCCCGGTGGGCCATTGGTCGAACGGCCCCATCGGGCTCGTCTCCCAGACGGGCACTTCGTGGCACTTGCCGAACTGGGCGGTCGAGTAGCCGTTCAACTTGAGCGTCATCGCGAGCGGCGCCTTGTTCTTGGGCAGCAC
>DASQOL010000026.1:0-14272 GCA_035644475.1 Gammaproteobacteria bacterium | reverse complement strand
GGCAGCGGCGCCGGGTGGCTGTGCTGCGCGGCCGCGGGGGGCGTGTAGACGAGGGCGCCGAGAAGCGCAACTGCAACAGCGGTTACGGGCACGCGGGCGAAGAGGAGGCGCACGGTTGATCTCCCGGGTGTTCGAGGTGGGCGGTTGCGGCTGATTCTAGCGCGAAGCGCGCGGTCGTTTTGCCCGAGCGCGCCGTGGCACGGCGATTGCAATATCCGGCCCGTGATCGACTTCCCCACGGCAGGTTAGATGGAACTGTCCGCGCAACTCCCGCCCGAGCTGCTCGCGCTCGCCGCGCCCGCGGAGCGCGCGCCGCCTGAGGTTCTGCGGGCTCCGGACGGCTCGACCGACGGCGCCGCCGCGGCGGTGCCGTTCGATGCATTGCTGCTAGAGCTCGCCGGAACGGCAACGCCGAGCGGCGACGCATTGCCGGCAAACGGCAACGGCTTGCCGTCCGCACCGGACGATCTGCCGCCGAAGGATGTGCCGGCCGCGACGCCGCTGGACGCGCTCGCCGTGAGCGGGCTGCTGGCGCTCGTCGCGCCGCCGCCGCTGCCGCCGGTTGCGCCACCGCCTCCCGAGGCGGGCTCCGCTACGCCGGCGCCGAGCGTCTCGGTGGCGGCCCCGCCGACGCCGGGCGAGCTCGCGACGCTCCAACAATTGCGCGCCGCGCTCGATCGAGCCGCGGTGCCGACGACGGCGCCGCCCGACGCGGGCGATGTCGCCAGCGCGGCGAGCTACCCACCCGCCGATGTGGCGTCGTCCGAAACCGTCGAGGCCGGGCAGGCGCCCGCCGCTGCACGCACGAGCGCGGACGTCGCCCCGCCGCAGCCCGCGCCGGTGGCGTCCCCTGCGGATCGCGTCGTCGCGGCCATGGTCGCAGCGCAATCCGCGCCGGCCGCTGAGGCCGCCGCGCCTGCCGCGGCGTCAGCCGCCGCGCCGGTTGCGCGCGCCGCCGGCGAGCCGCGGCCGGGCACCGAGCGCCGCACGGCGGGCACGTCCACGAAGACGCCCGCGTCCGCCGACGCGCAGCGCGCGAGCGCCGCCCCGCTGCCGCAGCCCTTCGATCTCGCGTCGGCCGCAAGCGCCGGCGACCGCCCCGCCGCAGCGTCGCAACCCGCGCACGCCGCCGAGCCGCTGCCGATCGTCGTGACGCCCACCACCGGGTCGGCCGCGCCTGCCGACGCCCAACCGACCGCGTTGCCGCATTCGCCGAGCGTGAGCATGCCGGCCGCAGCGACGTCGCTCGACGGATCGTCCGCCAACTCGATGTCGCCGACCGCTCACCAGGGCGGCTCGCTAGACACGACGGCCGCTCGCTGGCACGACGCGCTCGCGAGCCGCGTGCAATGGCTCGTCGATCACGACCTCGGCGAGGCGCGGATCAAGCTCAACCCGCCCGAGCTCGGCGCGCTCGACGTGAAGATCTCGCTGCACGATGACAAGACCTTCGTGCAGCTCACCGCGCACAACGCCGCGGCGCGCGACGAGCTCACGCAGAGCCTGCCGCGGTTGCGCGAGCTCCTGTCCGCGAACGGTCTCGAGCTCGGCGGCGCCACCGTCAGCGGCGGCCGCGACGATCGCGCGGGCCGCTATCCGGGCCCCGAGGCCGCCGCGCGGTCGTTCGACGTCGCCGACGCGACCGAGCCCACTCAGGCCGTGCGCGCGAGCCGCGGCACGAGCTCGCGGATCGACGTCTTCGCCTGACGGGGCCCCACGCCGAATTAGGGTCAGACCCCGGGGCCAGACGCCGGACTGCCATGCTCCGGTCGCACGCATGGCCCCGGGGTCAGACCCTGCGCATGGCCCCGGGTCAGACCCTGTGACGCAGTTCCGCTGCCGGCGGCGAAACGTCGCCCCAACCTGACTAACGCCAAATTTCCGACGCCCCGCGGCGGCGCGGCCAAATCGTAACTCTCTGTCGCCGCTCGCGATTCGTTCCTCGCCGCCGGTGGCATAGATCTTGGAATCCGCCTCCCGAATCCACATTCCGCGGGAGCTTTCGGATGGCCGCTAAAGAACCGGTTCGCGACGACGACGACGAGGACGGCGACGACAAGAAGAAGTCGAAGGGCGCCAAGAAGCCCGCCGGCCCGATGAAGCTCGTGATCGTGGGCGCCGTGGCGGTGTTCGTCGCCGTGCTCGGCGCGCAGGTCGCGGCGCCGCTCCTGACTCAGATGATCTCGGGCAAAGGCGCGGCGCACCAAGCGACCGGCGAGGAAGCTGCCGACGGGGAGCAAGCCGCCGACGAGCCGGCCGACGAGGAAAAGCCCATCGAGCTCGCGGCCGCCGAGAAGGCCGAGCCCGCGCTCTACGTGCCGCTCGACCCGCCGTTCGTCGTGAGCTTCGAGGGCGCGAACGGCGAGACGCGCTTCGTCCAGCTCACGCTGCAGGCGATGGCGCGCAACGAGAAGACGATCGACGCCGTCAAGCAGCACGCCCCCGCGATTCGTAACTCGTTTCTGTTCCTGATCTCCGGCTACAAGGTCGAGGACCTTGCGACGCTCAAGGGCAAGGAGAAGCTCCGCGCCGACATGCTCGTCGCAGCCAACGAGATCATGGAGAAGAACACCGGCTCCGCCGGCATCGAAGAGCTGTACTTCACGAGCCTCGTGATTCAGTGACCGGCGTCGATGGCTGAAGACCACACCAAGAGCGGCGTTCACAAGGGCGCCGCGTCCCCGGGAAATGCGTCCCCCGGAAATGCATCGAAGGCAAGCGCGCCGAAGGGCGCGCACCCGGCGCGTCCGGACATCTCGAACGCCGAGGTCGAAGCGCTACTCGACAAGAACCCCGCGGCCGCGCCGCCGGGCACGCCGCAGCCCTACGATCTCGTTGCGCGCGACAAGATCGTGCGCGGCCGCATGCCGGTGCTGGACCGGCTCAACGAGCGTTGGGTGGCGGAGTTCGAGCGCAAGCTCGCTGACTTGATCCGCCAGCCCGTCGACGTTGCGCTTCAAGAGGTGCAGCTCGCGCCGTACGCGGACTGGCTGGCGACGCTCGCGGTGCCGACGAGCTTCAACGCCTACGCCGTGAAGCAGTGGCAGCGCAACGCGCTGATCGCGGTGGACGGCAAGCTCCTGTTCATGCTCGTCGACAGCTATTACGGCGGCGCGGGCAAGCCCGCGTCGACCGCCGCGCGCGACGCGCTCACGCCCACCGAGCAGCGGCTCAACCGAACTATCGCCGATGCGCTCGTCGAGCACTTTCGGCGCGCATTCGCACCGGTGGCCGCGCTCGATTTCCAGCACGCACAAACCGAGATCGACGCGAGCTACCTCACGATGGCGACGTCGAGCGAGACCGTGGTCGTCACGCGCGTGGAGGTGACGCTGAACGAAGCGGGCGGGGCAGTCACCCTCGTGGTGCCGCTGACGTCGTTCGAGCCCGTGCGCGACAAGCTTTCCGAAGGTCTCAAGACCGTGTCCGCCGAGACTCGCCAGCGCTGGCGTCAGAGCCTGCGCACGCAGCTCGAGAACGCGCAGATCGACCTCTGCAGCGTGTTTCTCGAGATGGAAGTCAGCGTGCGCGAGCTGCTCAAGATGCAGCCCGGCGACGTGCTGCCGATCGAGATGCCGAAGACGGCGACGCTCAAGTCCGGCAGCAAGCAGCTGCTGCGCGGCAAGTTCGGCCGCTCGCGCGGCTACAACGCGGTCAGCGTGCTCGAGGCCGTCAAGTCCAACAATCCCGAGGAGTTCACACGATGAGCGCAGATCCAGGACGGCAAGGGGCCGCGGCGGGCAAAGCCGCGCCGGCCGAATTCGCCGATCTGCCGCGCGGCGCCGCCGCGGGCAACGGCCAGCTGAACCTCGACCTGATCATGGACGTGCGTCTCGCGCTCACTCTCGAGGTGGGCCGCACGCGCATCAGCGTCCGCAACTTGCTGGCACTGACGCAAGGCTCGGTGGTCGAGCTCGACAAGCTCGCGGGCGAGCCGCTCGACGTGCTCGTGAACGGCACGCTCGTCGCACACGGCGAGGTGGTCGTGGTCAACGACAAGTTCGGGATCCGGCTGCTCGACGTGGTGAGCCCGGAGAAGCGCGTGGAGTCGCTCAAGGAATGATGCGCGGCCCCATGTTCGTCGGCGCGTTCGTCGCCGCGGTCGTCACCGGACTGGGCGCCGCACCGGCGGCGTTCGCCGCGCCCGGCGTGCAGGTCGGCGACCTCTCGACGGTGTTGCTGAGCTTGGCGCTCGTCGTCGGCTTCATTTTCGCCGCGGCATTCGTCGTGAAGCGCACGCCGTTTGGCATGAAGGCGCGGGGCAACGGCCCGCTCAAGGTCGTCGCGGCGCTGCCGCTCGGCCCCAAGGAGCGCTTGCTGCTGGTCGAGGCCCGCGGCGAGCAATTGCTGATCGCCGTGAGCCCGGCCGGAGTCTTCAACGTCGGTGGCGCCGCCGGCGCGACGAATGTGCCCGCGGAGCCGGTATTCCGGCTCGGAGACGCGCCATGAGAATGCTCGCCGTTGCCGTGACGCGCTCAAGTCGGACACCTGCGGTGTCGGACACCGTGAAGCGGTGGTGCCGAGGCGGCCTCGCCATCGTGGCGCTGATTGCGCTGCTCGGCGTGGACGGCACGGCCTCGGCGCAAGTACTCCCGGCGATCACCGTCGCGCAGCAGAACGGCCAGCAGACCTACTCGCTGTCGATCCAAGTGCTCGCGCTGATGACGGCCCTCACGGTGCTGCCGGCGCTGCTGCTGTCGATGACCGCGTTCACGCGGATCATCATCGTGCTCGCGATCCTGCGCCAAGCGCTCGGCACGCCGCAGACGCCGCCGAACCAGGTGCTCCTCGGCTTGGCGTTGTTCCTCACGCTGTTCGTGATGACGCCGGTGATGTCGCGGGCCTACGACGAGGCGGTCGTGCCCTACATGGCCGGCGAGCAGGACGCGTTCACGGCGGCGAAGCACGCGATCGTGCCGCTGCGCGGCTTCATGCTCGACCAGGTTCGCGAGAGCGATCTCGCGCTGTTCACGGACCTCTCGGGCCACGAGCCGTACGCGAGCACCGACGAGATTCCGCTGACGGTGCTGATCCCCACGTTCATCACGAGCGAGCTCAAGACGGCGTTCCAGATCGGCTTCTTGATCTTCATCCCGTTCCTCGTGATCGATCTCGTGGTGGCGAGCGTGCTGATGTCGATGGGCATGATGATGCTGTCGCCGATGCTGATCTCGCTGCCCTTTAAGATCATGTTGTTCGTGCTGGTGGACGGCTGGTCGCTGCTCGTCGGCACGCTCGCGTCGAGCTTCCTGTCGTGACGCCGGAGTCGATCATCCTCATCGGCCAACAGGCGCTCGTCGTCACGGCGATGCTCGCGGCGCCGATGCTGCTCGCGGCGCTCGGCGCGGGCCTCCTGATCGGCATGTTCCAGGCCGCGACCCAGATCAACGAGGTGACGCTGTCGTTCATCCCTAAGCTGCTCGTGCTCGCGGCCGCGCTCTACTTCGGCGGCGGCTGGATGCTCAAGGTGCTCGTCGGCTACACCGAGTCGCTGATCAAGAGCATTCCCGCGCTCATAGGCTGATATGCAGATCCCGCTCGACGTACTGCAAGATCTGTTGTCGCGCGAGCTCGCGTTCAACATCTGGCCGTTCTTCAGAATCGCGGGCGCGTTCATGGTCGCGCCGGTGTTCGGCGCGCGGCTAGTGCCGATGCGCGTGCGAATGGCGTTGACCGTGGCCGCGACCGTCGTGATCGCGCCGCTGCTGCCGGCGGGCCAGCCGTTCGAGCTGTCGTTGTCGACGGCGATCGTCGTCGCGCAGGAGGTCGTGGTCGGCATCGCGATGGGCTTTTGCCTGCAGATGATCTTCGACGCGCTGATCGTCGCCGGACAAACAATAGCGATGGGGATGGGGCTCGGTCTCGCGACGATGATCGACCCGCAGCGCGGTATCTCCGTGCCGGTGGTCAGCCAGTTCTTCGTGATCCTGGGCCTCCTGATCTTCCTGTCGCTCGGCGGGCACCTCGCCACGGTACGGCTGCTCGCCGACAGCTTCAGCCTTCTGCCGCTCGGCAGCACGCCGTCGCGCGACGGCTTGTGGCAACTCGTGAGCTGGGGCAGCCAGATGTTCGCGGGCGCGGTGCGGATCGCATTGCCCGCGGCCACCGCGCTGCTGATCGCCAACATCGCGTTCGGCGTGATGAGCCGCGCGGCCCCGACGCTGAACCTGTTCGCCGTCGGCCTGCCGGCCGGGTTGCTGATCGGCTTTCTTTTGCTGCTGCTCAACATCGGCCACCTGAGCGCGCTCATTACCGAGTTGCTCCAAGCCACGTTGAACGGCATCACCGGGATGCTCCGCGCGTAGCACGTCATGGCCGAGAACGAAACCCAACAACACGACCGCACAGAGCAACCGAGCGCCAAGCGCTTGGAGGATGCGCGTCGCCGCGGCCAGGTGCCGCGCTCGCGCGAGCTCGCCATGGCGGCGGTCACGCTGGCCGGCGCCTCGGTGCTGCTCGCGGGCCGCGCGAACTTCGCAGATGGGCTCGCCCGACTGCTCGAGCGAGGCCTGGAGCTGCCGCGCGCGGCGCTCCTCGACGCGACTCGCTTGCCCGCCGCGCTCGGCTCCGGCGTCGCGGCCGGCATCGAGCTGCTCGCGCCGCTCATGATCGCCGCCGTCGCCGCGGCGATGCTCGGCGGGGTCGCGCTCGGCGGCTGGTCGTTCAGCTTCGAGGCGCTCACGCCGAATTTCGGCAAGCTGAATCCGCTGGCGGGCTTCCGCCGGATCTTCGGCTGGAGCGGGCTCTCCGAGCTCGCGAAGGCGCTCGCCAAGTTCGCGGTGGTAGTGATCGCGGCCGGCGTGCTGCTCACCTACCTCGCGCCGGACTTCCTCGCGCTCGGCTCGCTCACGCTGCAGGCGGCGCTCGCGCGCGCCGGTTGGCTCGCCTGCGTAAGCCTCGCCGGGCTTGCCGCCACGCTCTTGCTGATCGCGGCGGCGGACGCACCGTTCCAGCACTGGCAGCACCGGCGCCAACTGCGGATGACGAAGCAGGAGGCGAAGGACGAGCAGAAGGAGACCGAGGGACGCCCCGAGGTCCGCTCGCGCATCCGTCAGCTGCAACGCGCGATCGCCACGCGCCGGATGATGGTCGACGTGCCGAAGGCCGACCTCGTGGCGATGAACCCGACGCACTATGCCGTCGCGCTGCGCTACGACGCGGCCAAGATGAAGGCGCCGCGCGTCGTCGCGAAGGGCGCGGACCTGATCGCGCTCAACATCCGCCGCGTGGCCGAGAAGCACGGCGTGCCGGTGTTCGAGCATCCCGAGTTTACTCGCGCGTTGTACTTCACGAGCGAGATCGGCGCGGAGGTCTCGCCGCGGCTCTACGTGGCCGTGGCGCAGGTGCTCACTTACATCTACCAGCTCAAGGGCAAGGCGCTGCCCGGGGCGAAGCGCCGCGCGCCGGCCGAGGGCGCCAAGAAGGCGCCGCCAAAGAAGCCCGATCTCGACATCGCGGCCGACCTGCTCACGCCGCAGCGCGGCCGTAAGAGGAAGCAGGGTCGCAACCAGGGTCAGACCCCGGGGCCAGACGCAATGGGCAAGCGCGACGGTCTGGCCCCGGGGTCTGACCCTAGTGCCAGAGGGGCTGACGAATGAACGCCGCCGCGCTGACGCAACGGCTCGTGGACATCGGCAAACTCGGCCTGGGCGTGCCGCTGCTCGTCGTGGCGCTGCTCGCGATGGTCGTGGTGCCGCTGCCGCCGCTGCTGCTCGACGCGTTCTTCACGTTCAACATCACGCTGTCGCTGATCATCATGCTCGCCGTGATCTACGTGCAACGGCCGGTGGACTTCGCCGTGTTCCCGACCGTGCTGCTCGGCGTCACGCTGCTCAGGCTCGCGCTCAACGTCGCCTCGACGCGGGTCGTGCTGCTCTACGGCCACACGGGCCCCGGCGCGGCCGGCCACGTGATCGAGGCGTTCGGCAATTTCGTGGTCGGCGGCAACTACGCGGTCGGCATCGTGGTGTTCGCGATCCTCGTGGTGATCAACTTCGTCGTGGTGACCAAGGGCGCGGGTCGCGTGTCGGAAGTGAGCGCGCGCTTCACGTTGGACGCCATGCCCGGCAAGCAGATGGCGATCGACGCCGACTTGAACGCCGGCCTGATCACGCAGGAGCAGGCGCTCGCGCGCCGCGCCGAGGTCGTGCAGGAGGCGGACTTCTACGGCGCGATGGACGGCGCGAGCAAGTTCGTGCGCGGCGACGCGGTCGCCGGGATCCTGATTCTCATCGTCAACATCGTGGGCGGGTTCGTGATCGGCACGCTCAACCACGGCATGTCGTTCGGCGACGCGGGCCGCGTCTATACGCTGCTCACGATCGGCGACGGCTTGGTCGCCCAGATCCCGGCGCTGCTCGCGTCGACGGCGGTGGCCGTGATCGTGACGCGCATGTCGCGCGCGGCCACGCTCTCCGACCAGGTCGTGAAGCAGCTGCTGCAGCATCCGCGGGCGCTGACGATCGCGGGCTCGGTGCTCGGCGTGCTCGGCCTCCTGCCCGGCATGCCGAACGGCATGTTCCTCGCGCTCGCGGCGATCACCATCGGCGGCGGCTATCTGCTCGAGAAGCGCGCGAAGGCGGTTCCGCCTCCGGCGCCGGTCGTGGCCGCCCCGGCCGAGCCCGTGCCGGCCGAGCGCGACCTCGGCTGGGAGGACGTGGCCGCCGTGGATCTCATCGGCCTCGAGGTCGGCTACCGGCTGATCCCGCTGGTCGACCGCAACCAGTCGGGCCCGCTGCTCGCGCGCATCAAGGCGGTGCGCCGCAAGCTTTCGGAGGAGCTCGGCTTCCTCGTCCAGGCCGTGCACATCCGCGACAACTTGGAGCTCAAGCCGAACGCCTACCGGATCTCCGTGCTCGGCGTGCCCGTCGGCGAGGGCGAGATCCAGTCGGAGCGCGACCTCGCGATCAACCCGGGCGGCATCACGACGCAGATCGTGGGCGTGCGGACCAAGGATCCGGCATTCGGGCTCGACGCGTTTTGGATCGAGCCCGCCGGCAAAGAGCACGCGCAGTCGCTCGGCTACACGGTGGTCGACGCGAGCACCGTCGTCGCGACGCATTTGAGCGAGCTGCTCAAGCGGCACGCGCATCAGCTGCTCGGTCACGAGGAGGTCCAGCAGCTCCTCGAGCGGCTCGCGAAGAGCGCGCCGAAACTGGTAGAGAACCTGACCCCGGGCGCGCTGGCGCTCGGCGTCGTGGTGAAGGTGATGCAGGAGCTCCTGCTCGACCGCGTCCCCGTGCGCAACATGCGCACGATCGCCGAGACGCTCGCCGAGCAAGCGGGCCGAACGCAGGACCCCGCGGTGCTGCTCGCGCACGTGCGCGAGGCGATGGGCAGCTCGATCGTGCAAGGGATCTACGGGCTGCGCGACGAGCTGCCGGTGATCACGCTCGACCCGACGCTCGAGCAGATGCTCCGCGACGGCATCAAGACCGGCGCCGACGGGAGCCCGAGCTTCGAGCCCGGTCTTGCGGATCGGCTGCACGGCGCGCTCGTCGAGGCGGCGCAGCAACAGGAGCTGCGCAGTGAGCCGGCCGTGCTGCTCGTGCCGACCGTGCTGCGTCCGTGGCTCGCGCGCTTCGTGCGGCACGGCGTGCCGAATCTCGCGGTGCTCGCCTACGGCGAGATCCCGCACAACAAATCGTTACGCGTCGTCGCGAGCGTGGGCAGCCCGGGCGCAACGCGCGCCGGCGCGCCGCGAGCGGCGGCAGCTTAGAGGAGATAGACCGTGAACATCAGACGATTCGTCGCCACCGACATGCGCGAGGCGCTCGCAGCCATAAGGACCGATCTCGGTGCGGACGCCGTGATGTTGTCGAGCCGCAAGCTCGGCAAAGGCGTGGAGGTCATCGCTGCCATCGACTATGACGACAGCCTGCTCGGCGCCGTCGGTGTCGCGCCCCCCGCTGCGCGGATGCAAGACCGCACGGGTCGCGATTTCGGCTACGCGGCGGACGACGAGGCCGACGCGCGCGCGGACGCGGACCCGAGGGGGCGCGCCGCCGGCTCGACGGACGAGCCGACTGACAACCCGACAGAGCGGCCGGCAGAGGCCCGAGGGCGCGAGCAACTCATCGCCGCGCGGGTCGCCGCGGCTCGCGAAGCCGCGCTCGAGGAGGCGGCGGCGCGCGCCGCGGCTGCGGCGGCGCACGCGCGGCCGGCACGTCCCACGGCGGTCCGCCCAGTGACGCAGGAGCCCGCGGTCCGCGCCGCGCCGGCCGGCGCAGCGGCGTCGCCCGATCAGCCCGGCGTTGCCCAAGAGATCAAGGACCTGCGCCGGCTGCTCGAGACGCAGCTCGCGAGCCTCGCCTGGAACGACCTGAATCGACAGGCGCCGATCCGCGCGCGCACCTTGCGCGAGCTCACCAAGCTCGGCGTGGACTCGACGCTCGCCGTCGAGCTCGCGGACGAGATTCCGGCGGAAGCGGGCTCGCAGGAAGCGCTGCGGCTCATCGTGCGGCGCTTCGGCGAGCGCTTGCCGCTCGCGCAAGGCGACCTCACCGACCGCGGCGGAATCTTCGCGGTGGTGGGCCCCACCGGCGTGGGCAAGACCACCAGCATCGCGAAGATCGCGGCGCGCTTCGTGCTGCGGCACAGCGTCGACGAGCTGGGGCTCGTGAGCACCGACACCTATCGGATCGGCGCGCGCCAGCAGCTGTCCAACTTCGCGCGGATCCTGCGCGCACCGCTCGAGGTCGCCGAGAGCGCGGACGATCTGCGCCGCGTGCTCGACGGGTTCTCGAAGAAGAAGCTCGTGCTGATCGACACGGCCGGCATGAGCCAACGCGACGTGCGGCTCGCGAATCAATTCACGACGCTCAAGCTCGACGACCATCGCATTCAGACGCTGCTCACGCTCTCGGCCGGCGCCGACCGGGCGTGCCTCGCCGAGGCGCTGCGCGTGTTCGCGGCCGTCTCGCCGGAGGCGCTGATCGTCACGAAGCTCGACGAGGCAGCGGCGCTCGGCGGGATCCTGTCGCTCGCGATCCGCCACGAGCTGCCGATCGCCTATCTCTCCGACGGCCAGCGCGTGCCCGAGGACCTGCATCTCGCTTCGCCGAAGCGTTTCTGGCTCATGCACAGCGCGATCAAGCTCACGCAAGACCCGGGGTCGGCGCCGGACGAGAACGAGCTCGCGGAGCACTTCGGTCAGGTGGAGCTCGCGGCCAATGCGTGACCTTACGCTCGATCAAGCCGCGGGGCTGCGCCGCATGACCGCAGCCGTTGCTGCTCCTAGGCCGGTGAAGGTCGTGGCGATCACGGGCGGCAAGGGCGGCGTCGGAAAAACTCTGGTGGCGGTCAATCTCGGGGCCGCGCTCGCGCAGCTCGGCCGCAGCGCGATGCTGCTCGACGCGGATCTCGGTCTCGCGAACGTCGACGTGCTGCTCGGGTTGCACACGCGCCTGAACCTCGAGCACGTGGTGAGCGGCGAGTGCGCGCTCGAGGACGTCATCGTCACGGCGTCGAGCGGCCTGCGCGTGGTGCCCGCGAGCTCGGGCAGCCTCACGATGGCTACCCTCGGCGCGGCGCAGCACGCGGGCCTCATCAATGCGTTCAGCCAGCTGTTCGAGCCGGTCGACGTGCTCTTGATCGACACCGCTGCGGGACTCGGCGACGGTGTGGTCACGTTCAGCGAGGCGGCGCAGCGCGTCGTGGTCGTGGTCTGCGACGAGCCGGCCTCGCTCACGGACGCCTACGGCTTGATCAAGGTGCTGAACCGCCGCCAGGCGAGCTGCCGATTCGACGTCGTCGCGAACATGGTGGACAGCGCGGCCCACGGCCGGGCGCTCTACGACAAGCTGGCGCGCGTGTGTGATCGCTTCCTCGGGATTCGGCCGAGCTACTGCGGGCACATCCCGCACGACGAATACCTGCGCCAAGCCGTGCGGCGGCAGGCGACCGTCGTCGAAACGCATCCGAGCAGCCCGTCGGCGCGTGCGTTCGCGCGCCTCGCGGCTGCAGTCGATCAATGGGCGCCCGCGACCGGCGCGCGCGGCGGCATCGAGTTCTTCATGGAGCGGCTCGTGCGGCCGTCGGCGCAGGCTCAGGAGGTCGTCACGCAATGACCGTCGCCTACGACATACCCGCGTCCGCGGGGCTGCCGCCGGTGGGCGAGCTCGTGCTCAAGCACGGCGAGCTCGTCAAGCGGATCGCCTATCACGTCGTGAGCCGGTTGCCGTCGCACATCGAGGTCGACGACTTGATCCAGGCCGGCATGATCGGCCTCATGAACGCGGCTCAGAACTTCACGCCGACCAAGGGCGCGAACTTCGAGACCTACGCGGGGATAAGGATTCGCGGCGCGATGCTCGACGAGGCGCGCAAGTCGAACTGGACGCCGCGCTCGACGTTCAAGCACGCGAAGCAGGTCTCGCAGGCGATCCGGTCGATCGAGAACCGGACCGGGCGCGACGCGCGCTCGCCGGAGATCGCCGAAGCGCTCGGCGTGGAGCTCGAGGAATACCACCGGATGGTCGAGAGCGCGGCGTCGAGCCGGCTCTTGAGCTACGAGCAGCTCGCCGGCGACCCCGAGCGGGCGTCGATGCTTCCCGAGGCTCCCGAGGACGGCCCCGAGGCATTGCTCGAGGAGGATCAGTTTCGTGAGGCGCTCGCCCGCGCCGTCGCGGGGCTGCCGGAGCGTGAGCGGCTGGTGCTGTCGCTCTACTACGATCAGGAGCTCAACCTCCGCGAGATCGGGGCGGTTCTTTCGGTGAGCGAGTCGCGTGTCTGTCAGATCCACGGCCAAGCCGTGCTGCGGGTCCGCGCGCGCCTCGACGAGTTTTTCGAGAATGGTTGAGGAGGGACGGGACTGGTTACTTTTTCCGACGCGTCGCTTCACATGGCGATGCCGGTTGCCGGAAAAAGTAGCCTGTCCCTACGGTTGGGAAGTGCGAAGGGAGTCGCCTGAAGAATTTGGAGACCCGAGATGGCAGACATCGACCGCATTACGCCCCCAGTCCCCACGCTCCCATCCCCGGTCGGGCGGAGCGTGGGCTCGAAGCAGCGGAGGGCGCCCCGCGACGGCCGTCCGCCCCCGGAGCGGCGCTCCGACCGCCCCCCGGCCGGCCATAAGCCCGACCCCGACCACATAGACGAGTACGTGTGATGATCGCAAATCTTCTGGAACAGCTGCTGCAAAACCTGCCTTGGCCGCAGGTCCTGCTAGGTCTCGCGGCCGCGCTGTCCGTCCTGGTGATCTACGACGTGGCCTATGTCTGGCCGCTCTGCCGGCGGCAGGCGGCACTCGCCGCCCGCTGCGCCAAGCTCGAACAGGCGCTCGCCGGCGTGGTGGGCGTGGCCGAGCGCGTGGCAAGCCTGGAGAACCGGGGGCGCGAGGACCTGAGCCAGATCGCCCAACGGCTGGGACAGCTCGAGCTCGCGACCGAGTCCCGGTCCTACGAGCAGGCGATCGGCTGCGCGGAGCGCGGCGAAGAAGCCGATCGGCTGATCTCCTGCTTCGGCTTGACCGAGGGCGAGGCGAATCTCGTAACGTTGCTGCACGGCGATCGCGCCCGACGACCGGAACGACAAAGAACCGCCTGAGATCTGTTGACACTCCTCAGACCTCACCAGACAATAGCGGGCTTATTTCCGCGGAGGGGTACCCAAGCGGCCAACGGGGGCAGACTGTAAATCTGCTGGCTATTGCCTTCGTAGGTTCGAATCCTACCCCCTCCACCAAAGAAAATGCGGAGGCGGCTGGAAGAAGGCGGGTGTAGTTCAACGGTAGAACCTCAGCCTTCCAAGCTGATGGTGGCGGTTCGATTCCGCTCACCCGCTCCAACCTTCCGGAGCGCGGGGGGGTAGGGACGGTCCTCCGAGCGGCGGCGAATTAGGGACAGTCCCCATTTTCGGTGAAGTGCGTGCTGGCGATTGAGGCTTCTGCGAAAATGGGGACAGTCCCTCGATTTCCCGCCCACATAGCTCAGTCGGTAGAGCACTTCCTTGGTAAGGAAGAGGTCACCGGTTCAACTCCGGTTGTGGGCTCCAAGGTTGCGAGGTTGGGTTTGGTGCCCAACGAAGTCACAGGGTCTTAAGTACTCATTAGATATAGATAACGAGGCGCGTGTCGGTTAGCCGCTCCCGGCCTCCAAGAAAAGTCGAAAGTCGTCCCAGGAGTATCGAACTATGTCCAAAGAGAAATTCGCTCGAACGAAGCCGCACGTCAACGTCGGGACGATTGGGCACGTCGACCACGGGAAGACGACCTTGACCGCGGCGCTGACGAAGGTGATGGCGGAGAAGCACGGCGGTACGTTCATGGCGTACG
>DASQOL010000025.1:0-8602 GCA_035644475.1 Gammaproteobacteria bacterium | reverse complement strand
ATCGCGCTCGTGATCCAGGTGCCGTCGGTCTGCCGCGTGACGAGCCCGACGCTTGCGAGCGCGACGACTTGCTGCACGTTCGCCGGGATGCTTTGGATCTGCGACCAGAAAACGACCGTGTTGACCGGCGCCGGCGTGCTCGAGCTCGCCGTGAGATACGGCGCGAGCGCGGCCGCGAGCTCTGAGAGCCCGGGCACGGATCCATCGGGCAACGCGAGGTCGACGCCGATCTGCGCGCCCGATTGAAAGATCAGCGCCTTATTGAGATTCCCGTACGCCGGGACTTTGAACTTGGTGCGCGCGGTCACTGTAGCTTCGGGTTGATTTCCGAGCCGCGACTATAGAGCTCGATCTCCTTGCCGCGCGCCTCGAGAAGTTTTTGCCACGTCGCCCGGATCTTCTCGCGCTCGCTGTCGCTCAGATTCTTGTTGCGCAGAAGCTCGCTCGCGCGCGCCTTGGACTCCTCGAGGTTCGCACGCATCGAGCGCAAATTCGCGGCGCGCGTCGCGGTCGGATCCGCGGGGTAGACGTTCAACCCAAGCAACCGCAGCGACGCTTGCGTCGGCGTCATGCCGGGCTCGCCCGTGCGCTTGTTCAAGTTGTTGCCGGTGACTGATTTTCGGAGCTGATTGAGCGCGCCCTGTTCGGTGAGCCAGCCGGGCGCGGCGAGGTTCCATGCGTACTGCATCATCTGTTGCAGTCGATCGGCCGGCGGATCCGCGGGGTTGACGATCTCCTTGCCCGTGAAGGGATCGACGCCGGTCTGAATCGCGTTCGCGACGTCCATCATGGGACCGGAGAACGCCAGCGAGCCGGCGAGCTCCTTCACGCCCTTGCCCTGCTCGGCGGCCGCGTAGAGATCGGCGAATTGACCCCACGGTGCGAGGTAGCCGAGATCGACGACTTGCCAGCGGCCGAGCGCGTCTTTGTACGGCAGCAACAACATGTGCCCGCGCTCTTTCATCCACTTCGGCAGCGCCTCGCGCAGCTTCTTGAGATCGTCGTCGGTGACGTCGTAGGCGTTCTTGATGAGCGAGGCCATGAGGAACGGGATCGCGACGTACGGTGCGAAACGAGCCGGGTGCTTGATCGCGATCTTCGCCATCTGCGCGGCCGCTTTGTAGGCGAACGTGATGAACGGCGCGCCGACCGGCGCGTTGCGCAGATACCCCACGGAGCGCGGCACGAGCGAGTAATCGAACAACGCCTCATGCGCCTCGAGCACCGCGGCGGCCGGTTCCTTGCCCTCGCGCTCGATCGCGTCGCGGATCTTCGCGATCTTGCCGATCGCCTCCATGAGTTGATAGAAGTCGCTCGCCGCGTTGACGCCGCGGCCGGCGAACGCGCGCAGCTTCGCGAGGCCGCCGCCCTTCATGTCTTGCAGCGCGAGCCACTCGTCGCGGATCCGCGCGCCCTCGGTGTTGGCGAACGTCGCGGAGAACAGCCCGTACTTTTTCGCGATCTGGTAGAAGCGGTCTTTTTTCGCGATCGAGTTGATCGCCTTGCCGACGATCTCGCCCGAGTACACGCGATGGAACGGCACGCCGGAGAGGTGCAATAGCACCATGTTCGCAATGAAATTCCGCACCTGAGTCGGCGGGTTCAGGATCACTTTCGAGAGCTTCCACCAAGACTGTGCGCGCGCCATCAAGCCGCCGGATCCGAGTAGCTGCTCGGCGATGCTCGAGTTGGCAGGGATCCACTGCTGCGCGCCGACGAGATCGCCGTAGATTTCTTTCCGCACGTACAGGCCGCGCAGCGCTCCGTAGCGGCGCGAGTTCGGGATCTGCTCGAAGTCGTTTGGATCCGGGCGCGCCTCAAGTTTCGCGAGCCCCTCGTCGGCGATCGCCTGCGCCTCGTCGGCGAGCTTGAACGCGGCCGCTTTCGCGGATCCGTCTTGGTACAGCGCCGCGCGCTTGCGCAGAGCTCGAGCCTCGTCGGCGAGATAGAACGGCGTCACTTGTCGGCCGCGCCATTCCACCGTCGAGTGTCGCGGCGTCCACTGTTCGCGCCCCGCGATCGCTTGCAGGAAGTCATGCAGCGCGAGATCGCGCAGCGTGCGCGAGATCCCGAACGACGCGAGGAACGCGGGATCCGTGATCTCGCCGAGCACGACCTTGCGGACCTCCTCGGGGATGTCCTGGCGGCGCTTCAAGTAGCCGAGATCCGACATGCGCTTACCGCTGCCGATCGCGCTCATCACGCTTTCGCCGAGCATGTGCTTGAGGTAGAGGCGCGGCAGATACTCGCCCTTGTGTTCGTCGTACGCCTCTTGCGATAAAAGCCCCGCGTTCACGAGCCGTTGACCGATCTGATCGATCATGTTCTTCGTGGTCTTGGCGATCGCCCGGATGTCGCGATCCTTGATCGTCGAGAACTCCCCATCCTTGTTGGTCAAGTATTCGTAGACCGCGGCGCTATCTTCCGGCGTCGCCTTGTGCAGCGCGTCGTAGAGACCGCGCGCGATCTCTTGGGACTCCGTGACTTTGCCGAGCGCCTTGTAGCGCTGCTCGAGATAGCGCTCCTTCGCCGGTAGTCGGCCGAGCGGCCCATAGCGCCAGCCGACGCGCTTGTTCCAGGCGTTGAGTGCTTTCTGTGCGACGGCCGCGTAACCCTTGTCGCCCTTCTGCGATTTGTCCTCGTCGCCTTCGCGCCGGCCGCCGCGTTCCACCGTGCGACGCTGATCGGCGCGGCGCTCGCCGTATTGTCCGGGCGTCTCCTCGACGGTGTCGTTCTCCTCGTCGTGCAGCTTCGAGATCTCGTCGGCGAGCTCGTTGCGACGTTTCGGCGATCGCGACGCGCGCCGGCGATTCTCGAGCCCGCGGATCTCGTCGGCGAGCTCGCCAAGCGAGCGGGTCTTGTGGCCCGTGATCTGCTCGGCGAGATCGTTCATGCGCTTTTGCGCCGCGCGGATCTTTTTGCTCTGCTCGGCGCGTGCGTCGGCCTCGGCTTGACCGCCGGGCTCGTCGACGGTGCCGGGGATCTCCGCGGTTGTGAGCTTCTCGAGCTCCTTCTTGGCGGCCTCGAATTGACGCTCGAGCAACTTGCGGTGCGGTACGACGTCCTTCACGAGATCGAGTTGCTTGTGCCGCGTAAAGAGATCGCCCGGTCGGCCGGTGTCGGCGTTGACGTCCTTGTTCGGGTTGCGCTTCGCGTCGCGCGAGCGCTCCTCGGCCGCGAGCTTGTTGCGCGCCTCGGCGCCGGCGTTGAAAGCGTCGACTTGCTTCTCGGTGCGCGTGTCGGGCTCGCGCGGCTTGACCTCGCGCGCGACGAGGTGCGAGTCGACGCCGTGCTCGAGCTGGCCCTTTCGGATGATCCCGCCGCCCTCGGTTGCGAACGAGTGCCCCTCGGTGTTGATGAAGTCCATCGCGTAGCCGTCGTATTGGAGCTCGTTGAACAGCCGGCGGCTCTCGCTCGAGCGAAAGTGCTCGGGATCGATGCCGGCGATAAAGAGCTGCGCGGATCCGTTTTGCACGGCGAAGCGTCGGAGCTGTTGCTTGAGCCGCTCGGGGTTGCTGAATAGGTGCGACGGCATGTCGCCGAGCGTCTTCACTTTGCTGTAGGCGCCGCCGGTGCCGATCACGGTCACGTAAGCGCCCTTCTGCTCGAGCTCCTTCGCGAGCTGAATGAGCGGCCCCGGCCCGGTGAGGCTGCGGCCGAGTAACGGGTGCGGCTTCGACGGCGTGTGCAACGGATCGGGCTCGTTCGCCTTCTCCGACCAGTGCACGATTTCGTTGCTGATGATCTCGCCGTCGGGCTTCGCCATGATCCGCCCGTAGTGATCGTGATCGATGACCACGTGGCGCACGTTGATCTTGAAGCGCCGCGCGATGTTCGCCGTGAGCGCAACGTCGGTCGTCGACGGACGCGCGAACCCGCCGGGGTGGTTGTGCTGCATCCAGAGTTCCGCGCCCGGATGCTTGGCGATGAAACGCCCGACCCACTCCATGCTTTCGCCGGCCGGATACGCCGCGCCGGATCCGGGCAGGCGCGAGCCGACGCCGGTTTGCGCGATGATCCGCCCGCTGCCCTTGTCGGTGAGGAAGTACCGCAGGATCTCCGTCTTCGCGTCGCGGAACACTTCCGACAACGTCGCGAGGTCGCCGGTCGCCGTGATCGTCTTGCCGATCAGCGACGCGGTGTGATCGGTCTTGAACTCGCGGTTGAACGACACCGCGAGCGACTTGATGTCGTGCTCCTCGTCCGACGCCGCCGCGTCCTCGAGCTCCTTGAGGATCGCGTTCGCCGCGGCGATCTGCTTCGCGGTCGTGCCCGGGCGCGCGTCGTCTTGCGTAAAGAGATCGCCCTGCTCGGGCGGGTTGCGCGGTGGCATCGCCGGCGGCTTCGCCTTCGACGCGCGGATCTCGCGCGGCTCGAGATCGAGCTCCTTATCGAGCTTGTCGATGAGAGTGTCGAGCGCTTCGGTGCCGTGCTTGCGCTCGAAACGCGCCATGAGCTTGCGGACGGCCGAGTGCGGCGCGGTGTCCTCGGGATTCGCCTCGTGCGCAGCGCGCAGCGCGTCGCCGAGTTCTTGTGAGTCGCGCTCGAGGGCGTCTTGCTCGTGAACGACGGGGTGCTCGTCGGAGAGCTCGCGCTCGGCGTCCAGGCGATCGAGGAGTTCGCTCGTCGCGTCGTTGCCGTGCTCGGCCTTGTACGCATCGAGCAGCTTGCGAACGCGCGCCTTCGCGGGCGCGGTCGGATTGTCTTCGACCTCGCGCAGCGCGCTCTTGATCGACTGCTGCTCGGCGGTGAGCTCGCCGCCCTCTTTGACGCCGGCGCGTCCCTCGCCGACTTGGACGTGCTCGCCGCCGCCGCGCTCCGTGTGCGCGACGTGGCCCTCGCCGGTGAGCGTTACGTGCTCGACGTCTCCGGGCTCGTGCTCGGCAGGCTGCTCGGATCCGTACTCGTCGGCTCCGGGCTCTTTGACGCCGGCGGGAGCGTTACCTTGCTGATCCGGTCCGCCTTCGTCACCCCCGCCGCGGACAGTCGCGCCGACAGGCTTTTCACCGCGGGCCGCCCGAACGCCTTGCGCTTCCCGGGTCTGTTTGGCAACGCTGAGATTTTGGTCGGCGGCATCGAGGGTCTCTCCGAGTCCGTAGCTTACGCCGAGACCGTCGAGCGTGACCACGCTGCCGTCGGCCTTGGTGATCTCGATCGTCGCCTGCGCGAGCCGCTCGTTGACACGCTCCATGAGCTCGTGCAGCTCGGCCGCGTCCTTGCCCTCGATCGCGAACTCATCCCCCGAGAAGTGATACGCGCGGTCGCCGGCGGCTTCTTTCAGCGCTTGGCCGACGGCCTTGAGCAGCTCGTCGCCGGATCCGTGGCTCATGTTGTCGTTGACCCATTTCAGCGAGTCGACGTCAATCGAGCCCTGGTGCGCCATGCGCGGGCGCTCGTCGTACGCGCGGCGGTTCGCCAAGCCCGTCAGGTGCGACGTGAGGAGCTCGGAGCGCATTTCCTCGTGCGACATTTCGCCGACGGGCTTGCGACGCTCGCCTACGACGCCGCGGCGGTCGGGCGTCTCACGGGGCGGCGGGGCGCGACGCTCGGCCGCGGTGCGGGCTTCCTCGCCGCCACGGCGTTCCTGCGCAGCCACAGGGGCTTCCGCGCTTGCGCTCTTTGGGAGCGTTCGCGTGCCGTGGCGCACTTCGGAGTCGATCAGCGCGAGCGCCTTGTTGGCGTCGGGGCGCCCGCCCTCGTCGGCGACGGGGTAGCCCGCCTCGTGCAGCTTCTCGGCCGCGGCGTCGAGCGACATGCCCTTCTTGGTGAACGGCCGCTTGAAGCCCTTGACGCTGCGCATGTCGGCGCGGTCGATCCCCTCGGCCTCGAGCGCGTCGATCGAGACGCCGCCGTGATGAGCGAGGTGCTCGAGCACGCTTTGCGGTTTTGCACTTTTTGCACTTTTGCCTTGCGGCTCAGTCTGCTCGAGCGCGCCGCCGGCGCGAGTGTTTCGGCCTTTGGCGTCCACGCCGAGACTCTCGAGCGTGCCGGGGCTGGTCGCCGCGAGCTGCTCGTGCGCCCATTCCGATTCGCGTCGCAGCGCGTCGAGCACGTCGGGCGCGGCGCCCGCTTTGTGCGCGAGGTTGTAGCCGAGCGTCGCCTCGGTGCGGTAGCTAATCAGCCGCTCGGGATCGCTCGGGGGCGGTCGCTTCGCCTGCAACCACTTCTTGACGGCCTTGTCTTGACGCTGCCGTTTGAGACCCTTCTCGCCCGGTTGAACGCTCTCGATAGCGTGTTCTGTGCCCGCCGCGGGTGCTTTTCCGCCCTCGGTGGCCGAAAGAGGCACGATTTCCTCGCCCTGACGGAGCGGTCGGACCTTTTTCGGTGTTTGTACAGTGCTTGTCGCACTTTGTTGCGGCGTAACCCCTTGATCGGCCGTGGGCGTCGATTTATCTGTTACAGGTGCGACAACGTCGGCGATCGGCGGCACGGACGCGCCCACCGCGCCGCGTGCTTGCATACGCGCGAGGTTCGCTTGCACGTCGGGCGTGAGACCGATCTCGCCGCGCCGCTCGGCCGCGATCTTCCCCGTGCGCTCCTGGGCCGCCTCGCCGGCGTAACGCTCGCGCTGCGCCGCCTGAGCGGCCTCGTCGGGCACGGGCGGCGCCGGTGTCTCCGGCTTCGGTAACACGCGCCCCGCGCGCTTGGCGTCGCCCTCGTCCTCGAGCTTGATGAGGTTGCCGATCACGTCGGGCGTCAGGCCCATGCGCTCGAGCTCGGTCTCCTGCTCGATCGGCGAGCGATCGGCCGGCGTGCGCGTGACGGTGCCCGCGGCCGGCAGCGTGCCGTCGTTGGGCGGCGGCGGCTCGGGCGCCTGGATGTCGTTACGGCGCTCGAACGATTCCGGCGTGTGCAGCCGCGGCGTCTCCTGGCCTTCCTGCGTGAAGCTGTCGTAGAACGCCTCGGCCGGATTCTGCGCGGCGCCGCCGCTCGAGGGCGGCCGTTGAGCTCCACGCACGCCGGCGTCGGCGCGCGCGAGGGTGTCGCCGATCGCGGCCTCGTGCTCGGCAGCGGCTCGAGCGGCCTCGACTTGCGCGTTCGCGCGATCGACGGGCGCCTGTAGCACGTGATGCAGACCGCCGAAGCCCGCGCCCATCAAGAGGTCGGTGATGCGCGCTTTCGGATCCCACCACGCGGGGATTTTGTCGGCGAGCTCCATGTACTGCCCGCGCTGGCCCGCCTTGGCGAGCGCTTGGTGTTGCTCGGCCGTGGGCGGCTGATCGGACTCGAACGTCGCGCCGGCGGCCGCCTGCTCCTCGGGCGAGAGCGTCGGTGCGGCGGCCCTGAGCGTGTCCTTTTCCTGCTGCTGATCCGCGGCGTTGAGCGCCACGTTGCCGCCGGCGCCGGTGAGCACGCGCGACGCCGCGGTCTTGCCGACGATCGGCAGCTTCGCGCCCGCGTACGTGGTCGCCCCGCGCAGCACGGAGAGCTTTTGCGCCGTGGGCAAATCGATGTTCTCGTCGAGCAGCTCCTTGCCGCGGCGCAGCGTCTCGCTCGCCACGAGCCCGGGCACGCCGCCGGCGAGCGGCAGCGCCATACCGGCGAGCCCGCCGAGCACGTCGCCAACGGGCGTCGTCTGCGCCGGCGTGAACATTTCGCGGCCCGAGCTCAAGAGCTCCTCTTGCTGCTGCTGGCCGCGATCGCGCGCGGCTTGGTCGCGCTGCAAGTACCAGTCGAGCAGCGGCTTTTGCGCGGTGAGCGCCACGTCGGCCGCGTTGACGCCGCCTTGCATGAATAGATTGCCGATCTCTTTACCCGTGGTCGCAAGGTGCTCGCCGAGCGAGGGCAGCACGCCGGCGACGTTGGCGGTGCCGCCCGGATCCTCGCGACCCAAGAGCGACTCGGAGAGCGAGGGCGTGTGCGCGGGCAGCGTGTTCGGCTGTGTCTGCCCGAGCGGGATCACCGTGTCGGAGTCGGCGAGCGGACGGATCGCGCGCACGGGCCGCCCCGCCGGCTTCGGCTGCGCGAGCGGAACGATCTCCTCGTCGGGTTGTAGAGCTCGCAGCGGCATGACTTACTCCGCGACGACCTTCGAGCCGTCGGGCAATTGATAGATCTCCCCGCCCGCTTTCGTGTGACCGACGAGCTTGGAGCCCGTCGGCACGCCGGTCGGCAGACCCGCGCTCGCCGGATCCTGTTGCCGCGGGCGCGAGGCTTGCTCGGCCGCGTCCGCACCGAAGCGCGTCGCGACCATCTGTTTCGCGAGCTTCGAGGCGTCCTCGGGCTTGGCGAAGTTCCTGAGCTCCGCTTGCACGACGGCGTTGTACAGCGTCTCGGGGTTCGCCTTCGCGCCCATCGTGAGATCGGTCGCGTCCTGCTCGGTGTAGCCGTGCGCTTTGAGGTACTCGATGTCGCGCATGTGCGTGGTCGGGCCTTCCGGCTTCGCGGTCGGGCGCGCGGTGTGCGTGCCGGTCGGCGTGGTCACTTGCAGCGGCGGCCCGCCGCGCGGCGGGATCAGGATGGTTTTGTTGGGGTCGTCGGGATCAATCGCGATTTGTGGCGCGCCGCTACCCTGCGTCGGCGGTCGACGCGACACGACGGCCGCGGCGGGGGCGAGGGACTCGAGCGCCGCGTCGCGCGCAGCGGCCGCCACGTCATCCCC
>DASQOL010000024.1:0-5592 GCA_035644475.1 Gammaproteobacteria bacterium | reverse complement strand
GGAATGGTCTTGCCGCGGCCGCGCAGTCCCTGCACGAGGCGCAGTCCGTTCTCTCGCGGCAGGCCGATGTCCACGATCGCGAGGTCGAACGGCTCCGCCTGGAGCGCCGACCGCGCCGCTTCGGCCGTTCCCACGAGGTCGGCCGCAAATCCCGCGTTGCCGAGCGCGAGTCTCACCGCATCGCCGAGCAATGGGTCGTCTTCGACGATCAGTACTCTCATGTAAGACGCGCTCCTTGCGGCGTAAAGGAGGCGCCGCCCGCAAGAGCGGCGCCTCGCCCGAACGTGCGTGCCCAGAGGGCTAGCCGACCCCTCTGGTCAGCCAACCCCTCTTCTCAGCCAACCGAGTAGTTGCGACCTTGCATGCAGGCGGCGAACGCGCGGTCGTAGTTCGCGAGATCGTTCGTCTTCTGCCGCTTCACCGCCAGCGGATCGTAATCGCTCTGACCCGCTGCCCAGTCATGGCATTCGGTGCGATCTCGACCCAGCTGCTCCGCGTTCTGCCCAGCTTGCGGATAGGCGTACAGGTTGACTGCGGGCTTGTCGGCCGCGGGCGCGGGCACGGGTACGGGTATGGTTACGGGATAGGGCGCAACGGCATACGGATAGAGCCAAGGATCGTACGCATAGGGGCCGTAGTAGTGATACGGAAACCCAAAGCCGAACCCGACGGTGACATGTGGATGCGCCGCCGCCGGCATGCTCGCGAGCGCCAACACGCCGGCAAGCAACAACGCTAACGTCTTCATGTGATCTCCTTCGGGGCGGCGGGCACCAATCGCTCGTCTCAATGCCCCATTGAGATCAACCTAGGCTCGTGCACGTTAAGGGAAACTAAACGCAACATTAAATTACGTGCAACGAGATCTTGAACGTTCTTGCGATTCGGCGTCAGCACGGCGACAGGTTTGGCGCTCAAAGTTCTCGTGTCGGCAACCAAAGCAGACCTAGCGGCGGTTCCCGACATTGGATCAGCAGTTCAAGGAGAGGAACATGAAGACTTCGATCGCGATGCTCGTCTTGCTCGTCAGTGCCGGTGTGGGCGCTCCGGCGATGGCCACGGTCTCCACACGCGCCGGCGACCAAGGTCAAACGCAGAAGGTGCTCGTGCGCTACGGGGATCTCAACGTGAATACCGCGGCGGGAGCGGAGCAGCTCTACCACCGAATCAGCTTGGCCGCGCACGAGGTGTGCACCGACGTCGGCCTACCGTCCTACCTGACCCTGCATCACATCTACCAGCAGTGCCGGCAGACTGCGGTGGAGCAGGCGGTCGCGACGGTCGACCGCCCGAAGCTGACCGCACTCTACGACCGGCACTTCCCGGACAATCCGCTGGTCGCCGCGAAGTCGAGCGGCCGCAGCCTGCGCTCCGTGGGATGATCTCCCCGCCCGCGTGGCCGCCGCACAGGGAAGCGCGGCGGCTGCGCCGGTGTCAGACACCCGCGTCTGACACCTCGCTCAGGGTGTGGGGATGATCGCGATCCGGTTGCCGCGGAACGAGCCCACCCAGAGATCCTTGCCAACCTCGAGCACCACCGTACCGGCGGCGAAGCCGGGCGTGTCGGGCTGCGTCACTACTTCCCGAACGGCGAGCGTCTTCGGGTCGATCTTGACCGCCTTCCAGTACTGCGGACCCTGCCCTACGGCCCAGAGCGTGCCGTCGCGCGCCCAGTGAATGTTGTCGACGCGGAAGCCGAGCGGGATCTCGTCGCGCGTCGGCGGCGTCGTGCCGCGCGACACGCGAAAGAAGGACTGGCTGCCCCACGCGGCAACGTAGATTGTCTTCCCGTCGTCCGAGAGCTCGACGCCGTTCGCGCCGGCCGCCTCGGTGTTCGGGATCTTTTGCCAGCCGGTAGCGACGTGCCACTCCCAAAGCTCGCCGTTCTGTTCGCCGCCCATCATCTTCTGTGTGGCTTCCTGCGCGCCGCCGCGCGGCAGGAAGTTGGTCGTAATGAAGCCGCCGTCCGGCAGCCCGCGCACCGAATTGAGCCCCACCGGATACGGAGCCTCGACGCAGCCGATCCAGCTCAGGGAAGGCATCGCGGGCCTGGTGTCCACCTCGAACACCTCGATCGACTCGCGCGCGCCGTGACCGACGACGAATAGCTTGTAGACCGGGCCGTTGCCCGGCAAGACAGAGACGCCGTGCGTGAGGAACCGGTCGCTACCCTTGCCCGGCGGCCCGGGGCACATCGCGTAGTTCTTCTTGTCGAGACGGTCATGCGCCGACAGCGACGGATACGCCACGAAGGTGTTGCGGTCCTTCACGCGCACGAGCATCACGCCGCCGGTGCCGGAGTACGCGCCCGCGACGACCCAGTTCGAGCCTACCGCGACCAAGTCCTCGGGCGCCTGCTGACCGCAGACGACATCGGACCCGGGTGTGCACGGCGGCGGCGCCGGTTGCGGCGGCGGTTGCGCACGCAGCGGCACGGACGCCGCGGCCACGAAGGCGAGCAGCAATACGTTAGACGTTTTCACTTAACCTCCCCAGTGCGCCGTTCTTCGCGCGGACGCGTCCTCACCGTAGAGCGGAACCCGCCGCGCCGTCAACTTCGCCGCCGGGTCCTTGGTGTCCGACACCGGCCTGGCGCGTCGCGCCCGGAGGCCAGTTCGAGTAAGCTCGGTGGCCTCCGGGGAGCACACGCGATGCGTTACCTGACGAAGAGGCACCTTTCCCGCCGCACCGTGCTGCGCGGCGTCGGCGCCGCCATCGCACTCCCGCTGCTCGAATCGATGATCCCGGCCGGAATCCGCACGGCGTCGGCTGCCGGCGCGCCGCGCTCGCGGCTCGCATGCGTCTACATCCCGCACGGCTGCGTCGCGAGCCGCTGGACGCCGGCGGCCACGGGTCGAGACTTCGAATTCACCCCGACGCTGCGCCCGCTCGAGCCGTTTCGCGACCGGCTGACCATCGTGAGCGGGTTGAAGCTCCCGGCGGCCTACGTCGGCGAGTCGTCGGCGGCCGCGAATCACGGCCGCTCCTCGCAATGCTGGCTCACGTGCGAGCCCGAAGCCACGGGACCGTCGCCCGCGTCGGCCGATCAGCTCGCGGCGCGCGCGATCGGCCAAGAGACCCCCCTGCCGTCGCTCGAGCTCGCGCTCGAGGCCGGCGCGTCGGTGTCGTATCTCACGCCGACGACGCCGTTGCCGACCGAGACCAATCCGCGCGTCGTGTTCGAGCGGCTGCTCGGCGACGGCAGCACGCCCGAGGAGCGCGCCGCGCGGCAGCGGCAGCTCTCGAGCCTGCTCGACTCCGTCACGGGCCAAGTGGCTGGGCTCGAGCGCGGCCTGCCGGGCGCCGATCGCGAGCGGCTCGACCGCTATCTCACGGACATCCGCGAGCTCGAGCGGCGGCTCGCGCTCGCCGGGGACTCGCCGCTGGCGACCATCGACGTGCCCGCTAAGCCGAACGGCATCCCGGCCGACTTCGAGCAGCACGCAATGCTGATGTTCGACCTGCTGGCACTTGCGTGGCAGGCGGACCTCACGCGCATCGCCACGTTCATGGTTGCGCGCGAGCTCAGCAATCGCCTCTATCCGAAGAGCGGCGTGAACGAGGGCTTCCACAACGCGTCGCACCATTCGGAGATCCCCGCGAACATCGACCGGCTCGCGAAGCTCAACGAGTACCACACGCGTACCACGATCGCGTATTTCTTGGGGAAGCTCGCGAGCACGCCCGACGGCGACGGCACGCTCCTCGACCATTCGCTGGTTCTCTACGGGAGCGGCATGGGCAACCCCAACCAGCACGACCACAACCCGCTGCCCATGCTGCTCGCGGGCGGCGGCTCGGGCCGCCTTAAGGGCGGCCGGCACCTCCACGCGGGGGTGGATACGCCGTTCGCCAATCTGCTCGTCACCGTGCTCGGCAAGCTCGACGTGCCCGTCGAGCGGTTCGGCGACAGCACGGGCGCGCTCGAAGTCTGACGGCGGCACGCGCGACGTGAAGCGGCGTTCGGTCATCGTCTCCGTATTCCTCGCCGCGCTCTCGATGGGCGCCGCCGCTCAACAAGCGCCGCTCGCGCCCTCGGCCGCGGACGTCCGCAGCTCGCCGGTCGCGGAGGCGGCCGCCCGCGGCGACTTCGCCGCCGTGCGCAAGCTCCTCGACGCGGGCGGCGTGGACGCGAACGCACCCGACCGCGACGGCACGCCGGCGCTGCACTGGGCCGTGCGCGCCGGCGACCGCGACACGGCCGAGCGCTTGCTGGCCGCCGGCGCCAAGGTCGATGCGCCGAGCCGTCTCGGCGTCAGGGCGCTCGAGATCGCGACCGAGAAGGCCGATGCGCCCCTCGTGCGCTCGCTGCTCGCCGCGGGCGCCGACGTGACCAGGCTCGACCGCGCGGGCGAGCCGCCGCTTAACGTCGCGGCGCGCGCCGGGGAGCCCGCCGTCGCGGCCGCCCTGCTCGACCGCGGCGCGGCCGTCGACGCGCGCGACCGCGACTTCGGGCAGACGGCGCTCATGGTCGCAGCGCGCGAAGGTCATCTCGCCGTCGCGCAACTGCTGCTCGATCGCGGCGCCGACGTGAACGCCAGGACCGACGCCGCGGAGCCGCCGCGCTTCATCCCACCGAGCGAGTCCCCGCCCGGCCTCTCGAAGGGCATCGGGATCATCCGCGCCGGGTGGCCCGAGGGCCGCGGCAAGCGCTACCCCGCGGCGGGGTCGAAGACGCCTCTTCTTTACGCGGCGCGCGCCGGCGACGTCGAGCTCGCGACGCTGCTGGTGGCGCGTGGCGCCGACCTCGAGCTCGCCGACGGTAACGGCGTCACGCCGCTGCTCGAGGCGATCGTCAACACCAGCGTGTACCGCGTGCGCCGCGATGGTCGCAGCGGCCATCTCGCCGTCGCCCGCCTGCTCCTCGATGCCGGCGCGGCCGTCGACGCGATGGACTGGTACGGCGAGACGCCGCTGTGGGCGACCGTCGACCTGCGCAACCTCGAGCGCGGCGCGGGCGACAACGGGGGCGCCATTCGCGACGACGCGTACGCGCTCGTCGACCGTCTGCTGCGCGCGGGAGCGAACCCGAACGTGCGCACGGAGGAGTTCCCGCACGAGCGCCGCTACGTGGTGGGGGGGATCGGGTCGGTCGCGTGGGTGGATCTCACCGGGCAGACGCCGTTTCTGCGCGCCGCCGCGGCCGGCGATTTGACAGTAATGCGGCTGTTGCTAGAGCACGGCGCGGATCCGAACATCGCGACCGACGCCGGCACCACCCCGCTCATGGTCGCGGCCGGCGTGAACTGGGCCGTCGACGAAACCTACGACGAGGGACCGGCGGCGCTGCTCGAGGCGGCGAAGCTCGCCCACTCGCTCGGCAACGACGTGAACGCCGTGAACTCGATGGGCGTCGCCGCCATCCACGGCGCGGCCAATCGCGGCGCGAACGACGTCATCGAGTATCTCGCGGCCAACGGCGCGCGGCTCGACCTCGCCGACAAGCAAGGGCGCACGCCGCTCGACTGGGCGAAGGGCGTATTCCTCGCCACCCACCCGCCCGTGCGCAAGCCCGACACGATCGCGCTACTCGAGCGCCTGCAACAAGAACGCACGGCCGCGCGCTGAAAAATAGGGACATGTTGCCTTTTT
>DASQOL010000023.1:0-27177 GCA_035644475.1 Gammaproteobacteria bacterium | reverse complement strand
GCATCTGCCGGCGTTCGCGGCGGCCGTCGAAGCGGGCGTTGCGGCGATCATGCCGGCATTCACCGATCTCGCGGGCATCCCGATGACGGCGCACAAGGCGCTGCTGCGCGACTACCTGCGCGGCGAGCTCGGTTTCGAGGGCGTGCTCGTGAGCGACTACAACGCTATTGCCGAGCTCATCCGGCACGGGGTGGCGGCCGATATCGTCGAGGCGGCTGTTTTGGCGCTGAAGGCCGGCGTGGACATCGACATGATGGCGGACGCCTATCGCAAGGGCTTGCCGGTGGCGCTCGAGCGCGGCCTCGTGACGATGGACGAGATCGACGAGTGCGTGCTCCGGGTGCTGCGTCTCAAGCAGCGTCTCGGTCTCTTCGACGATCCGTACCGGCGCGGGTCGAGCGAGGAGCCCGCGGCAACTGTCGCTGCTCGCCGGCGTCTGTCGCGTGACGTCGCCGCGAAGTCGCTGGTGCTCGCGACCAATTCCGGCGACACGTTGCCGCTGCGCGAAGGCGTTCGCCGTGTCTGCGTGATCGGGCCGCTCGCCGACGCGTGGGGCGAGATGCGCGGTCCATGGGCTGGCGCGGGTTACGACGAGCGGAGTGTCAGCGTGCTGGCGGGCCTGCGCGAGGCGCTGCCGAGCGCGAAGCTCGTGCACGCTGCGGGCGTAGCGATCTCCGACGCCGGCCGCTCCGGCATCCACGCGGCGGTCGACTCCGTGAGCGGGGCGGACGCCGTCGTCCTCTGCTTGGGCGAAGCGGCCGAGATGAGCGGCGAAGCCGCGTCGCGCGCGCACCCCGAGTTGCCCGGCGAGCAACGCGCGCTCGCCGAGGCGGTGCTGCAGCGCGCCCGCCTCGAGGAAATCCCGGTCGTGGCGGTGCTGTTCTGCGGGCGGCCGCTGATCGTGCCGTGGCTCGTGGAGCGCGCCGACGCGGTGCTCATCGCCTGGTTCCCGGGCACCGAAGCGGGCAATGCGATCGCCGACGTGCTCACCGGCCGCGTGTCGCCGTCGGGGCGAACACCGATCACCTGGCCGCGAGCTCTCGGGCAGGTCCCGCTGTTCTACGGCGCGCGATCCGGCGGCCGGCCCGAGAATCCGAACGACCGCTTCACGAGCAAGTATCTCGACGCGCCGAATTCGGCCCTGATTCCGTTCGGGTTCGGCCTGACCTACGGGCGGTTCTCGTACGCGAACCTACGCGTGCACCCCGAGAACGCCGCCGTCACGGACTCGATCGAAGTCGCCGTCGACGTGACCAACGAAGGGGCTCGCGCCGCCGAGGAAACGGTGTTCCTGTTCGTTCGGGACCAGGTCGCGAGCGTCGCGCGCCCGTTGCTCGAGCTCAAGGCGGTGACCAAGATCGGCCTCAAGCCCGGCGAAACACGAACGGCGCGGCTGGAGCTGCCCGCGGCGGAGCTCCGCTTCTTAGGGATAGACCTCGAGCCCACGTTCGAGCCGGGAGAAGTCGAGATCCTCGTGGGGCCGCATGCCGACCGCGCGCATTTGATCTCTTCGCGGCTGACGCTCCGGGGGTAGAGGCCTTTCGCAGCGGACCACACCGGTCGGTGCGGTTCCGGCACCGCAGATTCGCCACCAGCAGTCCGGAGGGGCTGACGTGCTCCGCGCGCCCCGGTTGTCGCCCCATCCGGCTACAATCGCCGCGTGCGAACGTTCACAGACCCTGCACAGCCCGAGCCGCCGGCACGACCGGGCGAGATCGGGCCCGCGCGCGATCGCGCGCTGATGCAGCAAGCGCTCGATTGTGCGCGCGCCGCGTACGCCGCGGGCGAGGTGCCGGTCGGCGCCGTGCTCGTCGACACGAGTGGCGCGCTGCTCGCGCGCGCCGCGAACGCGCCGATCGCGAGCCACGACCCCACGGCCCACGCCGAGATTGTCGCGTTGCGCGCCGCGGGTGCGAAGCTGCGCAACTATCGCTTACCCGGCACGACGATGTACGTGACGCTCGAGCCGTGCGCGATGTGCGTCGGCGCGCTGATCCACGCGCGTGTGACTCGGCTCGTGTTCGCGGCGTCCGACCCGAAGACGGGCGCATGCGGCTCGGTGCTCGACCTCACCGCGACTCGCGAGCTCAACCACCGGATAGACGTCACGCGCGGCGTGCTCGCCGACGAGAGCGGGAACCTGCTGCGAGAGTTTTTCGCGCAACGCCGCTGAGGCGACGTCGCCGAGCCGCCGATGTCGGAATCTGCGCCGCCGCAAATCATCAGCGATCTCTTGCACGGGCACATCGGCGCGCGCTGCCTGCACGTCGTCGCGAGGCTCGGCGTGGCCGATGCGCTCGAAGAACAGCCTGCTACGGCCGCGGAGCTCGCCGCGCGCACGGGGGCGAGCGCCGATGCGCTCGAGCGCATGCTGCGCTTGCTCTCTTCGTACGGGGTGTTCGTCCCCGCCGGCGACGGCTACGCACACACCCCAGCGTCGAGATTGCTGCGCGGCGACCACCCGCAGTCGCTGCGCGCCTACGCGCAGCTCCACGGAATGCCGCCGTTCTGGAGCGCGTTCACGGACCTCGAGCGCGCGGCCAAGACCGGCGCGCCGGTGATCGGCTGGACCACGCTCATCGATTACTTCGCCTCTCACCCCCAAGAGTCGCGCCTCTTCAACGAGTCGATGGTCAGCAAGTCGGTAGCGGCCTCTGCCGCGCTGACGCAGTTCTACGACTTCGGCTCGTTCGACACGATCGCCGACATTGGCGGCGGCCGCGGTCATTTGCTGCGCGCCATTCTCGACGCCGCTCCCCGTGCCTCCGGGGTGTTGTTCGAGCTGCCGCACGTAATCGCCGACGCGAGCCCCGCGCCGCGCCTCGAGCTCGTCGCAGGCGATTTCTTCAAGGACCCGCTGCCCCCTGCGGACCTCTACCTCTTGATGGAGGTGCTGCACGACTGGCCGGACGCGGACGCGGCGCGGATCCTCGCGGCCGTGCGCCGCGCGGCGCCGCCGCACGCGCGCCTCCTGATCGTCGAGAGCCTGGTGGGCGAGACACAGGGGCTCGGCCGGACGATCGACATCGTGATGCTCGCGCTCACGGGCGGGCGGGAGCGAGCTCGCTCGGAGTATTCCGCGCTGCTCGCGGCAACCGGCTTCGAGCTCGCGCGCGTGCTCGACACGCGCACGCGGTTCGCGGTCGCGGAAGCCGTGGTGGTTTGAGGCACGCCGCCGCCGGTTAGGGAGCGGGACGGCCGGGACTAGCCGATCGGCGAGGGGAACTGCGCGCCGGGCTGCTGGCTCGTCAGCGTCTCGCGGCTGTCCATCCACATCAGAATTTCGTAGTAACGCCGCACGTTGTCGACGTAGCCGACGGCGGTCTGACCCGGCGCGTAGCCGCGCTGCACGCGCCGATGCCACTTCTCGTCGGCCAGCAGCGGCAACCTCTCGCGCACTTGCTCCCAATCGTCGGGATCGGCGCCTTGGCTCTGCGTGAGGATGCGCGCGTCCTCGACGTGGCCGAAGCCCAAGTTGTAGGCGGCGACCGCGAGCCACGATCGGTCCGGCTCCTGGATCCGGGCCGGCACCTTGCGGAGCACGCGTTGGAAGTAGCGGGCGCCGCCGATGATGCTCGCGCGGGCATCCTGCCGGTCCGCGACCTCCATCATCTCCGCCGTATGCTCCGTGAGCATCATCATGCCGCGCACGCCGGTGGGCGAGATCGCGTCCGGGTTCCAGTGCGATTCCTGGTAGGCGAGCGCGGCGAGCAGCCGCCAGTCGATGCCCGTCGCCCGTTCGGCGGCGAGGAACCAATCGCGATAGCGCGGCAGCCGCGTCGTCGCGTGGCGCACGAAGGCCCGCGAGCCGACGTAGTCGAATTCGCGGGAGGCGAAGTAGTAACGGTCGAGGATCCCCTGGAGCTCGCCGGTGGCCTGGATCTCGGCGAAGTAGGCGCCAATGGCTTCTCGCAGCGTGTCGGCGTCCTTCGGCAACGCCCACGCGACGTGGGTTTGCGGCCCCACGCCGAACGCCACCCGCAGGTCGGGATAGAAGTGACGCAGCAGCTCGAAGAGGTGCGAGTCCGCGATCGTGTAGTCGATCTCGCCTTCGGCGACCCGCCGGATCAGCTCCTCGGCGCCCGCCTGGTCCTCGATCCAGGTGAGCAGCGGCTCCTGGGTCCGTAGGCCCGAGAGCAAGGCGGCGTGCGACGAGTCGGCGGATACCTCGAGCCGTGAGCCCACGAGATCGGCGATGTTCCGCGGCCGCTTCGCCCCGCGCCTGTAGATGAGCTGCGGTTGGATGTCTTGGTAGGCAGGGCCGAACGTAACCGTGTCCCGATGGGAATCGGCCACCGTGAGGCTCGCGGCCGCGATCTGGGCCTTGCGGGACGCGAGGTCGGGATAGACCTGGTCAGCGACGTAGATCCGCAAGCCAACACCGAGCCGCTCCGCGAAGCCGCGGGCGAGCTCGTACTCGATGCCGCGGGGCTCGTCGGCGCCGTAATAGAAGGCCGCGGGGCTGTTGCGGGTGACCACGCGCAGCTCGCCGGAAAGAAGGATGCGGTCGAGCACCGACGGGGGCGATGAGCAGGTGCCGAGCAGCACGCTCAGAACTACCACGGCCAGTGCGCGCAATACCGGGCTCCCCGCTGGACAGTCCCCGGATTATACGGAGATCCCCACCCGAGGTCGGGACTACCGCTGTATTCATTCTGTGACATTTACGTAACACCGCCGTAGCATTACGCGCCACACGCAAGTCCCTGTCGCCAAACGCATTCCCAGCTAAAAACCGGAGAGAAATCAATGCGCAATCTGCGCAATTTGACACTTGTCGGCATTCTGTCTGCCGCCACCCCTGCGCTCGCGCAAACGGACGCCGCGACCGAGATCGCGGCGCTTCGCAGCGAGATCGGGCGGCTCGCGGAGCGCCTCGACCGCCTCGAGCAGGCCCAGGGCGGCACCGTCGCGGCGGTCGCCCAGGCGACCCAGGTGCCGCAGACGGCACCCGCCGATCGCTCGACCCCGGCCCCGGGGTCCGCCTCGCCCGCGGCGGCCGGGCCTCCCAAGGCCTCGGCCGACGCGCCGGCGAGCTCCGTGGTGCGCTTCTCCGGCGACCTGCGCTATCGCCACGAGGCGATCAACGATGAGGCATCCGCCGAAAGGGAGCGGCAAAGGATCCGCGCGCGGTTCGGCCTCAACGCCGACCTCGGCGACAACCTCTCGGTCGGCCTGACGCTGGCCACCGGCGATCGCGACCCCGTGTCGGCAAACCAAACGCTCGACGGCGGCTTCGACCGGAAGAGCTTCGGGGTCGACCGCGCGTTCTTCACGTGGAAAGCTACGGACGCCTTGAGCTTCACCGGCGGCAAGATGGCGACCCCGTTTTTCCGGCCGGGCAATCACCATCTGATCTACGACAACGACTTGAATCCCGAGGGGCTCGCGCTCCGGTACACGGGCCGCAATTGGTTCGCGAACTACGCGGGGCTCTGGGTTGACGAGCGGGCCACGGCCGACGATGCGATTCTGCTCGGCGGTCAGGCCGGGCTCAGGCACACGCTGCAGAACGGCGCGCGCATCACCGCGGGCGTGAGCTACTACGACTATCTGAACACGCAGGGCCAGCCGCTGTTCGTCGAGGGGATATCGTCCGGCAATTCGCTCGACGCCGCCGGCCGGTATTTGAACGACTACAACGAGGCGGAGCTGTTCGCCGAGCTCGGTCTCAAGGCGGGCAGTCGGCCGCTCGTGCTATTCGCGGACTACGTGGTCAACACCGAAGCGAGTGCGGCGGACGACGGATTCGCGATCGGCGCGGCGTACGGCGAGGCGACGCGGCCCGGCACCTGGCGCGTCGGCTATGCATATCAGGACCTGCGCGCCGACGCCGTAATCGGCGTCTTCACCGATTCGGACTTCGGCGGGGGCGGGACGGACAACAAGGGGCACGTCGTCGAGTTCACCTACGCGCTGCGGGCGCGCTTGCTGTTCAACTTCCGCTACTTCTTGAACGAGCGCGGCGAGCACGCCGGTGTGAGCCGCGACTACAACCGGCTGCAGGCCGACCTCATGTTCAACTATTGAGGGCGGCTCAGCCGGCGAGGCGTTGCTGCGGCGCTGCGTTGAAACGCTGCGCCCAGTTGGCGCATTCCTCGGCGGGCATCGGCCGCGCGAACCAGAAGCCTTGGCCCAGGTCGTAGCCGATCGTCGTGAGGTAGTCCTTCACCCACTGCGATTCCACGCCTTCGGCCACCACCTTGAGCCCGAGCGCGTGCGCCATCTGCAGCGTCGACTCGACGATCACGCGGTTCTGCTCGCGCGACTCCAAGTCCACGACGAACGACTTGTCGAGCTTCAAGGCGTGCACGCGCAGATCGCGCAGGTACCCGAGCGACGAGAAACCCGTACCGTAGTCATCGATCGCGATCAACACGCCGAGCTCGTGCAGGTCCCTGACGACCTTGCGCGCGCGGTCGGGGTCCACGAGCATCGCGCTCTCGGTGATCTCGAGCTCGAGCTGGTGCGGCCGAACCGGTGAAGCGCCGAGCTGCTCCGCGAGCCGCGCCGGGAAACCCACGTCTTGCAGCACGCGAGCCGATACGTTCACGGCGGCGCGCAGCTCGAGCCCGCGGCGGTTCCATGCCGCGAGGTCGGCGAGCGCTTGGCGGATCGTCCAGTCGGTGAGCGGCCGGATGAGGTCGGTCGACTCGGCCAGCGTCACGAACTCCGCGGGGCCCACGCTGCCATGCGTCGCGTGCTGCCAACGGACCAACGCTTCGACGCTGTCCGTGCGGCCCGTGCGTAGGTTCACCTGCGGTTGGTAGGCGAGCGTGATCCCGCTGTTGTCGATCGCCGAGCGCAGCTCGCTCAGCATGCTCAGGCGGCGCACGGTGTGGTCGTCGTCGCCGCGATCGTAGTACTCGTAGGCGTTGCCTTGGCGCTTCGCCACGTACATCGCGACGTCGGCGTGGCGCAAGAGCTCCTTGGCGTCGCGCGCGTCGTCCGGCGCGATCGCGATGCCGATGCTCACGCCGACCTCGATGGCGATGCCGCGGGCGCTGATCGGCGCGCGCAGGCTTTCCACGAGCCGTCGCGACAGGTCGTCGATCGTTGCGCGTTCGTCCACGGCGAGCACGATCGTGAACTCGTCGCCACCGATGCGGCCGATGAACGCGACGCTCTCGCCGATCAGAGCGGCGAAGCGGCGCGAGACCTCGCGTAATACGTCGTCGCCCACGTCGTGGCCGAGGGTGTCGTTCACCTCTTTGAAGCGGCATAGGTCGAGCATCAGCAGCGCGACGTGCCGTTGCACGGGACCCGCGAGGCACGAGGTGAGATGGCTCATCAACGCTGCGCGGTTCGGCAGTCCCGTCAAAGAGTCGTGCGTGGCCTGGTGCTCGAGCGCCCGCTGTTGCGCCTCGCGCTCGCTGACGTCACGAACGACCGCCGTGAACAGGCCGTTCTCGGTCGCGACGCGAGAGAGCGCGATCTCGACGGGCAGACGCCGCCCGAGCTTCGTTCTCCCGGTGCGCTCGATGATGACGCCGGTCAGCGAGTCGAGCGCAGTTGCGGGCGCCGGCAGCAAGTCGGGAACGAGCTCGACGAGGTTGGCGCCGAGCAGAGCTCCGTGCGGCCATTCGAATAGGTGCGCGGTCGCCGGGTTCGCGGTGCGGATCGTGCCGTCCGCGCTCACGCAGACGATGCAGTCCGACGAAAACTCGACGACGCTCTTCAACAGCGCGTCGCGACGCTTGAGCCCGACCGCGTAAGCGAGCGCGCGCCACGTCTCCCGATCGAGCGAGCGGATCGTCGCGGCCACGAACATCGCGCCGAGCACCAGGGCGAACGGCACGATCTCGAGCACGAAGCGCTGCGCCGCGTAGAGATACAGCGTCGAGCCGGCGAGCGCGGCGCACCCGAGGACGACGATGATCGAGTTCGAGCGCCAGCCCCGCTTGTTGAAGAGCATCGCGCAGAACGCTGTCCAGACCGCGAGCGCGAGCGCGTAACCCCAAGCCGGGGGCGTTTTCAGGATCCCCGCGCGCGCCGACTCGGTCGCGAATGCCTGCAACACCACGCCCGGCAGCGCGCGGTAGACGGGCACGGGCAGGATGTCGCGGAGCTCGACGGCCGTCGGGCCGACGTAGACCGTCTTGCCGCGCAGCGAGCCGTCGGCCACCGCGCCGCTCAGCACGTCGATGTATGACAGGTAGCCGAACGACGATTCTTCGATCGAGAAATCGATCGGCACCGCCGTCTCGGCGGGCAGATCGCGCTCGAACGCGAAGATGGATTGCAGGTTCTCGCCGCCGACGCGCCAGGAGCTGCGCATCTCGCGTACGAAACCGTCGGTGTCGGGCTCGAGGACCACCGACGCGAGACGCGCGTGAGCCGCGAAGCGCTCGAGCGGCGGCGTGACCACCAACGTGTCGTCGGCGCCGCTCAACGGCTGGAAGTGCGTCGCGAGGAATACCGGTTCGCCCGGCCATTCCGCGAGCGACTTCTCGAGCAGCGCGTCGTCCTCCTCGCTCGAGTGCGAGCTGAACTCGATGTCGACGAATACGTTGTCAGGCTCGGCGCGCGCGAGCTGCTGCAGCAGGCGCGCGTGATGCCGGCGCGGCCAAGGCCACTCGCTGAGCGCGCGCAGGCTTCGCGCGTCGATGCCCACGATCACGATGTCCGACGGGCGCTCGTGCGCGAGCAGAGTCGCGCGTGTTTCGGCGACGGCGTTCTCGAGCCTTGCGAATCTGCCTCCCCAATGCAGGAGGCAGGCCAGCCCCAAGATCGGCAGCGCGACCGCGGGCCAGACGATCTGCAGACGCCGGGGCACGCCCGCTAGAGCAAGGGGCCGAGCACGCGGCCGAGCAGCGGCGGAGGGGCGGGCGCGGCAGGTGGGGGGGGCGCGGGCGGGGCCGCCGGGGCCGCGATCGTTCCGCTGGCGCCCGTGCCCGTGCCCGTGGGCGCGGACGAGCCGCCGAGACTCAGGTCCAAGCTGGCGTTCAGATCGACACCGAGGCTCGCGCCGCCGAGCGTGGCGCCGACCCCGAGCCCGGTGCCGCTCCCGCCGATCGTGGGGCCGACGTCGAGTGCGAGGCCGCCCGTGTTGGCGCCGCCGATCGAAGGCGTCGTGGTTCCGAGGTCGAGACTCGGCGTCCCGAGCGTGGGCGTGGCAGCGGCCCCGACGTCAGGCGCGGCGGTCGCGCCGAGGTCCAGGCCGGTAGTGGCTCCGACCGGCGGCGTGCTTGCCGCGCCGAGGTCGAGGCTGGTCGACGCGCCCACGGTGACGCCGACGCCGGCTCCGCTTCCGAGGCTCGGAGCCTTCGTGGAGAGGTCCAGATTGCCGGCGAGGCCGACGTCGGCCGCGCCGCCGAGGCTGGCGCCCGCGCCCACGTCGACCGTGTCCGCGCGCACGTTCGTGTCGAGCCCGAGGCTCACGGTGTTCTTGCCGAGCTCGATCGCGCTTTCCGCGCTCGACACGGCGACGCGGACTTCGGTGCCGTTCGCTTCACTCGGTGCGACGCTCACGCCGAGATCGAGGTCGTTCGTCGCCTCGCGGACGCCGGCCGCGGCCGTCGCGCCGAGACCGGCCCGGTCGGCGGCGACGTTGGCGGCGACTTCGAGCTTGGCGGGGACTTCGACCTTGGCGTTGGGGTCGTTCCGCGCCGTGTCGACGCGGGGGAGCCCCGCCGCGGACGCGGCCGACGACGAATCCGCGCGCGGCGCGCTGGACGCCGCGCGATCCGCCGGCGCGGCGGCGCGCGCGACGGGACTATCGCCGTTCATGTCGAGCACGCGGATCGAGCTGTCGACGAGCGAGCGGATTGCGATCTCGCCGGCGTTCAATTGAATGAGGTCGCTGCCGTCCGGCGAGCGGATCTCGAGCTGACCTTGGAACAGCGAGATCGCCGTGCTGTCCTCGAGCACCGCGACGTTGAATTGCGTGCCCTTGATGACGGCGACCAAGAACGGGGTTTCGACCCGCAGCTTGCCGACGTCGCGATGCGCGACGTCGTAGAACACGTTGCCGCGATGCTGCACGAGCCGAGCGATCAGTTGTCCGTCGACGGCTTCGGCCGGGACCTCGACGTCGCTATTCGGCGCGACCGCGATCGTCGTCTTCCCCTGCCCGAGGCCGATCGTGCCGTCCTCGCCCGTCACGATGCGCGCGGGCAGATCGAGCGTCGAGTCGACTTCAACTCGAGCCCGCTCGCCCCGTACGGTCACTGCTACGTCGCCGGCCATCGACGTCACGCGCAGCGGATGTTGCTCGCGGCGCGCGGCGCCCGTTGCGGCGGTCACGTCGCGAATGCCGAGCATTGCGAACGAAGCGATGATCGCAGCGCTCAGCGTGATCGACCCGGCGCGCGCGGTATTCTCGAGCATGTCTGAAAATGCTCCGTCGTCAGTTGGGGGCATCATAGTGACGCATGCACGGTGATGAAGTGATCGCGATCACGGCGCGCGCTTCCCGCATTGTTCATAATGCGCGTCGATGATTGGTGTGCTACGCGGCTGGAGTACGAAGCACCGCGATTCGATCTCGCACGCCGTCCGAACCGCCGCCCTGCTTGGCATAATCTGTGCTCCATTTGAACTAACGCCGGCGCGTGCCGCGGACCTCCCCGCGCTCACGTCCGTGATCGTACGCGGCTCCACCGTGTACGACGCGCCGCAGCTGTTCGCCGTCTACCGCGAGCGACTGGGCAAGCCGATCGACCTAGACGGAGCGCGCGCGATCGTCGCGGCGCTCGTCTCCAAGTACGAAACGGACGGTTACCCGCGGCCCCAAGTGCGTGTCGACGACGCGCTCGTCGCTGCCGGTGTGTTGCGGCTCGACGTGTTCGAGGCGCGGATCGCGGCGGTGGACATCAAAGGCAACCCCGGCCCGCATCTCGCGCGGCTCGAGCGCTTGAGCGGCGCACTGCGCGACGACGCGCCCGTGACGCCGGCCGGCTTGCAGGCGGCGCTGCGGCGGATGCGCGAGCTGCCGGGCCTGACGCTCGCCGCGAGCACCGCGCGAGACCCCGACGAGCCGAATGCGTACCGGCTGAATCTCGACACGCAGTTCGACCGCGTGAGCGGCACGGTGCGGCTCACGAACCGAGGCACGGACGAAGCGGGCCCGAACTTCGTGCTCGGCCAGGTGGTGGCCAACGGTCTCTTCGGCGGCGAGACCAGTCTCGGTGCGTTATTCGGTGCCGCGACGGACTACGACGAGTATCACGGGCTCGGATTCACCGGGACCGTCGGTCTCACCGATCGAGGCACACGACTCTCCTTTATGGGGTTTCGCTCGCGCTCCGATCCGCACGAGGCCGTGCTCGACCGCGACGACTTGTATCTGCGCGATCTGGTCACGATCGGCGCGACTCGGCCGCTGCCGGGCGTCACGCGCGCGATCGCCGCGATCACGGTCGGCCTCGGTCTCGACGACCTGACGATCCTGCGCTCGGACACGCCGCTGCGCGACGAGCGCCTGCGCAAGCTCGAGATCGGCACGCGCTGGTTCTGGCGCCTCGGCACCGCGAACCAGTACGCCGCCTCGTTCGACGTCAGCAAGGGACTCCGCGGCCTCGGCAGTCGGCTCACGGCCTACGATCTCGTGGACGATCCGCGGCGCGCGGACTTCACGTTGACGCGCGCGAGCTTCACGCGGCTCACGCGCTTCGGCGACCTCTGGAGCATGCGCCTCGACGCGCTCGCGCAGACGAGCGCGTACGTGTTGCCGTACGGCGAGCGCTTCAAGATCGGCGGCGATCGGCTCGGCCGCGGCTTCGAGGTGGCGGAGATCGCGGGCGACCAGGCCCTCGGCGCGAAGCTCGAGGGCCGGCGTCGTTTACCGCGCTCGCCCGCGGCGCTCGGCTCGACGTCGGTCTACGGTTTCTACGACATCGGCGCCGCGTGGAAGCAAGATGCGCCGTTGGTCGAGTCTGCGGCCACTGCCGGCTTCGGAATCGCGACGGAGAGCGGCCGGGTTTCCGGATCTCTCGAGATCGCCGAGCCGCTGACGCACGCCGACGTCGAAGGCCGCAAGCGCGTCGCCGTGTTCGCCGAGGTCGCCGTCCGGCTCTGACGCTTTTTTCGCCACACGTCTCCCCCCTCGACACATGAGCGCGACGCGCCCGTACCGAACAGTGCGGTGTTGTTGCATTGATCCGCGCGCGTTTATCATGGCCGTCGTTGCATTTTTTCCGACGAAGGGATTCATAGTGGCAAGGGATAGTTCCTCGATGATTCAACAAACGCGTCAGAGCTCTGCGCCGCGCGAACGCTTCGATTCCAACGGCGTCCGCAAAGCGTCCATAGCGCTGCTCACCGCGCTCTACAAGACGGGTAGGCATGGCACCATTGCCGAAGTGTTGATCGCGCTCGAGGTCATCGACTCGAACCTCGACGGGCGACCGCATTCGATGAAGTCGTTGTCGAGCAAGCTGGGTATCCCCTACACCTCAGTCTCAAGAATTGTTTATTCCTTGACGTCGGAGGCGCAGCCGGGCGGAGTGCTCAGGCTCGTTCCGGACAGCAAAGACCGGCGGCGCAAGCACATCGAGCTCGACCT
This sequence comes from Gammaproteobacteria bacterium, assembly GCA_035644475.1. Lineage (GTDB taxonomy): Bacteria > Pseudomonadota > Gammaproteobacteria > Steroidobacterales > Rariloculaceae > FEN-1219. The sequence continues at coordinate 14,672 of DASQOL010000023.1, read as the reverse complement.
CGACGGGCTCAAGCGGTCGCAACCGCAGATCCGCGCGCTCGAGAAGGCGATGGTCGACTACTACGGCGGATCGGTCCACAAGCTCAAGCGCGACAAGGCCAACTGACCGGTTGGTTGTGTCGCGTCTCACTTTGGCCGCTGACACGTTTTCGTAGCGACGGCCGTACCTCGAAGGCTGTTCCCGAGACACGCCGGAAGACCATCCCTGGGGCTTCGCGCCGCACATCCATGTGCGGCGAGAGTCTCGGGAACAGCTTTCGAGATACGACCGTCGCTCTCAGGCGCATCGTGCGGCCAAAGTGAGACGCGACGTGTTTTTGAATGCGGGAGCGCGTTACTTGCGGGGCGCGTGCGCTGCACCTAATGTTGCGGGCATGCGGCGTGCGGGTGCGAAGTGGTTGTGGTTGATGGTGCCGCTCCTGTTCGGGCTCGCGTATCTCGAGCGACTCGAGTCCGGGCCCGCCGGGGACTGGCGCACCGCGAGTCGTGAGGCGGTCGGCCTCGCGCCCGATCCCGAGACGGTCGCCGAACCCATCGTTCAGGTCTACGCGGCGCGCGCCGTGCGCTGGCGCGGCTACTTCGGCGTGCACACCTGGATTGCAGTAAAGCCGCGGCGCGCGTCGCGCTACACGGTTTACGAAGTCAACGGCTGGCGGCTGATGCGCAGCGGCTCGGCGGTCACCGTGAGCGATCGTGCGCCCGACGGCCGTTGGTTCGGCAGCCGGCCCGATCTCCTCGCGGAACGGCGCGGCGCCGGCGTCGACGAGCTCATCGAGCGGATCGTGGCGGCCGCCGCCGCGTATCCGTACGCGGATACTTATCGCGTCTGGCCGGGACCGAACTCGAACACGTTCACCGCGTTCGTGCTGCGTTCCGCCGGCGGCTTGCGCGTGGACCTGCCGTCGACGGCGATCGGCAAGGACTATCTCGGCGCCGCGCTCGCGGCGCGAACGCCGAGCGGCACCGGTTGGCAGGTGAGCCTGTTCGGTCTGCTCGGCGTGCTCGTGGGCGCGGAGGAGGGCGTCGAGGTCGACGTGCTCGGCCTGACGTTCGGCATCGACGTCGCGAAGCCGTCGCTCAAGCTGCCGCTCGCGGGCCGAGTGGGCTTAAGCGGGCTTTCCTTCGAGCCCGGCGACCGCATGCAGCCGCGCGGCGGAACCACCAAGGGCGCGCCGGTGAAGCTTGCGACCGAGCCGAGCGCCGCTTGGCGCGCGCTGCGCTAAAGAAAACGCCGTCCCTGCCGATAACCAACCTTGGGCCGGCACGCCGCCGCGCCCCGGCGGCCGCGCAGTTTCCGCGGTTCCTGCAAATCGAGACCGGCGATGAAGCAAGCAACGAGCACGGACGACACGGTGAGACTTGCGACCGACTTCGGCCAAGCGCGCGCGTCGACCGCGGCGCTCGTCGAGGACCTCGGCCGGTCGCTCGCCGCCGGTAACCTCAAGTTGCCGTCGCTTCCCGAAGTGGCGCTCAAGATTCGCGGGGCCCTTGCGGACGAGAACGTCTCGATCGGCGAGGTCTCGCGGCTCATCGGCTCGGATCCGGCGCTCGCCGCGCGCATCTTGAAGACCGCGAACAGCGCGCTCTTCTATCGCGGCAGCAAGCCGATCACGAGCGTGCACGGCGCCGTTTCGCAACTCGGCTACCGGATGGTGCGCAACGTCGCGCTGTCGTTTGCCGCCCAGCAAGTGTTCATCGGCTACGGCAGCGAGCACCTGCGCTCCTATCTCACGGCGATCTGGCAACACAGCGTGCACACGGCCGCGCTCGCGCACATGTTGGCACGCGTTCGCACCCGCCTGAATCCCGACGAGGCATTCCTCGCGGGCCTGCTGCACGAGGTCGGCAGGCTGTACATATTGATGCACGCTAAGGAGAACGCCGAGGTGCTCGCGTCGGAGGAGGCGTTCGAGTCGGTGCTGGCCGAGTGGCACCCGCGGCTCGGGCGCGCGGTGATAGAGACGTGGGCGCTGCCCGCGGAGCTCGCCGAGGCCGTGGGCGAGCATCAGGCTTGCGGGCTCGAAGCTCCGGAGCCGCCGGCGTTGACGCATGTGCTCGCTGTGGCGAATTACCTCGCCGAGCACAGCGAGATGGCCGTCAACGATGAGCAGTTTCACGCGAAGGCGCCGAGCTTGGGATCCCTCTCGATGGACAAGCCGACGTTCGATTGGCTGATTCGCGCAGGCGACGTGGACATCCGGCTGCTGATGCTCGCGTTCGGCGTCTGATCGGAACGCGCCCGGGCCGCTCCCAGCCGCGAATTCGACGCCCCCGCGCGCGCTCCTTTACCATAGCCCCCGCTCGCCACCGCCGGCGGCCACTCGGGGGAAGAACGATGAAGACCGTGCTCGTACTCGCCGCAGTCGCGGCATTGCTCGCGTTGGGGATCGGCCGGCCGGCCGACGCGCAAGGCGCCTGCGATCGCAAGTGCCTCGAGGGATTCGTCGACCGCTATCTCGACGCGGCCGTGAAGCACGACCCGAAGGCCGTGCCGCTCGCGGCTAACGTACGTTTCACGGAGAACGGCCAACGGCTCGCGATCGGCGACGGCATGTGGCGGAGCCTGAAATCGAAAGGAGCCTACCGCCTGTTCGTGACCGACGTCGACGCGCAGCAAGTCGCGTTCATCGGCACGCTGCACGAGCAGCACAACGATCCGGCGCAGAGCAATTCCGTGTTGATCGCGTTGCGCCTCAAGATTTCGGGCGGCGATCGCATCTCCGAGATCGAGCAGCTCGTCGTGCGCAATGCGGATGCCTGGAAGCGCGTCGAGGAGCGCGGCGCGCCGCGCGCGCAGTTCGTGACCGTCGTGCCCGAGAGCCAACGCATGTCGCGCGCCGATCTCATCACGACGGCAAACAAATACTTCAGCGGAATGCAGCAGAACGACGGCAAGGGCGACTACCCGTTCGCCGAGGACTGCAACCGGATCGAGAACGGCTCGCTCACCACCAACCAGCCGACGCCATCAGGGGAAAAGCGGCCCGATCCGGCGACCGCGACCGGTTACTCCGGACAGTGGAGCTGCCTCGAGCAGTTCAAGTCGGGGCTACTGCATTTCGTCACTCGAATCCGTGACCGTCGCTACGTCGCGGTCGATCGTGAGCGCGGGCTCGTGTTCGCGTTCGCGTTCTTCGATCATTCCGCGGGCGACACGCGCAATTTCACGACGCCGACGGGCCGCGCGGTCAGCGCGGGCCCCGTCCAGCCCTGGACCTGGGAAATCGCGGAGCTGTTCAAGGTCGAGAACGGCAAGCTCGGACAGATCGAAGCGATTCTCGACCGTTCGCCCTACGGCATGACGTCGGGATGGGGCAGCTGGGAGGACGGGATGTCCGACCGCGCGCAGGACGCGACGCGCTAGCGACCGGCTGGAAGCCATATACTACGTATGGCGCATGTCGACGTTCAGCCTCAACGAGTTCTACCAACGCAATCGGCGCGTCGTCATCTGGGCGATCCTGTTCCTGCTGTTGTGGTTGCTCCGCGACTTCTTCGCGCTGGTTTTCCTCACGTTCGTGGTCGCGATCGTCGCGGCGCCGCTCGCCGAGTTCGGCACGCGCCGGCTCAAGTTGCCGCAGTGGCTCGCGTTGTCGCTGGTTTATCTGCTGTTTCTGCTGGTGCTCGCGGCGTTCGTGCGCTTCGTCGTTCCGAGCGTCGCATCGGAGGTCAATCGGTTGATCGGCAACCTGCCGACCACCGAGGTGCGCCTCATCGAGGTGAAAAACCGGCTCGTCGAGAATTACCCGACGCTGCGCCAGCCGCTGAACGGCTACCTGCGGAGCGCGCTGCCCGAGGACCGGCTCGCGCTCATCGACCTGCAACTCGTCGCCGAGGCGCAGCGCCTCGGGCTCACGCCGCTGGAGATCGAGGAGGCGGCCGTGGCTACCGTGGCGCCGACCGGTGCGGTGGCCGAGTATTTCAACCGCCAGGATCAGCTGTACCTGAGCGCGCTCATGAGCGCGCAGTTCCAGAGCGTGCGCCAGTACGCGCCGGCCGTGATCAACGCGCTCTATCGCGCAACCGCCACGCTGCTGCTCGCGCTCTTGTTCAGTTTTTTGATATTGATCGACGCGAACCGGATCCAGCGCGGGCTCGCGCGACTCAAGAACTCGCGCGTCGGGGATTTCTACGAGGAAGCCGCGCAGCCGATCGTGCGCTGCAGCATCCTAGTAGGGCGAGCGATCGAGGCGCAGGCGACGATCGCGCTCATGAACACGGTGCTCACGCTGATCGGCTTGCTGCTGCTCGGCATCCCGCTCGTTGCGATGCTGTCGGTGATCGTGTTCGTCTGCAGCTTCGTGCCCGTGCTCGGAGTCTTCGCGTCGACCGTGCCGATCACGCTCGTGGCGTTGAACGCCGGCGGGTTCTCGCTATCTCTCGCCGCGATCGGGCTCGTGATCTTGGCGCACGCGATCGAGGCGTACTTCTTGAATCCGCTCATCTACGGCAAGCACCTGAAGCTGAATCCGGTGCTCACGCTGATCATCTTGTTCGTCTGCTATCACGCGATCGGGCTCTGGGGCGTGCTGCTCGGCGTGCCCGTGGCGCGCTACATCATCCACGACGTGTTCGGCGTGCCGTTCCGCGACCGCGGCTCGCCGGCGAAGCCGCCGGCGCCCGCGTGAGCGGTTTGCGTTTCGGGCGTTACTGCGCGGGCTCGAGCCGCAAGATCGTGCCGTCGGGCTGGCCGCTCCCGTAGCGCACTTCGGTCGTGACGTAGATCAACCCGTCCGCCGGGCCCTGCTCGACGTCGCGGAAGCGCAGGTGCATCTCCGTCAGCAGCGACTCGCGCCGCTCGGCTTGGCCCGGCTGATCGAACGCGATGCGCTGCAGCTGCTGGCCCGAGAGAGCGCCGACGAACACGCTCCCCTTCCAGCCCGGGAAGCGGTCGCCGGTGTAGAACATGAGCCCCGACGGGCTGATCTGCGGCACCCAGAACATTCGCGGGTTCACCATGCCCTCGCGATACCACGGCTGGTCCGACACGAGCGTGCCCGAGTAGTTGCGGCCCATCGAGACCAGCGGCCAGCCGTAGTTGCCGCCCGCTTTGAGAATGTTGATCTCGTCGCCGCCCATCGGCCCGATCTCGGACTCCCAGAGCTCGCCCGTCTCGGGATGGAACGCGAGCCCGTGAACGTTGCGGTTGCCGTACGTGAAGATTTCGGGTTTGGCGCCCGCGCGGCCCACGAACGGGTTGTCCTTCGGCACACCGCCCTCGTCGGTGAGCCGCAGCACCTTGCCGACGTGGTTGTCGAGACTCTGCGCCTTGATCCGGATGCTGTTGTCGTCCTTCGGCCCGCAGCAGAGTCGGTCGCGGTCGCCGATCGTCACATAGAGCGTGCGGTCCGGGCCGAACAACATGCGGCCCCCCGTCGCGTTGCGCGCGTTCTCCCAGGCGTCCGCGACGAAGATCTCCTTGAACCCGGTGAGCTTCGCGCCCTCGAGCTTGCCGCGGCCGACCGCGAACGTCTGACTCTTGTCGTCGCCCTTCAAGTACGCCATGTAGACGTAGTGGTTGCGCGCGAAGTCGGGGTGAACCACAAGGCCGTGCAGCACGTCGTTGCCCGGCGGCGAGGGCGCGTTCCAGACCGGCTCGGACTTGAGCACGCCGTTTTCGATGAGCCGGAGCGCGCCGTTGCTTTCCGTTACGAGCAGCGACTTGCCGTCCGGCAGGAACGCGATGTCCCACGGGGCGACGAGGCCGTCGGCGACGAGCGCCACGCGGATCTTGAGCCTGCCGGCGTCGAGCACGAGCGGCTTGTCGCGGGTGGGCAGCAGCACGTTCGGCGCGGCCGGCGGTTGGGCCAGCGCGCCCGAGCCCAACACGAGCAGGGCAAGACCCAAGGAACGATGCGTCGTCATCTCCTTCCCCCTGAATCAATTCCGGCCGATCAGCCGGGACAGCCGACGAACGCCGGCGAGCAGTACGAGCGCGTGGCCGATCACGCGGACGCCGCGGGTGCGGGCGAGCACGATGGCCGCGATCACGCCGATCACCACCACGGCCGGATGCGACGCGACGGCGCGCGCGGCGCCGGCCACGCGGTCGACCGTCGCAAGGCGTCCCTCCACGAACTGCACCTCGCTCGCGATGGCGCGCCGCTGCACGGCGCAACGCAGGCGCAACGTCGCGCGACGTTCGGCCAGCTCGCGTGCTCGGTCGCTCATCGCGGCCCCGCGCTCAGCGGCGTCCCGCGAGCTGCTCGCGGTCCTTCGCGAGCTCCGCGAGAGTGGCGTCGAGCATGCGCGGTTTCGTTCGGATCTTGACCCGCAGCACGACGCTCGCTGCGATCGCGATCACGAAGAACGCGCTGGTGACGAGCACCGCGGCGAGCAGGCGATGCGTGTCCCAGAACACGAAGATGACCGCGAGCGCCGCGAGGAACAGCCCGATGAGCGCGGCGAGCAGCGCGATCAGCGTCCACACGAGGATCTCGGCGACGCGGTGCATCTCCTCCTGGAGGTCGGTGGTGAGGAGCTCGAGCCGCGTTTGCGCGATCGCCACCACGGTCGCGACGAGATTCGCAATCGACTTGAAGAGGCCGCTCACGGGGCCGCTGTCGGCGGCCGCCGCGTCGGGCGGCGTCTTGGACTCGTCGGTCACGTGTGAGCGTGCGCCGGGCGCCGATCAGCGACGGCTGAGCAACAGGCCGAGCACGAGGCCTAGACCTGCGGCCACACCGACCGCGCCCCAGGGATTGCCGCGGACGTACTTGTCCGCGTCCTTCGCGAGCTCGCGCGCTCGCTCCAGCGCTTCGTCCTCGATACCGGCGAGCCGTGCCTTGGCGGCCCGCACCGACTCCTCGGCGTGCGCGCGGGCCTCCTCGATTTTCTCGCCCGTCTGCGCGGCCGTGGCCTTCAACAGGCTTTCGGCGTCCCGGACCACGGTGTGCAGCGCGTCGATGAGCTTGTCGGCGGACATCGTGTCGGCCATCGGCATTCTCCGAGGAAAGCGTCGCGGTAGGGACGGCTGAGGATGGTATGCCCGCCGCGCGCGCGGCGGCAAGCGGGCTTTGAGCCTACGTCGAGCTCTCATCGTGGGTCTCCATCTCTTTGCCTCGACGGAATTCACGCAAGAGACGCTCCTCGGAGGTGAGCTGGCACGGAGGATGCAACTCAAAGGGTCGACGTTCGGCTCGCGGCGGAGGAGGTAGGCGACATGGGAAAGAAAGTCATAGTGGGTGCTGCGCTGGTCGTCGTGACGGCGATCGTCTTGGCGATCGCCATGGTGGCGAGCAGGCTCGGCGGCATCGCCGGGCGCATCATCGAGGACTACGGCAGCGCGACCACCGGCACGGACGTAAGCGTCCGCAGTGTCGACATCGAGCCGACTCGAGGGCACGGCGAGGTCAAGCACCTCACGATCGCCAATCCACCGGGATTTGCGACCGACTACGCACTGCGGGTGGACGACATCGAGCTCGCGCTCGACTTGGGATCGCTGCGCGGAGCGGTGCCCGTGGTCCGCGAGGTGCTGGTCGACGACGCGCACCTGAACGCCGAGCAGCGCGGCGACACCACCAACCTCACGGACATCGAGCGCTACATGAGCAAGGCCGAGAACGGCAGTGCCCAACCCGGCACGCCCGAGGAGCGAGTGATCATCGACCGGTTCCGCTTGACGCACGGGCACGTGACGCTGACCTCCGAGCTGTTGAGCCACCCCGAGGAGCTCGAGCTCGGCGACGTGGTCGTCGAGAACATCGGGCGCGGCTCGGGCGGCGCCACCTACGGGGAGGCCACGGAGGCGGTGCTGGCTCCGATCCTGCGGGCGGCAAGGGCCGCGGTCCAAGCACGGCTGAAGGATGCGGCCGCGACCTCTGCCCGTGAGCAGGTGGAGGAGCGGGCGGCGGAGAAGCTCAAGGGGCTGTTCGAGCGGGATTGACCGGTTCGGCGGTCGCCGCGCCTGCCACCACGACGAACCGCAGCCGCTTGAGCAGCTGACCTTGGGGCGTCAGCAGGTCGACGGTCCACCACCCGAGGGGATCGGCGGGGAACAATCGTTTGCGCGAATAGAGGCGAAACCCTTCCTCACGCCCGCCGTGGATCTCCGCGACGATCCGCTCCGACTCCTCGCCGTGCTTCCAGCGGAACACGACCTTTTGCGACAACCCCGCCGGCGCGCGGATCGCGCCGAACGCGATGACGCCTCGTTGCAACTCGTCCGCCGTGAGCCGCGACAGCGGCTCGCCCGGAACGAGCTCCTCGACCGACTGCGTGATGCGCGCCTGCGTGACCACCAGCCCGGCCGCCGGCACCTCGTCCCGCACTGCCCACAACAACACCGGGATCGCCACGACGCTCACGATCCAGGCGCCCCGCGTGAGCCGGGTCTTCAGCGCGCGCAGCGACAACGGCAGCGCGATCACGAGCGACACGAACACCGCCGCGAGCGAGATCGGCAGCGCCTTCTCGATGGGCAGATGCAGCACCATCGGCAGCACGACGAGCGCCGCGATCCAGCTGCAATATGCGTGGAAGAACAGCCGGCGCGGCGCGCGCCTGGCGACGTAGCGTTCGTAAACCGGGTCGACCGTGGAGAGGATTGCGGCGCTCGCCGCGAGCGTCGTGAACGCGATCTGGCCGGCGTCCCACTGGGTCGCGCCGATCAGCAGCGGCAGGCTGAAGAATAAGAGCTCCTGCTGCAACCACTGGCTCACCATGTTCGCGAAGAACTTGCCGACGCCGCGTTTGCGGCGCTCGAGGAAGCGGCGCACGAACGGTTCCGCGAGCATCCACGGCCAGCCGAGCAGCGCGATCAACGCGATCCAGCGCGCCGCCCCTTCGCCGCGCTTCACCAACGCGAAGCCGACCCAGCCCGCGAGGAAGCTCACGAGCGGCACCACCCACGGTGCGCGCGCGTGCAGCTTGGCGCCGCGCGCGATCAGCGCCTGCAAACCTCGTCGCCTGGGGGCCGGGCGGCCCGCGTCATCGCTCATGGGCCCTATGCTAGAGTTGCCGCGGCTCGACGCCAACGTTGGGGGATACGCGATGACCAAATTGAGGAGTCTCGTTCTGTTGGCCGCGCTCTCGGGGGCGGCGGCCGCCCACGCCCAGGACTGCAACCCGGCGGGCGGTCTCGACTTCGTTTGCGGGCTCAAGAACGCCGAGGATCTCGTGCTCGTGCCGGGCACCCAGTGGATCATCGCGAGCGGCATGGCCGAGAGCGCGAGCCTCTCGCTGATCGACGCGCGCGACCGCACGGCGAGCGGCGTCTATCCGGGACGCCAGCCGCTGGCGAAGCACGACGCGGCCGCGTTCCCCGACTGCGCCACGCCGCCCGATGCAGCCAAGCTCCAGACGCACGGTCTGAATTTGCAGCCCGGCGCCGGCGGCCATTCGACCCTCTACGCCGTGGCGCACGGCGCGCGCGAGTCGATCGAGGCGTTCGACGTCGACGCGACCGGGCCGAAGCCGACGCTCACCTGGAAGGGCTGCGTGCCGATGCCGGCAGGGCTCGCGGCCAACAGCGTCGCATCGTTCGCGGACGGCTCGCTCGTCGCGACGGTGCTGCTGATGCCGGGTAAGGCGTTCGCCGATTCCGTCGCGAAGCGGCCGACCGGCGCCGTGTACGAGTGGTCGCCCGGCAAGCACGGCTTCGCGCAAGTGCAGGGCACGGAGCTCCCGGGCAACAACGGCATCGAGACGGCGGCGGACGGCCGCGAGATCTATGTCGTGTCGTCGGGGTTCCAGACGATCGTCGCGTTCTCGCATTCGAATCCGGCGAAGCAGCTGCGAACGACGCAGCAGTTGCCGATCACGCCGGACAACGTGCATCGCGCGCCGGATGGGCGCCTGCTAACGGCCGGCATGGCGAACGACGTGCCCGAGTGCGGCGGCCCGCCCGGCCCGCAGCACGATCTCGCGAAGCTCGCGAGCTGCCCGCGCGGCACGATCGCGATCGCAATCGACTCGGCCACGATGAAGGACACGGTGCTCGTGAAGACGCCGGCGATTCCGAGCTTCAGCAACGCCACGATGGTGCTGACGCTCGACAAGCAGTTCTTCCTCGGCACGTTCTCGGGCGACCGCGTGGGGCACGGCACGCTGCGCTGACGCGGCTTCTCGTCTGACTTTGGCCGCATCCCTGCGCAGCGCGGCGGCGGCCGCACCTCGAACGGGCTTCCCGAGACACGCCGGAAGACCATCCCTGGGGCTCCTCGCGGCACATCCCTGTGCCGCGACGGTCTCGGGAAGCCCGTTCGAGGTACGTCCACCGCGTTGGCGTGTAGCGTGCGGCCAAAGTCAGACGAGGAGCGTTACTTCAGCTCGGGGGCGACGCCGGCCGGCAGCGGGTGGGCGTCGACGTTGAGCAGCATCGACACCATCTGGTAGTAGCCCATCACGGCGACGACATCGACTACACCTTGCTCACCTAGCAGGTCGCGCGCCCGCTTGAACGTCGCGTCGCCGACGGTCTTCGTCTCCAGCAGTTCGGTGGCGAAGTCATAGACTACCTGCTCGTCGCGGTCCAACCCCTTCGGCCGCTCTCGATTCGCGATCTCTCTGATTACGTCCTCGCCGAGGCCTGCCTGCGCGGCCGCGCGTCGGTGCGCGTACCACTCGTACTGAGACGTCCAGTGCCGGGCCGTGACAATGATGGCGAGCTCGCGGAGCTTGGGCGGCATCGCGGGGCGGAAACGCGCGTACTCGCCGAGCTTCTGCGCGAGGTCGCCCATCTCGGGGCTGCGCATCAACACGTTGAACGGGCCGCCGAGGTTGCCGCGCGCTCCGTTCAGCACGTTCTGCGTCATCGTGCGCTGCGCGTCGTTCATCTGCTCCCAGGTGAGCGGCGGGAAACGGCCGCCGGCGAGGCCGAGGGCCAACGTGTCTGGCGCCTGCGCGTCGCTTGCCAGTGAGACGAGCAGAAGGAACGTAGCGGCGAGCCCCCGCGAGATCCTGTACGGCATGGACGTTCTCCCCTGGAGATTCTATTGCGCGCGGCGCGAGGACGTGGAGGCGTCGTCCGCCACGAGCATGCGGATCATGCCGTCCTGGCGCGACGTGACGAACAACTCGCCGTCGCCGCCGCGGCTCAAGTGCAAGTCGGCACGCGTCAACGTTGTGCCCATCGTGCGCTCGACGAGCTCCTTGAACGACAGGTCCTGGCGCGCGCCGGAGCCGTCGCGTACGTAGATCTGGATCTCCTCGATCGGCGCGACCGTCGCGGGCACGCCGTCGTCGGCCTTCTTGAGCGCCGCGATGTCCGCGGCGAACAACCGTCCGCGCTGCACGTCGCCGAACACGAACTTGCCGCGCAACGCCGCGATCTTGCCGTGATAGGCGAAGCCGCCGCTGATCGCTTGTCCTTCGTCGTGGTCGTAGATCGCGACGGGGTAGATGAACTCGTCCTTGTTCTTGCCGTTCAAGATATCGGGCGGCAGCTCGTACAGTTGGTTCAGCGCTCCGCCGGGCCGGTTGATGCCGTTCTCCCAGTAGCCCTCGCGCTTCATCCAGCCGTAGTTGCCGCCGTTCCTGACGATGTTGATCTCTTCGATGTTGTTCATGCCGATGTCGGACCCGTACATCGTGCCGTCTTCGAGGTCCCACGACATGCGGTGCGTGTTGCGGAAGCCGTACGCGTAGATCTCGCCGAGCGTCTTGGGATCGCCGTCGGACGCGAACCTGTTTGCCGCCGGTATCGTGTAGTCGCCGAGCCCCTTCGTGCCGCCCGTGACGGACGGTGGCCGCGGGTCGAAGCGCAGGATTGCGGTGATAACGGAGTCGAGGCGCTGCGTCTGACCCGGCTGATTCGCGTTCGGCCCACCGCCGTTGCTGAAGCCCAAGTCGCTGCCGCTCGTGTAGAGCAGCCCGTAGTCCTCGGAGCCCGGCTTGGCCGTCGGGTTGAACTCGACGTTGCCGTACGGGTGCGTGAGGTTCTGCACGATGTGCGCCACGCGCAGCAGCTCGCGGCGAGTGCCGTCGAACGTGCGCGCCGCGGGGTCGCGCGCGTGCCATTCCGTGATCACGTTGTGGTAGGTCGCGTCCGCGGCCGTGTAGCCCGGCGGCACGAAATTCGGCACGGCCGGATTGCCGGGCGCGAGCTCGCTGTGCACGGTGTAGAACAAGCCGTTGCGTGCGAACTCCGGGTGGAAGTCGAAGCCGATGAAGCCGCTCTCGAGCCGGTTGTAGTTCGCGCGCGGGAACGCGGCGGCCACGTCCGCGTATAGCGATACCTTGGCGCCTTCCAGTAGGTACAGGAACCCGCGAGAATCGTTGGCGAAACGGCGGCCGTCGGGCAGGTCGCGCACGAAGCTCACGCGCGCCCAACCCGTGGGCGTGACGTCCTGGTCCACGGGCCGGAGGTTGCGCGTCTCGGGCAGCCGCACGACGTCGCGGACCTCGACCGCGAGGCCGCGCTTCTCGACGGGCGCGGGCAGCGGATTCTCGGTGATCTGGGCGCGCGCAACGCCGCCGAAGGCGAGCGTCGCGAGGACGGCGACCGATGTAAACGCGCGCATGGCTTTCCCCCGCAGGTTTCCGCGTCGTAGCGGTTATACCAGATTCGCGGGGGCGGGCGGCGCCGCGGCGTCGAGCGGGAGAGCGGCGAGGTCGTTTGCTATCTTTGGCCCTCGTGCCGGTGCCGAGAGGGTCTGCGTGAGCGGCGACGTCGACATTCACAGCTCGAGCTACGTGCGTGAGCTCTTCGACCGCGTGTCGTCTACCTACGGCTACACGAACTACATCGCGTCGTTCGGCTTCACGGAGCGCTGGCGCCGCCAGTGTATCGACGCGCTCGGCGTGCTTGCCGACGGCGTCGCCGGCCTCGACCTCATGTGCGGGCGCGGCGAGACGTGGGCGCAGCTCGTGCGCAAGCATCCGAAGATCGGGCGGCTCACGGGCCTCGACATCTCGTCCGCGATGATCGCGGGCGCGGCCGAGCAAGCTCGGCGCATCGCCCCCCACAGGATCGCGCTGCTCGAGGAGGACGTGTTCGCGAGCTCGATCGCGCCCGCGAGCGCGGACTTCATCCTTTCGACGTTCGGCGTGAAGACGTTCGACGACTCGCAGCTGCGCCGCTTGAGCAGCGAGATCGCGAGGATATTGAAGCCTGGCGGCAGGTTTTCGCTGATCGAGGTGTCGGAGCCGAAGGGCTGGTTCCTGCGGCCGCTCTACATGTTCTACCTACGGGGCTGCATGCCGGTCATCGAGCGGCTGTTTCTCGGCTACTCTTACGGATTCGCGATGATCGGGGTGTACGTGGCGAGCTTCGGCGATTGCGGACGGCTGCAGCGGCATCTCGAGGAACGCGGGTTGCGCTGCGAGGCCACGAAGCACTTCTATGGTTGCGCGAGCGGGCTGGTCGGCTTCAAGCCCGCGGGTGGGATCGCCGAAGGGGGTGGCGCGTTACCGGCATCCAGCACAGGCGTTTGAGTGCGCGGCGTTCGTCCGGCGGCGAGTACGCGGAGCTTGGCGGCGGGGTCACGCATTTCGCCGCGGAAGGGCCGGCGGACGGTGTGCCGCTGCTGCTCGTGCACGGCGCCACCGTTCCGCTCTGGGAGTTCGACTTGCTCGCGCCGCAGCTGCACGCCGCGGGCTTTCGTACGCTCAGGTTCGATCTGTACGGTCATGGGCTTTCCGACCGGCCTTCCGTCGACTACACGCTCGACCTGTTCGCCGAGCAGGCCGCCGAGCTGCTCGAGGCGACGGCGTTTCCTCGTCCCGCCGCGGTGCTCGGCCATTCGCTCGGCGCGGCGATCGCCGCTCGCCTGGCGGCGAAGCGGCCGGGCTCGGTCCGCCGGCTCGTGCTCGTGGCGCCGATGCTCGACTTCAACGCGACGTCGAGTTGGACACCGGCGTTTCGTTTGCCGGGCGTCGGCGAGGCGCTGATGCGATTCGTCGGCGTTCCGGCGCTCGTACGGCGCCGGCGCAGGCGTTATGCGGGCATTGGCCAGCCGCACCTCACCGGAATGTTCCTCGAGCAGGTCGCCTACCCCGGGTTTGCGCGGGCGCTATTGTCGATGATTCGTTTGGGAACGCTCGGCGACCAGAGCGCCCGCTACGCCGCTCTGCGGCAGCTCGCGCCCGAGGTGCTCGTGATCTCGGGCCGCGACGACGGCGTGATCCCGCCTCGCGATATCGCCCGCGTCTGCGAGCTGCTCGGCGCGTGCCGGAGGACCGAGATCGAGGGCGCGCAGCACAACCTGCTGCTCACGCATCCCGAGCCGGTCGTCGAGGCGTTGCGCTCGTTTGCGCTCATCGCCGCGCCGGGGCTCGGCGACGGGGGCGTGGACGCCCGCCGACAGCGTCCCGGAGTCCCCCGCGGCGCGCTCGAGTTGTAACATTGAAGAAGCACGATTCCGCCACTTTTTCAGGCGAGACAGGCTGATGGATCACGACGAGCTGATCAGGCGCTTGAGCGCCGACCTCGAAGACAGCTACGACGAAGAGCTCGAGATGGAGATCGAGGACCGGCGTCCGCTGCCGGCCGACGTCGACATCCCGGAGACCGAGCAGCACAGCCACGAGCGGCGCCGCTACTTTCGCGAGCTGTTCCATCTGCAAGGCGAGCTCGTGAAGCTCCAGGACTGGGTCGTCGAGGCTCGCGAGAAGATCGTGATCCTGTTCGAGGGGCGCGACGCGGCGGGCAAGGGCAGCGCCATCAAGCGGATCACGCAGCGGCTGAACCCTCGCGTGTGCCGGGTCGTGGCGTTGCCCGCGCCGAGCGA